>NZ_PSRU01000048.1:0-5992 GCF_003000935.1 Escherichia sp. R1
AGTACCAGCGTACGGCCCACAGAATGATGTCACGCTGAAAATGCCGGCCTTTGAATGGGTTCATGTGCAGCTCCATCAGCAAAAGGGGATGATAAGTTTATCACCACCGACTATTTGCAACAGTGCCGACGCACGACACCGCTCCGTGGATCGGTCGAATGCGTGTGCTGCGCAAAAACCCAGAACCACAGCCAGGAATGCCCGGCGCGCGGATACTTCCGCTCAAGGGCGTCGGGAAGCGCAACGCCGCTGCGGCCCTCGGCCTGGTCCTTCAGCCACCATGCCCGTGCACGCGACAGCTGCTCGCGCAGGCTGGGTGCCAAGCTCTCGGGTAACATCAAGGCCCGATCCTTGGAGCCCTTGCCCTCCCGCACGATGATCGTGCCGTGATCGAAATCCAGATCCTTGACCCGCA
Organism: Escherichia sp. R1; assembly: GCF_003000935.1. Taxonomy (NCBI): domain Bacteria; kingdom Pseudomonadati; phylum Pseudomonadota; class Gammaproteobacteria; order Enterobacterales; family Enterobacteriaceae; genus Escherichia; species Escherichia sp. R1. Next base: position 416 of record NZ_PSRU01000048.1, read on the forward strand.
GTTGCAAACCCTCACTGATCCGCATGCCCGTTCCATACAGAAGCTGGGCGAACAAACGATGCTCGCCTTCCAGAAAACCGAGGATGCGAACCACTTCATCCGGGGTCAGCACCACCGGCAAGCGCCGCGACGGCCGAGGTCTTCCGATCTCCTGAAGCCAGGGCAGATCCGTGCACAGCACCTTGCCGTAGAAGAACAGCAAGGCCGCCAATGCCTGACGATGCGTGGAGACCGAAACCTTGCGCTCGTTCGCCAGCCAGGACAGAAATGCCTCGACTTCGCTGCTGCCCAAGGTTGCCGGGTGACGCACACCGTGGAAACGGATGAAGGCACGAACCCAGTGGACATAAGCCTGTTCGGTTCGTAAACTGTAATGCAAGTAGCGTATGCGCTCACGCAACTGGTCCAGAACCTTGACCGAACGCAGCGGTGGTAACGGCGCAGTGGCGGTTTTCATGGCTTGTTATGACTGTTTTTTTGTACAGTCTATGCCTCGGGCATCCAAGCAGCAAGCGCGTTACGCCGTGGGTCGATGTTTGATGTTATGGAGCAGCAACGATGTTACGCAGCAGCAACGATGTTACGCAGCAGGGCAGTCGCCCTAAAACAAAGTTAGGCATCACAAAGTACAGCATCGTGACCAACAGCAACGATTCCGTCACACTGCGCCTCATGACTGAGCATGACCTTGCGATGCTCTATGAGTGGCTAAATCGATCTCATATCGTCGAGTGGTGGGGCGGAGAAGAAGCACGCCCGACACTTGCTGACGTACAGGAACAGTACTTGCCAAGCGTTTTAGCGCAAGAGTCCGTCACTCCATACATTGCAATGCTGAATGGAGAGCCGATTGGGTATGCCCAGTCGTACGTTGCTCTTGGAAGCGGGGACGGATGGTGGGAAGAAGAAACCGATCCAGGAGTACGCGGAATAGACCAGTTACTGGCGAATGCATCACAACTGGGCAAAGGCTTGGGAACCAAGCTGGTTCGAGCTCTGGTTGAGTTGCTGTTCAATGATCCCGAGGTCACCAAGATCCAAACGGACCCGTCGCCGAGCAACTTGCGAGCGATCCGATGCTACGAGAAAGCGGGGTTTGAGAGGCAAGGTACCGTAACCACCCCAGATGGTCCAGCCGTGTACATGGTTCAAACACGCCAGGCATTCGAGCGAACACGCAGTGATGCCTAACCCTTCCATCGAGGGGGACGTCCAAGGGCTGGCGCCCTTGGCCGCCCCTCATGTCAAACGTTGGGCGCACAATAAGGCTCCTCGCAGAGTTGCTTGAAAGTTGTTACGATTCAAATTCAATCATGAGATAGTCGGCAGATGAGCATTTCCAAGAACGCAGACAAGTAAGCCGCAGCAACCTTCATTTTTCGGTTGTTGCGGCGTTCTCAAGAATCCTTTTGCTCTACGGGAGCGCCGCCAAATCCTTTGTTCAAGGAGATGGTTTCGTGCGCTCAAAAAATTTTAGTTGGCGGTACTCCCTTGCCGCCACGGTGTTGTTGTTATCACCGTTCGATTTATTGGCATCACTCGGCATGGACATGTACTTGCCGGCAGTGCCGTTTATGCCAAACGCGCTTGGTACGACAGCGAGCACAATTCAGCTTACGCTGACAACGTACTTGGTCATGATTGGTGCCGGTCAGCTCTTGTTTGGACCGCTATCGGACCGACTGGGGCGCCGCCCCGTTCTACTGGGAGGTGGCCTCGCCTAGGTTGTGGCGTCAATGGGCCTCGCTCTTACGTCATCGGCTGAAGTCTTTCTGGGGCTTCGGATTCTTCAGGCTTGTGGTGCCTCGGCGTGCCTTGTTTCCACGTTTGCAACAGTACGTGACATTTACGCAGGTCGCGAGGAAAGTAATGTCATTTACGGCATACTCGGATCCATGCTGGCCATGGTCCCGGCGGTAGGCCCATTGCTCGGAGCGCTCGTCGACATGTGGCTTGGGTGGCGGGCTATCTTTGCGTTTCTAGGTTTGGGCATGATCGCTGCATCTGCAGCAGCGTGGCGATTCTGGCCTGAAACCCGGGTGCAACGAGTTGCGGGCTTGCAATGGTCGCAGCTGCTACTCCCCGTTAAGTGCCTGAACTTCTGGTTGTACACGTTGTGTTACGCCGCTGGAATGGGTAGCTTCTTCGTCTTTTTCTCCATTGCGCCCGGACTAATGATGGGCAGGCAAGGTGTGTCTCAGCTTGGCTTCAGCCTGCTGTTCGCCACAGTGGCAATTGCCATGGTGTTTACAGCTCGTTTTATGGGGCGTGTAATACCCAAGTGGGGCAGCCCAAGCGTCTTGCGAATGGGAATGGGATGCCTGATAGCTGGAGCAGTATTGCTTGCCATCACCGAAATATGGGCTTCGCAGTCCGTGTTAGGCTTTATTTCTCCAATGTGGCTAGTGGGTATTGGTGTCGCCACAGCGGTATCTGTGGCGCCCAATGGCGCTCTTCGAGGATTCGACCATGTTGCTGGAACGGTCACGGCAGTCTACTTCTGCTTGGGCGGTGTACTGCTAGGAAGCATCGGAACGTTGATCATTTCGCTGTTGCCGCGCAACACGGCTTGGCCGGTTGTCGTGTACTGTTTGACCCTTGCAACAGTCGTGCTCGGTCTGTCTTGTGTTTCCCGAGCGGAGGGCTCTCGCGGCCAGGGGGAGCATGATGTGGTCGCGCTACAAAGTGCGGAAAGTACGTCAAATCCCAATCGTTGAGAGAATGTGGCAAGCTATCGCCCAACAAATCGCTGCAGCCGACCCAAAACCGCTACGCGGTTTCGGTCGGCTGAGCTCAGGCGTTAGATGCACTAAGCACATAATTGCTCACAGCCAAACTATCAGGTCAAGTCTGCTTTTATTATTTTTAAGCGTGCATAATAAGCCCTACACAAATTGGGAGATATATCATGAAAGGCTGGCTTTTTCTTGTTATCGCAATAGTTGGCGAAGTAATCGCAACATCCGCATTAAAATCTAGCGAGGGCTTTACTAAGCTTGCCCCTTCCGCCGTTGTCATAATCGGTTATGGCATCGCATTTTATTTTCTTTCTCTGGTTCTGAAATCCATCCCTGTCGGTGTTGCTTATGCAGTCTGGTCGGGACTCGGCGTCGTCATAATTACAGCCATTGCCTGGTTGCTTCATGGGCAAAAGCTTGATGCGTGGGGCTTTGTAGGTATGGGGCTCATAATTGCTGCCTTTTTGCTCGCCCGATCCCCATCGTGGAAGTCGCTGCGGAGGCCGACGCCATGGTGACGGTGTTCGGCATTCTGAATCTCACCGAGGACTCCTTCTTCGATGAGAGCCGGCGGCTAGACCCCGCCGGCGCTGTCACCGCGGCGATCGAAATGCTGCGAGTCGGATCAGACGTCGTGGATGTCGGACCGGCCGCCAGCCATCCGGACGCGAGGCCTGTATCGCCGGCCGATGAGATCAGACGTATTGCGCCGCTCTTAGAGGGGGAACCGCAGAATTCGGAAAAAATCGTACGCTAAGCTAACGGTGTTCTCGTGACAGCTCTTTGACTAGGCTTTCTAAGGCCATTCTGATAGCCCTGACTTCCTGAAAAGCCATGGCTAAAATTTGTGCGGCTAAAAGGGATAACCGATGGTAAAGTAAGTTATCCCTGTCGAGATACTGAAAAGCGTTATCCTCGTTTTTCCCAAAACTGTTTTGCCAGTTCGCTCAGAGCGCTAGTTAACTGAGCGACAGATTTCGCACTTTGCAAATTATTCTGCCCGGTCTGTACATTGGTATCAGCAGCATCGCGTATATTGATAATACTGCGGTTTATGTCTTCACTTACTGCTCCCTGCTGCTCGACCGCAGTCGCTATTTGCGCGTTCATGTCGGTAATTTCGTTAACGCGTTGGCCAATTCCATCAAGAGCTGTAGCTGCTTCCTCTGCGTGAGCTACACTCGTGTGCGCTTGCCGACTACTTTGCTCCATGACTGTAACAGCGGATTGCGCTCGCTCTTGTAGAGCGCTGATCATGCTTTGAATATCCGTTGTCGATTGCTGTGTGCGAGCAGCAAGACTGCGAACCTCATCGGCGACAACAGCAAAACCACGCCCCTGCTCACCAGCACGCGCGGCCTCAATTGCTGCGTTGAGTGCCAACAAATTCGTTTGCTCGGCGATCCCTCGTATAACGTCAAGAACTTTTGATATCTCGTTACTTTGACCTTCAAGCTCATGAATAACCTGAGTGGCTTGCCTAATTTCACCTTCAAGGGCAGTGATTGACTGGCTTGTGTGGGCTACCAGACGCTGGCCAGATGCCGTCTCAGTGTCTGCTCTTCCGGCCGCATCTGCAGCATGCTGTGCATTGCTCGCAACCTCTTGAATGCTTGCCACCATTTGGTTTACTGCCGTTGCTATTTGATCTGTCTCTGCCTGCTGCTCAACTGTAAGTACATTGCTTGACTCAATATCCTTTAGTAGGCCTCGGGTGTGTTCGCTAAGCCGATTTGATGCATCACCTATGCGACCTACTATGGCGCCTGTTTCAGCTTGCATCATTCGTAAAGCAAACTCTATTTGGCCAAACTCATCGGTGCGCCCAGTGTAGAGGGATTGACTTAATGGGTTATTGGAAATATTCCTGGCTCTTTCAACCAGTCTTCCAAGAGGAGAGAGAATAGCCAAAACACTAACAGAGCTTAAGCTTCCTGACATTAAAGTGGCTAACACCTAGATTCTACGTCAGTACTTCAAAAAGCATAATCAAAGCCTTGATAAATATGCATTCCTTCGAAATTCAGCTTTCACCCATTGGGTGAAAGAAAAGTGCTCAAAAATATGTTAAATTATCAGCTTTTATGACTCGATATATGGTAAAATAATAGTAAGAAAAGTAGTAAAAAGGGGTTCTAATTATGATTAATAAAATTGATTTCAAAGCTAAGAATCTAACATCAAATGCAGGTCTTTTTCTGCTCCTTGAGAATGCAAAAAGCAATGGGATTTTTGATTTTATTGAAAATGACCTCGTATTTGATAATGACTCAACAAATAAAATCAAGATGAATCATATAAAGACCATGCTCTGCGGTCACTTCATTGGCATTGATAAGTTAGAACGTCTAAAGCTACTTCAAAATGATCCCCTCGTCAACGAGTTTGATATTTCCGTAAAAGAACCTGAAACAGTGTCACGGTTTCTAGGAAACTTCAACTTCAAGACAACCCAAATGTTTAGAGACATTAATTTTAAAGTCTTTAAAAAACTGCTCACTAAAAGTAAATTGACATCCATTACGATTGATATTGATAGTAGTGTAATTAACGTAGAAGGTCATCAAGAAGGTGCGTCAAAAGGATATAATCCTAAGAAACTGGGAAACCGATGCTACAATATCCAATTTGCATTTTGCGACGAATTAAAAGCATATGTTACCGGATTTGTAAGAAGTGGCAATACTTACACTGCAAACGGTGCTGCGGAAATGGGCTTTGTTGAATAAATCAGATTTCGGGTAAGTCTCCCCCGTAGCGGGTTGTGTTTTCAGGCAATACGCACGCTTTCAGGCATACCTGCTTTCGTCATTTTGTTCAGCGCTCGTACCAGGGCCAT
>NZ_PSRU01000049.1:0-5817 GCF_003000935.1 Escherichia sp. R1
CTCATCGTCCATTAACACTCCCGCATGCGTCAGCGCATCCAGCGGTGCTTTCAGGATATTGTCCAGGTCGCGACGACGCTTATCCGGTGGCTCTGCAATCACCTTTATCGCCAGCCTTCCGGACAGGCTTAATTTCAGCCGCTGCTGGCGAACAATAAGCGCCACAGCCCGGCGATAACGCTTTCCCTCCTCCGAGATAAAATATGTGCTGCCACGGCGTCGCCAGTAAGTGTTCACCGTCGGCGGGTAAGGTAAAACCAAATCTATGAGCATCAGTCACCTCTTTTACCCAAGCACGCCAGTTGCAAAGGCGTGATCAAGAAAACGAAAAATTAAATCAACCTGAGAACCATGCTTTTCTTCGAACGCCAGAGGATCCGCATGAAGCTCGTTGTGATGCTCCCGACACAGCGGTAGCGTGAAAATATCGTGAGATTTTGTCCCCATTCCGCCCTGACCATGACCAATCAGGTGATGGGGATCGTCGGCTGGCTTACCACAACACGCACACGGCTGTGTCTTCACCCAGCGTGTGTATTTCTCGTTAACCCAGCGGCGACGTTTAGGTCGTTTCATGAAAGATTCCGGAGACTCAGGATCAACGGCAATGCTGACCACCGTCTCTTCCTGTGGCGGGTTTTGCTGGTGGGCGTGAGGCAGCGGCGCAAGATTTTTTGTGCGCTGCTTCAGTATGCTGGTGGCGGTCTGCTCTCCCGGTACGATGTCGCTTTCACGGTACATTGAGCGGATTTTTTCCGCACGCAACCCCAGCGAACGACGTAATACCGCTTCCGGTAGCGCGTCCGCCACCTGATTGCGGACCGCCCACCAGGATAATTCAGCCAGCGATAATTCCCGTTCCTGCGAGCCATTCATTGCATGGCGTATGACGTCAATCATCCATGCAGACAGGTTTTGGTGAGCAAGTTGCCCGAGTGATTCGGAGGTCTGGTCGCGCAGCTGGTTGTCGCAGTGCCAGCACAACACCATTGCGCCGGTACCATAACGGTGAATGACGGTTTCACTGTGGTGATAATCGCCGTGTGGCCACTGGCAGGATTTAACATGGCGCAGTAACCAATCAGACAATGCGCCAGCGCCACCAGCAGCACGAATCACTCGTTCGTCGCTGAAAAATGGCAGTAATGATTTATCCTCCGCCAGCGGCTGGCGAACGGCAGGAACGACCCCGGACGGCAGATTACGCATGCTTTTCGGTTCCGGCTCCACCAGTACCCGGGTATTGTGGAATACCGGCATGGATTCACGGCCCGGCTTAACGATCACCAGCCCGAGTTCCGGTACCAGAACAGGTCGAAGTAATACCCGCACGTTACCTCCAGATGCGTTGCTGGAATGTGCGGGACGGACGCGGTGGGCGTTCGGAATAAGGGAGTCTGACGTAGATTATCCAGTGACGATAATCGAGGGTGAGGGCTTTCCTAAACTCATATCCACGTCTGCGGTAGTTATGAATCAGCCATTCGGCCTGTTCTTCAGTACAGGGATCGTGCTGATACCAGTCATATTTGAATGCGTGAGAACGCCACCCGTGCCTGCTGGCAAAGGCAGAATCAGAATTGCGAAATTTGAAATTATGCGCCATTGTCATCTCCAATGGCGCTGCAGGTTGCCAGTTGTTCAGGCTGGCTCACGTATTATAACTTATTCCCGAACTACCTTGAAACCGAGTCTTTCCAAGTATTCAATGAATGCCTCAACAGATAACACTACATGATCATCAGGAATTAACGCTGTGTAGGTAATACCCCCATTCTCAACGCGCACAGCATAGAGGCCATCTTCACTAAAAATTTCACGTAATTCTTCGATTTTCATCAACAGAATCCTTCCAGATAAATAGCACTCCCCCTGTTCGGGGTCCATCCCTCTTCTCCCTGCGCGCTACTTAAGTATTTTTGATTCTATTCTGGCACCGTCCAAAACTTCAAACACGTTGAAAATAAAAACAAAAAACCCGCCGAAGCGGGTATACTCAAACAATCTGGAAAATATTTCTTGGATTTGTAATAGGTCTGTTGATGGAGAACAACTCACGAATTAAATCTTGGCTCAAGCCAGTTTTCATAAGAATTCTTAGCCAGGTTGCATCATCCAGCATTTCAATCGCCTCGGCCAGCATGCCGGGTTCTTCAGGGCGCAAAAGTTCATCACCAGGTTCAACTCTCGTATACCCTCTGGAATTAAGATGCATATAGCCAGTTCTTGCCTGTTCCTGGGTCAATAAGCCTAATGCGCTGGCTCGATAAATACACATTTTAAGGCTGATTTTCCATCTAAGTTTAAATTCAACCAGAGCATTCCAGTCGAATTGCTTACCTCGTATTCGTGGAAATTCTTTAATGAAAGATAACCTGGGAACTAATAAGGCGCTCGAAAAGTGATCGGCTTGTGATTCCGTAAGTTTATCACCTGTCGTTATGCCCTCATGCATTACTAAATGCCCTAATTCATGACCTAAATCAGAGCGAAATCTACATATGCTTTTTTTAACATTGTTCCTGATGATAACAGGCCTGTTATTGTGAACAGTAAAAGCATCAACACGATCATCGACTCCCGTAACATGCGCAACGATTACCCCTAAACTCTCCGCCAATTTAACCATTGATGATATAGGGCCAAGACCTAAATTCCAGGCACGGCGACAATCTTCTGCCACTCGCTCAATATCATTCGGAGTAAGTAATTCAGCCCCTGGGTGCTCCGGTATGTTAACGTCAGGAAATTCGATTTCACCTTCAACAGCAGAAATTATAATATTAAGAATCTCAGCCCTGGCCAATACACTATTAGTCAGCGTTTGAGTCCTGGACTTCTTACTCCGAAAATGGCAGACATCACTTTCCAGAGCGTATTTTCGTTCAGTAAAAAGAAAACTGGACTTAATCATAAGCGCTGAAGATATTAACTCAAGACATTGCTCCGATGGCCTGCACCCCTTCTCCAGTTTGCTAACGAATTGCTTTGTCTTGCCAATTTTTTCGGCTAACTCTTCACAAGAAAGCCCAACAGCCATTCTCGCTAGTTTGAGCTTATCACCCCGATACTCAGTGAAGTTATTCACCTGATGTTCCATCACTGCTCACATCCAAATCTTTATCCTTCGTACGCCGACGAAGAGGCACCTTATTAATCTCCGCTTCGTCAGGGAGTGTGTTATAATCAAGAGGCATAAGCGGCATCGATGCTGTAGATTGATGAGAAACTATACTAATCTGAGCACCATAAGTATTAAATCCAACAAGAGCTACCTCCCAACGAGGCAGTGTGGACTCTAATTCACCATCGCCCTCTTCGGATAAAAAAGGCTCAGCTATGACTCGCCATGTAATATCTTGCTCAGCCTCAACATCACCAAACAATGAGAGCTGCTCATACTCTACTTTATTTCGACGCAGACGATGTTTCTTTTTGGGGTTATTAATGCAATCTTTGGTAAATTGTAGCGGAACTTTATTTAAAGCAACTACATAGTCCAACCCCTTGGAAATCATCTCAAGGCCAGGAATTGCATCTTCATTTTGAATAAGATGATTTCTGACCCAATCATAAGCCCTTACACCTTCAGACCAGTTGCTGTCTAATGCGTGCTTATGATAGTACAGCTGCTCAAGTACGTTAGCGATCTCCGCCAACAAGTGGCGAACATAGTTTTCAGCAAGATAAGGTTGAAATTCCCAACAAGGAGCTAACTGATTTTCATTCATTTCAAGTTTCGCTTTTTTTAGAATTCGTAAACCACATATTTTCGCATTTTTCTATTTTTGTCAACCAGACTAATGCAAAAACCCGCCGAAGCGGGTTAAGTGCGGGTGCGTTGAGGATGCCTGGCACATCAGAGGTGGCGGGAGATTACTCCCCCGCCGGGTCTCTTACTCCTCAGGTTCGTAAGCTGTGAAGACAGCGACCTCCGTCTGGCCGGTTCGGATTCGTACCTCGCAGAGGTCTTTCCTCGTTACCAGTGCCGTCACAATGACGGTTAAACAGATGACGATCAGGGCGATTAGCATCGCCTTTTGCTGCTTCATAGCCTGCTTCTCCTTGCCTTTCGGCACGTAAGAGGCTAACCTACGTGTGTAGAGCATAGATATGGCCTCAGATTAATGTTAAGCGTCTTGCAGGACGCGTAATGTTAACTGGGGCTTTTCTCTATCTGCCTTTTGGTGTTCATGCCTGAGACAGATAGCCTCAAGCACCCGCTGCAATTCTACTTAACTCTCCTTTTCCCGCAAACCGTTTTTATCCCCAGCGGCAAATCGAATACACCACCAGCGCCACCGCCATCGCAATTCCTACCGTTGTTAATGCTTCAGGCCAGGTCATCGTAAAATATCCTCCACGCTTATCAGTCCGTTCCGCTCCAGATAACTCATCGCCTTATCCGGTAATTTGCAGTCTGGCTTCGCTTTCCTCAGTTGCCAGGTTAACTGCTTTACCAGCATGGTTAACTCATCGACCAGACGCTGATATCCCACTGGTTTGTATTCATGCAATTTACCGGCTGGCTCTGCTGCCAGCGATACCAGTGCGATTTCCAGAACAGCAATATCCATCTTATATGTGCGGATGATGTCATGGTCGATTGTGCCCGGTATGCACAGTCTCTGTGCTTCAATAGTCTCCTCTGCGTGAGCTATTAACTGCTCTCTGGTAAAAGTCGTCATGCCGTAGCCCCTTCTTGATATTTTTCAAACCAGAACACAACCGGCTCTGCTTCCAGCGATGCCAGCGCAATCCGTGCCAGTTCCATTTGTTCACCACGGGTAAGCCCGTTTTCAAGCGGGTTTTTAATGAACAATTCAATACGTTCTTTGGTAATAGTGGTCATGTGTTACTCCTTAACCCGCAGTGCTTTCAACTGATGAGGGGAACAAAATCTTTTCATCAAACCCTGCATTCATATCATGGACAGCAACACACCAATCCATTGACGAACGATTATCAAGAGCCTCCATGATTTCATCCATGCGGCGCAGGTCATACAGGTAAATGCTTTTATCGCCAATGGTGTAAAAACCAATTTTTTTCGGTGATGGACAGCGATCAAGAACGTCCTGTAATTCGTTCAACCATGCCTGTTCTTTTTTTGTCAAAGTTGCCATATCAGTTTTCCTTATACGGATTAATTTTATTGTGCAGTGTGTTGAACGGAGCCCATACCACGTCGTTATACAATTCAATAACTGGCTCAATTATTTTTCCGATTCCCCATACCAGAATTAACGGGGATATCGGTATCATCAACACGATAAACAGAATGAGAAACAAAAATTCTGTCGCTCTACTTTTTCGCGGATATTCTTTTCTGAATAATGTAGGCACATCACTCTCCTTTGTTGCTCCTCAAAATTTTATGCCCTGGCGCAAAAGCACGCGTTTTGTCGGCACTTATTCGCCACCCATCTTTACGTGCCTCTTTTGCACAGCCAGCCCATGACGTACCGATATACTCACCAAAATCTGGCGACTGATATTTGCCATCCGTACACTGGCGGCAATCACAATAGAGATGCATGGTATAACTTGCGGCAATACCCATTCAGCCTCCTTTGATGCCCGTGTTTACAACCAGGCAGGCCTCCTTGAGTACCCAGTCAATAGCGTCTTTCCATGCTCCGGTTTCAACTGGCGGATCCTCACGCCGTACCTGTTCATAAAAGCGCACAGCTTTAACCAGTCCTTCTGATGTCACCGAAGCTGGCGGGGCCGTGAATAACGCCTGAATTTCATAGTTTGGTCTGTCGTTACAATCCTCTTTTGTCGGGACATATTTCCAGTCACCAACCCACTGCT
>NZ_PSRU01000004.1:0-284320 GCF_003000935.1 Escherichia sp. R1
GCCATTTCATCGCCATCCCGCCGAGCATACAGGCCTCGGAAGAACCAATGGTGTTGGTGCCAACGGCCTGACCATTTTTCGGTGCAGGCGCATGCCACAGATCGGCAACCATGTTTACGCAACGCAGGTCGATTGCAGCGGATTGCGGATATTCTTCTTTGTCGATCCAGTTTTTATTGATCGACAAATCCATCAATTTATGGACGTTTTCGTCGTCCCAGGTCTGGCAGAAAGTGGCCAGGTTCTGACGAGCGTTGCCATCAAGATATAATTCATCATTGATAATCTGAAATGCAACATCATCGCGCATTTCGTGCAGCGGAAATCGTTTTGACTCCGCGATAGTAGAAATGGCCTTTGCGCCAAAACGTGAATCGAGTAGTTCTGAGCGGAAATCCGTTAACAGCTTCTGGTCCATTTCGAACTCCTTAAATTTATTTGAAGGCAATAAAAAAGTAGGATTTATCCGCAATGGAAGCAAGGTATTACAGGCTTAATTTAAATAACAAAATCCTAAGCAGAAAAACGACTTTTTATAATATAAACATTTAATATGATAATATTAAAAACAGACTTTATTATCGTAATAAAAATCGCCCAAACACTCCTGTTCGGGCGATCAAATTAATTATTGTTTATCCTGCATATACGGCGTGTAAACCCCGTTCAGACTGTGCAGGAAAGCTACGATATCATCCACATCTTCCTGCGGCAGCTCTTTGCCTACCTGATAGCGCAGCATCAGTTTCACCGCCCCGTCCAGCGTCGGCACGTCACCGCGATGGAAGTACGGTGCCGTTAAAGCAACGTTACGTAAACCGGGTACTTTCTGACGCAATTTATCACGCTCTTCTTTAGTAACATTCATACGACCAATATCCGCCGCCGTAATTTCACCAAAGTTAAAGTCTTTTTTCAGCCCCAACGGTTCAAAGGAACGTCCGCCGAGAATAATACCACCATGACAAGTTGCACATTTATTATCTTTAAATAATTGATAGCCTTTTTTCTGTTGCGCCGTCAGAGCATTCTCATCTCCACGCAACCATTTATCAAATGGGGAATCCGGCGTAATTAATGTTTTCTCAAATTCAGCAATGGCATCAGTAATATTTTCGCCACTGAAACCTTGCGGATAGACTTCGAGGAACTGCGCTTTAAGCTGCGGATCTTTTTCCAGCTTAGCAATAATTTCGTCCCAGGATTTCGACGCCATTTCAATCGGGTTCAACGGCGGTCCACCAGCCTGATCCTGCAATGTTGCCGCACGACCATCCCAGAACTGCTCAACGTTAAATACTGAGTTAAATACCGTCGGCGCGTTAATCGGCCCAACTGCGCCACCAACACCAATCGATGTTTTTCTGCCATCGACGCCCCCCGCATTCAACGCATGGCAATGAGCGCATGAAATGGTGCTATCAGCCGATAAACGGGGATCGTGATACAGCGCAAAACCCAACGCCACTTTTTGCGCATCGGTAGGCAGTTTTTGCGGGATGGGCTGCACCGGTTCATTGCGATGCTCCGGAGCAGTATCATTGCTGGCGTAATATTCCGCGCGCTGTTTTGCAATCCAGGCCAGTATTTCCGCCCGCTCTTCATCACTCAACTTACCCGCCCAGTGAAGCGCGGTATAACGCGTTGGCGGCATAGTTTCATACTGCATCACCCATTCAATCTTATTCAGATCGCTTTGCGAAACGGGTTTATTAGCCAGCAGAGCCGCACGCACGGCCTCGAGGTTAAAAGATTTATATCCAAGCTTTATGTCGTAATCCATCAACTGTTTCGCGCCGGGAATATAATAATAGGCAGGTAATTCTGCCGAAGGCGTATGGCAATAATCGCATCCTTTTTCGCGGAGAAAGCCTAAAACCTTATTATTTTCACTGACAGCAGATGCCTGAACATCGGCCTGTTTACTGCGTTTATTATCGTGGTACCACACATAACCAGATAACCCTAAATAGCAAATCGCGACGCCAGCCAGGCCGATCGCGGTAATACGTGAGACCATTTTCATTATTCTTCCCTCACGGTAGTGAGTTATTGTGACCCAGAAAATTTTCCAGAATGCTGCAAACGTCTCTGCGAGACAAAGCCATCATAAAAAACAGGGAGATATGCTTTTTGATAGGAATCAATCAATTACATGAATATAAACTATCAATAAGATAGCCAGTGCCTATTACCCAGATCAGGAATGGCATATCATGATTGCGGCGAGAGCAGGATTGAATGTTCTGAAAATGAAAAACAACACGAAATCCGTATTTTTATAAATTCCATTGATATTAGTGCGTTATATTTTTTGGCAGGTTAATAAACGTGATCCACCGCACGCTTTGTCGCCCACCAGGCGGAGCGAATGACTACCCTTAAAGAAAAGCCCGATAATTAGCGACGAATTTCGGAGGTCGGATCCTTATGCTCAATCAGAAAATTCAAAACCCTAATCCAGACGAACTGATGATCGAGGTCGATCTCTGCTATGAGCTGGACCCGTATGAATTAAAACTGGATGAGATGATCGAGGCAGAACCGGAACCCGAGATGATTGAAGGGCTGCCCGCCTCTGATGCGCTGACGCCTGCCGATCGCTATCTCGAACTGTTCGAGCATGTTCAGTCGGCGAAAATTTTCCCCGACAGTAAAACCTTTCCCGACTGCGCACCCAAAATGGACCCGCTGGATATTTTAATCCGCTACCGTAAAGTGCGCCGTCATCGTGATTTTGACTTGCGCAAGTTTGTTGAAAACCACTTCTGGCTGCCGGAGGTCTACTCCAGCGAGTATGTATCGGACCCGCAAAATTCCCTGAAAGAGCATATCGACCAGCTGTGGCCGGTGCTAACGCATGAACCACAGGATCACATTCCGTGGTCTTCTCTGCTGGCGCTGCCGCAGTCATATATTGTCCCGGGCGGCCGTTTTAGCGAAACCTACTATTGGGATTCCTATTTCACCATGCTGGGGCTGGCGGAAAGTGGTCGGGAAGATTTGCTGAAATGCATGGCTGATAACTTCGCCTGGATGATCGAAAACTACGGCCACATCCCCAACGGCAACCGCACCTATTATTTGAGCCGCTCGCAACCACCGGTTTTTGCGCTGATGGTGGAGTTGTTTGAAGAAGATGGTGTACGCGGCGCGCGCCGCTATCTCGACCACCTGAAAATGGAATATGCCTTCTGGATGGACGGTGCAGAATCGTTGATCCCTAATCAGGCCTATCGCCATGTTGTGCGGATGCCGGACGGCTCGCTGCTCAACCGTTACTGGGACGATCGCGACACGCCGCGTGACGAATCCTGGCTTGAGGACGTTGAAACCGCGAAACATTCTGGTCGCCCGCCTAACGAGGTGTACCGCGATTTACGTGCGGGGGCGGCCTCCGGTTGGGATTACTCTTCCCGTTGGCTGCGTGATACTGGTCGTCTGGCGAGCATTCGTACCACCCAGTTCATCCCCATCGATCTGAATGCCTTCCTGTTTAAACTGGAGAGCGCCATCGCCAACATCTCGGCGCTGAAAGGCGAGAAAGAGACAGAAGCACTGTTCCGCCAGAAGGCCAGTGCCCGTCGCGATGCGGTAAACCGTTACCTCTGGGATGATGAAAACGGCATCTACCGCGATTACGACTGGCGACGCGAGCAACTGGCGCTGTTTTCCGCTGCCGCCATTGTGCCGCTCTATGTCGGTATGGCGAACCATGAACAGGCCGATCGTCTGGCAAACGCCGTGCGCAGCCGGTTACTGACACCTGGCGGGATTCTGGCAAGCGAGTACGAAACCGGTGAACAGTGGGATAAACCCAACGGCTGGGCACCGTTACAGTGGATGGCAATTCAGGGATTTAAGATGTACGGCGATGACCTTCTGGGTGATGAAATCGCGCGCAACTGGCTGAAGACGGTGAATCAGTTCTATCTGGAACAGCACAAACTGATCGAGAAATACCATATTGCCGATGGTGTTCCTCGCGAAGGCGGCGGTGGCGAGTATCCGTTGCAGGATGGGTTTGGCTGGACTAACGGTGTGGTACGCCGTTTAATTGGTTTGTACGGCGAACCATAATATTTTTACAGCCAGCCGCTAACTTCCTGCTGGCTGTAAAATTATCCTCTTCAGGAGGAGATATTTAACATCATTGCCGCCTGGGTGCGATTTTTGACTTCCAGACGGCGATACAGTGATTCCAGATGCGCTTTTACCGTTCCGGTACTGATATTCAGCGCCCTGCCGATCTCTTTATTTGATTCGCCCGCCGCTAACATGGTTAAAATCTCCCGCTGGCGGGCGCTTAACGATTTGAGATCTTTAATGTCCTTTTCCGGCGTCGTTCGCCAGTCTCCAGGCAGAAACATCATCCCCATCGCCGCACTATTTACCGCCAACGCAAATGTCTCGACGGTTGAATCACGAGGCACAATGGCCAGCACATTAAAATGAATAACTTCCTGTAACCACCGTTTGTTGCAATCCGTCGCCGTAATTAACACCTTAACCTCAGGAAATTGCACCACGGTTTTTTGCAGCAACCAGTAGCAAAACTCACCATCCTGATCGCCATCGAGCATCACTAAGGCTTCAGGGTAACTTTCCAGCTTTTGCCATAACTCGTCTGCCTGACTGGCCCCCTGAATACTCACTCCTGGAATACGATGCTGTAAACTGATTTTCATTCCATGAATAAATATTGACTGCCTGTCAAACATGACTATTTGCATAACTGAATCTCCACCTGAATACGTTAAAAAGACTTAAGTAGTGGAAGGGTATTACTCGCGAGAAAAAATAAGAATTCGCCATTTGGCGGTGGCCATTCTACAGAGATAACGCGTAGAAAATAGTTACCGATATAAATAGTTACAGCTAAACGCCTGAAATTACATGTCGAGGGCACTATTTAAAACATTTTTGAGGATTTCCTTATATCGGTAGTTAGTACGCATGCAATCAAAAATGAAATTCCGCGACCATAAACAAAAATAACAAACGGCAATGAGATAAAAATAAGCACAAATAGCCAATACATCTTCTATTCACTTTAAAGGGAATCGCTGAAAAATACGCTCTGTTTAAGGGAATTCACCTTTCTCATAAAGCTATTCCTCCCTTTTCCTGCTGAGAAATCGCCACATTCATCATGACAACATTGTGAAACCCGGCATTAGATGTTAGAAAAAACAATAAACAATGCGATATGCGCGCTACTGTTTCGTTGTGAACAACAATCGGTCAAAGAGATGGATAAAATTCACGCAATGCAGTTGTTCATCAAAGTCGCGGAGCTGGAAAGTTTTTCCCGCGCAGCGGATTTCTTTGCTTTGCCAAAGGGAAGTGTTTCGCGCCAGATACAGGCACTGGAACATCAACTTGGCACCCAGCTTCTCCAGCGCACCACGCGACGGGTCAAACTCACGCCAGAAGGCATGACCTATTATCAACGAGCAAAAGATGTGTTGAGTAATCTCAGCGAACTGGACGGTCTGTTTCAACAGGATGCCACCAGTATCAGCGGTAAATTACGCATCGACATCCCGTCAGGAATCGCGAAAAGCCTGTTACTGCCGCGCTTGTCGGAATTTCTCTATCTGCATCCGGGAATTGAGCTGGAACTGAGTAGCCATGACCGTCCGGTAGATATTCTTCATGATGGTTTTGATTGCGTGATACGCACTGGCGCATTACCGGAAGATGGCGTTATCGCCCGTTCTCTCGGCAAACTGACCATGGTCAACTGTGCCAGTCCACACTATCTGACGCGCTTTGGTTATCCGCAAAGCCCCGATGATCTGACTTCACACGCAATAGTGCGTTATACACCGCACCTGGGTGTACATCCGTTAGGTTTTGAGGTTGCCAGCGTTAATGGCGTCCAGTGGTTTAAGTCTGGCGGCATGTTGACGGTAAACAGTAGCGAAAACTATCTCGCCGCCGGTATTGCCGGTCTGGGGATTATTCAGATCCCGCGCATTGCCGTGCGCGAAGCCCTGCGTGCCGGGCGGCTTATTGAAGTGTTGCCTGGCTACCGTGCCGAGCCGCTGTCCCTTTCACTGGTTTATCCGCAGCGTCGGGAGCTTTCCCGGCGTGTAAACCTGTTTATGCAGTGGCTGGCTGGCGTAATGAAAGAGCACCTGGACTGACCGACTATACTTTTTAAGAATAACCACGACAGAAGGACAAAAGAGCGGATGACGCAGGAAAACGAGATCAAACGTCCCACCCAGGATCTGGAGCACGAGCCGATTAAGCAGTTGGATAATAGCGAGAAAGGCGGCAAAGTTAGCCAGGCGCTGGAAACCGTCACCACCACTGCCGAGAAAGTCCAACGCCAACCGGTTATTGCGCACCTGATTCGCGCGACAGAACGCTTTAACGATCGGCTGGGTAACCAGTTTGGGGCGGCTATCACCTATTTCTCATTTTTGTCGATGATCCCCATTTTGATGGTGTCGTTTGCCGCAGGGGGCTTTGTGCTGGCCTCCCATCCGATGTTGCTACAGGATATCTTCGACAAAATTCTGCAAAACATTAGCGATCCGACGCTAGCCGCCACGTTGAAAAACACCATCAACACCGCCGTTCAGCAGCGGACGACTGTAGGGCTTGTCGGTCTGGCAGTGGCGCTTTATTCCGGCATCAACTGGATGGGTAACCTGCGTGAAGCGATTCGCGCCCAGTCACGCGATGTCTGGGAACGCTCGCCGCAAGATCAGGAGAAGTTCTGGGTAAAATATCTGCGTGATTTTATTTCGCTGATTGGTTTGTTGATTGCGCTGATTGTGACGCTTTCTATCACCTCGGTTGCCGGTTCTGCGCAGCAAATGATTATTAGCGCCCTGCACCTGAACAGCATTGAGTGGCTTAAACCGACATGGCGGTTGATTGGCCTGGCGATTTCCATCTTCGCCAACTATCTGCTTTTCTTCTGGATCTTCTGGCGGTTGCCGCGCCACCGTCCGCGCAAAAAAGCCCTGATCCGCGGAACATTTCTGGCTGCTATTGGTTTTGAAGTGATTAAAATCGTGATGACCTACACCCTGCCATCGTTGATGAAATCACCCTCTGGCGCAGCATTTGGTTCCGTGCTGGGGCTGATGGCATTTTTCTACTTCTTCGCCCGTTTGACGCTGTTTTGCGCGGCGTGGATTGCCACCGCCGAATATAAAGACGACCCGCGAATGCCGGGGAAAACGCAGCCTTAAAATAGGCCGGATGCGGCGTACGAATTTATTCGGCCTGGCTCCCCGTAGGCCGGATAAGATGCGCCAGCATCGCATCCGGCTATAATGCGCACATAACCTCTTGAAACTCTTTCCCAGAGCCTCTTTAGCCATCTATTCAGGAGCAAACAATTTCATTCCAACTCATAACCCCAGCATATAAATCCAGTTGGTAACTTTTATTTAACCTAAAACCAGTTTAATCCACCATTTATAAAATTATGTGAAGCATTTCATAGAAGAAAAATCACTGGCCTAAACATTATCCCCTTTTTGCATGATTTTTGACCATTTCCGCGATTTGTTACACATTGAAATATCACTTTTGCTGTGCGTAATATGGCTATTCGTTAGCCAAAAAATAAGAAAAGATTATGCAAGCAACAGCCACAACACTCGACCACGAGCAAGAATACACGCCGATCAACTCGCGTAATAAAGTCCTTGTCGCCTCTCTCATTGGCACGGCCATTGAGTTCTTCGACTTTTACATTTACGCCACTGCGGCCGTTATTGTGTTTCCGCATATCTTCTTCCCGCAGGGCGATCCAACGGCAGCAACGCTACAGTCGCTCGCCACCTTCGCCATCGCCTTCGTCGCGCGCCCCATTGGCTCTGCCGTTTTTGGTCATTTTGGCGATCGCGTTGGGCGTAAAGCGACGCTGGTCGCCTCGTTGCTAACGATGGGGATTTCGACCGTGGTGATTGGTCTGCTGCCAGGCTATGCCACGATTGGTATTTTCGCCCCGCTGCTGCTGGCGCTGGCTCGATTTGGTCAGGGTCTGGGCTTAGGTGGTGAATGGGGCGGCGCGGCGCTGCTGGCGACTGAAAACGCCCCACCGCGCAAACGTGCATTGTACGGCTCCTTCCCGCAGCTGGGCGCACCGATTGGCTTCTTCTTTGCCAACGGCACTTTCTTGCTGCTTTCCTGGCTACTGACCGACGAGCAGTTTATGAGCTGGGGCTGGCGTGTGCCATTTATCTTCTCGGCGGTGCTGGTCATTATCGGCCTGTATGTTCGCGTGTCGCTGCATGAGTCGCCGGTGTTTGAGAAAGTCGCTAAAGCGAAAAAACAGGTGAAGATCCCGCTGGGTACGCTGCTGACCAAACATGTTCGCGTAACCGTACTGGGTACGTTCATTATGCTGGCAACCTATACGCTGTTTTACATCATGACGGTCTACTCTATGACCTTTAGTACCGCCGCCGCGCCAGTTGGGCTTGGCCTGCCGCGTAACGAAGTGTTGTGGATGCTGATGATGGCAGTTATTGGTTTTGGCGTGATGGTGCCCGTCGCCGGATTACTGGCTGATGCCTTTGGTCGCCGTAAAAGCATGGTAATCATCACCACGCTGATCATCCTGTTCGCGCTATTCGCCTTTAACCCTTTGCTCGGTTCTGGCAACCCGATTCTGGTTTTTGCCTTCCTGCTGCTGGGGTTAAGTCTGATGGGGCTGACCTTCGGTCCGATGGGGGCGCTGCTGCCGGAGCTGTTCCCGACAGAAGTGCGTTACACCGGAGCATCGTTCTCTTACAACGTATCGTCGATTCTCGGGGCTTCCGTTGCGCCATATATCGCAGCCTGGTTGCAGACTAACTACGGGTTAGGTGCGGTGGGGCTATATCTGGCGGCGATGGCTGGCTTGACGTTAATCGCCCTGCTGCTGACCCATGAGACGCGACATCAGTCGTTGTAATCAGAGTGAAAAGCCTGATGCGCTACGCTTATCAGGCCAGAATTTCCATACAATATATTGAATTAGCAAGGATTTGTAAGCCGGAGGCGTTCACGCCGCATCCGGCATGAACAAAGCACACTTTGCCAACAATCTAAATCTGTTTAATTGCCGGATGTCAGACATCCGGCAATTATCATCACTTCTTCATCTGCGACAAAATTGTCCGGCACTGATTAGCCTCCCCTTCGGAAGGTGAGATCAGTGCCAGCAATGCTGCCGCTGGCGTAACCAGCGTTGCCAGTGCCGCCGCAACAGCACCACGGGCAATCAACGGCCCGGCTTTCACCCCAGCCTGCGGATTTTTAAACGTCCCACGCACATACAGCGGCGAACGCAGCGTGATAATGCGAATCCCTTTACTTTCTGGATCGATAGTTAAATCCAGCTGTTCCGAAGCAAAACTTGCCGTGCCGGTAACATTGATCAACGCATTCTCGGTATCAAAAGCGAAAACCTGCGGACGCGCCACACCGTTGGCAATATCCAGATTCGCTGCCGCGCAGTTCACCCGCACCTCATCATCACCAAATATCGCACCGACAATGTAGTTGCCGACATTCAGCCCAACAATCTCCATCAGGTTGCGGCTCACCAGCCCGTCATTCATCAACAGTTTCAGGTTGCCGTTACTGTTGCCTAAAAGCGCCGCCACCGAGTTACCGCTACCGCGCAGTTCCGCGTCACCGTTCATTTCCCCCAGCGTCTTCTGCATCAGTTCTACATCGGGCATCAGTTCTTTCAGTTTCAGTCGACGAGCCTGAATATCTGCCCGCCCCTGCATCGGCTTTTTATCGCCTTCCAGATGAATATTCGCCGCAATGCTGCCGCCCGCTATGCCAAATTTCAGCGGTTGCAGGCGCAGGTCAGCATTTTTGAGGATGATATGAGTAGAAAGATCGCTAATCGGCAGGCTGCTGCCATGCTCAATGCGCCGCCCTTTGAAGCGAACATCGGCATCCATAACGTCCCATTTATCGGTTTCGAAGCGGTCATAAGGCAGCACTTTGCCCGCAGGCTGAACGCTTTTTTCGCCCTTCTTCTGTTCAGACCGTTTCGACTTTTCTGCCCCTTTCCCGGAATCAACGCCAATCAACGGTCCCAGGTCCGCCAGCCGCAATTGCCGCGACTCGACATCACCTTCCAGTTTTGGTCGTGGCTTGCCGGTGGTATAGATCAGAGAACCGTGGATATCGCTATCGCCAATGCGCCCATTAAAACCGCGATAATCAAAGACCGACGATTTTTCAGTGTCGATTTTCGCTACCAGCCGACCATCCGTTTCAAACGGCGGTGTATCGGGCAGCAGAACGCCCGTCAGTTCATAGAGATCACCCAGCGAATCGCCAGAAAATTTAAGCCGTAAATCGACACCCCCCATCTTCATTGGGTCATTCACAACGCCATCAAAAGCAACACGGGTGTTACCAGAGCGGAAATCAGCCTGTACCGGAAACGGCGTTCCTTCGCCACGCAGCGCCAGCATACCGCCTATTTTTCCCGTACCAGTGAGCGGTTCACCGTTATAACGTCCCTGCGCCTTCAGGCCAAAAACGTAATCGCCCACCTTTTCTTTATCCGCTTTACCTTTCGATCCGATAACTTCGCTGAACGGCAGCGGCTTGCCTAACGGATCGACAAAAATTTCCAGATCCGCTTTGCTTACTTTATCATCAATGGCGATCCGCCCTTGATCGAAAAGAATATTATCCAGCTGAAACGACCACGCCGACGGCTTTGCATTCGCGTCTTTGTTGTCATCGTTGGCGAGATTAAACGTCCAGTTATTGTTCTTTTCGGAGAGGCGAATCAGGCGCGCGTCGGGCTTTTCGAGCTTGATCCACGGCAACCAGACCGTTTTGGTCAGCAGCGCCAGCGGGGCCAGCGTCGCTTCTACTCGCGGCAAATGCACCATTGTGACTTCGGGAATATCCGGTGGATTGCCAAGAATGATGTCTTCCGCGTGTACATGGGGCCACGGCACCCAGCTGCGCCAGCCAGTTTCTTGTTTTTGCCGCTCCCACACCACGCCCAGATCGCCACGGATAGCGAACGGACGATTCAACTCCGCAGAGACTTTCTGGTTGATGGTCGGTTTGAGTCGATTCCAGTCAAAAGTTGCAATCAAAATGATCGCCACGACAATCAACAACAAGAAAGCCCCTGAAATCGCAGCGGTTATTTTGCCTGCCTTACTCATCGTTCGCTTCCTCATATTCTTCCTGTGCCAGTCCTAAAGATAGTCCAGCCAGGCGGAAAATGAGGCAGCTTATAGCGCCAGAACCGCCGTATTCAGCGTTTCTATCGGTGCCGGGCGTGAAAGAAACCAGCCTTGTGCGGCGAATGCGGGCGAGTTCTGAACATCACGCCACTCTTCTGGTGTTTCTACGCCCTCGACAATCACCCCGCGACAATAGCGATTCATTAGATGTAAAAGCTGAGAAAAGAGTGTGCGTCCTTCCGGTGACTGACGCAGCATCACAAACAGTTCTCGCGCGATTTTGATGTAGTCATAACGCACTTCACTTAGTGCAGAGAAATTTGCCATCCCGGTACCAAAATCATCCAGCCACAGCGGGCCAAATTCACACATCGAGGCAAAGGTTGAATCTTTCGGCAGGCGGATGTGTTCCACCAGTTCGAAACGCAGCCAGGGAAGATCCTCAATCTGGCGCAGGATTTTTGGTTGCTGACGCAGGGCGATGAGCGTAGGGCCATCAATATTGACCGATGCCAGCAGGCCGTGCTCTACAAAGAAGTCGGCTTTTTGCGCCAGCAAATCAATCTGCTCTTTCACAACCTCCATCCGATGGCTAACGGTGATTTCAGTAAAATAGCGATCCGGCGGCAGGCGTTGCGAAGGGTTCAAGGGATGCGTGACCACCGTTAATAGCTCCACGGCCATTAACCGCCCGCATGTTTGATAGATCGGCTGCCAGGTGTAAGCACGCTCACACTGCAACCAAAAACGCCGTTCCTGCAAGCTCTCGATGCTTGCTTCAGGGTTGCTTATTCGCTGGATAACCTGCCTTATCATCAAAGATGTCCTGTGTTTAAAAGTGATGCTGCCCGGACTCGACAAAGATTATCGGCGCGCAAGGGCAGAACTTTACCGCCTGGACGGGGTAAATTTCCCCACTCCACAACGGAATCTTTCAGGAATACGTTCTGGCTCAAAAAAATAATGGAACACTGTTTTAATATGGTTGACCAGCAAACCACCACAACGCAAACTAACGCTAATTTTTTACAGATCAGGTTCACGACTATGTCCAAAAAGATTGCCGTGATTGGCGAATGCATGATTGAGCTTTCCGAGAAAGGCGCGGACGTTAAGCGCGGTTTCGGCGGCGATACCCTGAACACTTCCGTCTATATCGCCCGTCAGGTCGATCCTGCGGCATTAACCGTTCATTACGTAACGGCGCTGGGAACGGACAGTTTTAGCCAGCAGATGCTGGACGCCTGGCGCGGCGAGAACGTTGATACTTCCCTGACCCAACGGATGGAAAACCGTCTGCCGGGCCTTTACTACATTGAAACCGACAGCACCGGCGAACGTACGTTCTACTACTGGCGTAACGAAGCCGCCGCCAAATTCTGGCTGGAGAGTGAGCAATCCGCGGCGATTTGCGAAGAGCTGGCGAATTTCGATTATCTCTACCTGAGCGGGATTAGCCTGGCGATCTTAAGCCCGACCAGCCGCGAAAAGCTGCTTTCCCTGCTGCGCGAATGCCGCGCCAACGGCGGAAAAGTGATTTTCGACAATAACTATCGTCCGCGCCTGTGGGCCAGCAAAGAAGAGACACAGCAGGTGTACCAACAAATGCTGGAATGCACGGATATCGCCTTCCTGACGCTGGACGATGAAGACGCGCTGTGGGGTCAACAGCCGGTGGAAGACGTCATTGCGCGCACCCATAACGCGGGCGTGAAAGAAGTGGTGGTGAAACGCGGGGCGGATTCTTGCCTGGTGTCCATTGCTGGCGAAGGGTTAGTGGATGTTCCGGCGGTAAAACTGCCGAAAGAAAAAGTGATCGATACCACCGCAGCTGGCGACTCTTTCAGTGCCGGTTATCTGGCGGTACGTTTGACGGGCGGAATTGCGGAAGACGCAGCGAAACGCGGGCACCTGACCGCAAGTACCGTTATTCAGTATCGCGGCGCGATTATCCCGCGTGAAGCGATGCCAGCGTAAAAGCAGCATATGCAAAAGGCTGGATAGAGTGTTACCCCCCTATCCAGCTCATCCATAAATACCTGATGGTTGTGCTAACTCATCACCATCAGGCATTACTGTACAGGTGGAATATCCGTCACTTCAGGATGTACGTCATCCGTGGCGACAGATGTGGCGGCAGCCGCAGTCGATGGGGCCATGATTTGATCCCAGGCCGCCTGCAACGCTTTCATGTTAAATTCCGGCTCGCCTTTCGGCTGCAGCAGTATTAACGCCATATCATTCGACAACTGCTGACGCAGATCCTGATTTAACATCTCCACCGTCAGGCTGTTAAGGAAATCCTGACGCAGTTTCTGATATTGCTCCGGCGCGATATCGACGACCTGATTTTGCAACGAACGCATCCGCTGCCCCATCAGAATATCGGTATCAGCTCGCGCATAGGCGGCAAACAGTTTCTGCAGCTCCAGTTTCTTTTGCGCCACTAACGCATTGAACTCTTCTTCCGGCAGACCTTTATCGCGAACCTTCGCCAGTTCACGCGCCACCAGATTAAGGTTGCTGTTCAGCTTGTCGTTTGGTGATTCGATGTTGATGGCACACTGCGCACGCAGATACAGCACACGACAGTCAAATCCAAGACCGATGTCTTTACTGTTACTGGCGCTTAACGCTTGCTGAACATGCCAGAACAGCGCCTCACGGGCCAGGTCCGCACGCCAGTAGCGCAGCAGTGCGGCTGATTCACGAATCGGCTGCCACGGCGTATCCCACATGATAGATAGCCGGTCCTGACGCACCGCGTCGGTCATAATACTCACCGCTTCCGCACGCAGCGGAGAAAGCGTCGGCACCGGAGCCGGTGTTTCACGTTTGCCTTTCAGTTCGCCAAACGTTTTATTGATTTGGTCGACGACCGAGCGCGCATCCACGTTTCCCACCACCAGCAGCGTCATTGCATCCGGGGTGTACCATTTCTGATAGAAATCTTTAATCTTTTCCGCTTCAACGGGTTGTTTCAGCGGATCGGCAGGATCGTGACCTAACAAGGTTGATCCTTTCAGACGATAACGCCACCAGCCCTCTTTAGTATCGGCAGGCCAGGTTGCCACCATGTCCTGACTTTGCAACGCATGGTTGATGGTTTCTGGCGTGATAGTCAGTTTGCCAGTGGCATTTGCCAGATAAGAGAGCGCCTCTTTCAGCAAGTCGTTACGGTTATTGGGCAAACTCAGATTAAACAGCGTGGTGTCATAAGAGACAATTACCGGCGGCATCGGGCGTTTAGGGTCGATCCCCTGCTGCCACAATGAACGCGCCTGCGCTGCGTCAAGGCCACCGCTTTGCGTTAGCGCAATACGAGGGATGGCGTGACTGTAACCGCTCTGTTGTGTACTTTCGGCGAGCGAACCGGTATTAACCAGCAGGCGAATTTCAACACGATCGCTGGGACGCTGGGGCGTAGTCAGCACTTGCCACTGTAAACCGTTGGAAAGCGTCCCCTGTTGCCATGCTGGATCAGGCTGGAGCGCATCTGCCTGCACATAGCCAGCAGTGGCCATCATCAGCAAACCGCCCGCTAAAAGTCGAATTTTTGTGCCCTGCATGTGAACCCCTGATCAACTATCCTGGTAATAAAAAACTGCCCGTTGTCGGTCAGTCTAAATGACGTTAAAAACACTTCGTGTTAGACCGCAAGAACATGAAAATGTCACGGAAGAAGTGAAATAAACCTGAACTCACCCAGGTGGTAAGTTCAGGCACAGGGGTCAATTATGCGCAAACACCCGCACTCGGGGAAGGGAGTGCGGGCATAAGTGGTGAGATTAAGAGGATAATTCGTGCGTTTTGCCATCCGGCGCACGATTATTCAGCACATCGTCCAGTTTTTTGTGGTCCAGTTCTTTCACCCACTTAGCAACGACAATGGTCGCTACGCCGTTACCGACCAGGTTAGTCAGCGCACGAGCTTCTGACATAAAGCGGTCGATACCGAGGATCAGCGCCAGACCCGCTACCGGCAAATGGCCCACCGCAGAGAGCGTCGCCGCCAGCACGATAAAACCACTACCCGTTACCCCTGCCGCCCCTTTAGAAGAAAGCAGCAACACGATTAACAGCGTGATTTGGTGGACGATATCCATCTGACTGTTAGTGGCCTGGGCGATAAACACCGCCGCCATTGTCAGGTATATCGATGTGCCATCAAGATTAAACGAGTAGCCTGTCGGGATGACCAGCCCCACCACCGATTTGCGGCAGCCGAGTTTCTCCATCTTGTCGAGCATACGCGGCAGCGCCGACTCGGAAGATGAAGTCCCCAGTACAATCAGCAGTTCTTCACGGATGTAACGGATAAATTTGAAGATACTGAAACCAGTCGCTTTAGCGATTGAACCCAGTACCAGCACCACAAACAGGATACAGGTGATGTAGAAGCAGATAATCAGCTGCCCCAGTTGCACCAGTGTGCCGACGCCGTATTTACCGATGGTAAACGCCATTGCCCCGAACGCACCAATAGGTGCCAGACGCATGATCATATTGATGATGCCGAAGATGACCTGCGAGAAACTTTCGATCACGTTAAAAATCAGTTGGCCTTTGCTGCCCAGACGGTGGAGCGCAAAACCAAACAGTACGGCAAACAGCAGCACCTGCAGAATGTTACCGCTGGCAAATGCGCCAATGACGCTCGCCGGGATGACATCCATAATGAAGGCGACAATGCCCTGGTCTTTCGCCTGATCGGCGTAAACCGCTACCGCTTTCGCATCAAGCGTTGCCGGATCGACGTTCATTCCGGCACCAGGCTGCACGACGTTAACGATGATAAGACCAATAATCAGCGCGATGGTACTGACAATTTCAAAGTAAAGCAGTGCGACTGCGCCGGTACGACCGACCGCCTTCATGCTTTCCATGCCCGCAATGCCCGTTACGACGGTACAAAAGATGACAGGAGCGATGATCATCTTAATGAGCTTAACGAAGCCGTCGCCAAGCGGTTTCATTTGCTCGCCTATTTCAGGATAGAAATGGCCAAGGAGAATACCAATGGCTATCGCTGTCAGGACCTGAAAGTAAAGGCTTTTAAACAGAGAGGTTTTCATAGGGTGTCCTTTAGTAAAACCACAGGTCTTGTAAGGTTATGGGGTACCTGCGGCCTTAAAATAACACCCAGACAACATCACAGAAATGTACCTGGATCATAATTGAAACAAAAAGGTTAAAAAGTTTGAGCTGGCTCGCACAAACCAGCACTTTTTAAAGTTTTGTAATCAGTTTGGGGTAGCTACTTTTCTTCCAGGTAACTCTCTTCGAAGATTTCAATAGGGAGTGGGCGAGCAAAAAGGAAGCCCTGGGCAATACCAACGCCCGCTTTTGCCAGCCAGTCGCGTTGTGCTTCAGTCTCCACGCCTTCGGCAATCATTTGTAGGTTCAGGCTCTGCGCCAGCATGATAATTGCAGCAATCATGCTGCTATCTTCCGGCAAACCTTCAACAAACATTTTGTCGATTTTCAGTACGTCGATTGGCAACGATTTCATATGCTGCAGCTGACGCAGCCCTGCGTAGCCCATGCCGAAATCATCCAGCGCCACCCGAACTCCGGCATTGCGCAGCGGACGGAGGATTGCCACCGCAGCATGAGGATCGTCAATACGTCGGCTTTCTGTCACTTCCAGAATCAGTGTTCCCGGCTGAATACGATAGCGGGTTAACAATTCCAGCATATCCGCCACCATATTTGGATGCATCAGTTGCAGCGCTGAGAGGTTTACCGACAAGGGCAGCATAATGCCGCGCTCTTGCCAGGCAGCAAGCAATCGACAGGACTCTTCCAGCACCCAGTGACCGACGGTAACCATCAGCCCACAGCACTCAATGCGATCGATTAAGCCATCGGGCAGGTCCCAACTGCCATCCGGTTGCTGGATACGCAGTAACACTTCCGCACTGACCAGTTTACCGCTGGTCATCTCGACCTGTGGCTGTAACCAAATCGCAAACTGATGATTTTCCAGTGCATTAAGGATATCGCTCTCTTCCGTCAACCGCTTCTGGGCGGCTTCCATCTGCTGCGGATCAAAGAACTGAATCTGATTTTTGCCTTTATGGCGAGCGGTAAATGCCGCAGAAATAGCGCGACTGTAAAGCTGTTCGGCGGTGAGATCGCCGTAGAACATCGCCACGCCAATGCTACAGTGCGGACGGAGTTGAATACGTTCAATCGGCAGGCGCTCGCTCATGATAGTGAGCACTTGCTGACCTAATGTGATAGCGTGCCACGGTTCCTGTACACCGTTGGCAATGACAGCAAAGTCATAACCGCTAATCTGCGCGAGGATCATGCGTGGCGACAGTACCGATTTGAGTTTTTCCACCAGCGTCAGCAGCAGAATTTCTCGTTGCGCCTCTTTCAGCACACCCGCAGTATCACGCAGGGTTTCACAGGTGATGATCATCAGCGCGGTGGTTTGTTTACGCGCCACCACCTGCTCCAGCATCTCCATCAGCAAGGCTTTGTTCGGCAAATCCGACACCGGGAAGCGCATCGCATTTTCGTTCTGTTCTTCATAATGGCGCTGCAGCAATTGCTGGTTGAGGTTGTAACTGCGCACCAACATACCGATTTCATCGTCCTGATGCAGACGCGGTAATGCCAGTTGGTGACCAACAAGCTCCTGGGGTGGGATGGCGTTAAGTTCGCGAGCAATATTGCGTAACGGATGCAAAATCAGGCGGTTAATGCACCAGCTAATCGCCACCGTCAATATTAACGACAAGAGTAAGTAAATGGTCACTAACGTTGAGAGGGTGCTCATCACGAACTTATACATGCGGAAGGAATCCGCCTGTAACACCAGATAGGCAATTGGCTGCGGGTTTGCCGGACGTTCCAGCG
Source organism: Escherichia sp. R1 (assembly GCF_003000935.1). NCBI lineage: Bacteria > Pseudomonadati > Pseudomonadota > Gammaproteobacteria > Enterobacterales > Enterobacteriaceae > Escherichia > Escherichia sp. R1. Next base: position 18,060 of record NZ_PSRU01000004.1, read on the forward strand.
AGTAAACGCCCAGCGAGATTTGCACCGGTAGCTCAAACAGGCGAGTAACCATTACCGGCACCGGACGCTCTGGAATAAAACTTTTACGCAGCGCCTGGAACTGGTTAGGCAGCACTACATCGGCACGGCTGACCACGCCTGCCGGTTTAATGCTGGCAAGAATAGCTTCCGCTTCGGGAATATCGCCTTTCAAAATGGCAGAAGATAAGGGTTCGCGGACAGAGCGAGCAATGCTTTCCAGTTGCGTAGCCGTGTTATAGCGATTCTGCTGGACCAGATGGAACAGCAAAACGGTGCAAAAAATAAAAACGAACACCAGGACAACGGCTGCCACCATTGCCATCTGCTTGATTGTTAACGAGCGACTTACGCGCAAATTGTCTCCCCCCGGAAATCCCAGATTGCCGCCCGAGTATACCCGATCGCAGCGGCATTAAGAGAGGCGCTATCTGAAAACTTACCAGTCGGCGTAAGGTATCAGCGGCTGCGGCGGTAAATCCATGTCACCCTGCCATCCGGCGGCGGAATAACGTACGTAGAGCAGGAAATGGCTGGGGGCGTAATCTTTTGCCTGCTGGATATCAATTGCCGTGCCGACAAACCAGTTGGAAGTAACACGTCGTTCAAGTAATGCCCGCGCCGTGTAGCCAAAGCCCTGACTGCTGCCGCCATCGTTGGATTGCCGCGCAGCTTCTTCCTGCCAGTCGGTCGGGATCAGATTCATCAGCGGATAACGCGGCATGGTTTTGGTGCGTGAATGCGACCACGAGCCAGACGCCCCCAGCTCCCACGACCAGTTTTCCGTGCGCTCCCGCCACATCACCGGTATGGCAAACGACAGGTATTCCTGCGGACTGTAGTAACCGCCCTGACCGAGTGAGTAGCCACTCAGGTCTTTGTCATAATGCCAGATCATGTTGTTCAGGCCGATTGTGACGCGGCGATTGTTCTGGTTGATGACCTTATAGTAATAGCCCGTCATCCAGCGCACGCGCCAGTTATCTTCGACATTTTTACCGGTTAACTGATCACCGCTAAGCGATGCCCAGACGCCGTTTGCTTCACCTTTATCGTAGCTCAGACTTAGCCCCACGCCGTCGGCACGCACGCCGCCCCATTTTTTCCCGGTATTGCTCGGAGAGTCTTTTTGCCCACCAAAGGCCAGCAAAGAACTGGAGATAGGCCGACGGTGGGCGTTAACGGTGTAACCCAGCGGCCCGATATCATCGCTGTAACTGATGCCGCCGACCACATCCACCACGTTGAAGCCCATCGGCGTGGTACCGATATCCCAGCTCCAGACGTCATTTCGCCAGCCGACCGCCACGCTGGCACCGGAATCCGACTGGCTGCGGTTGCCGCTACAGTCCTGTAATGTACAGGTGCCCCAGTTGTCATCCCATTTGCCATCGGCATTAGTGGAGAAACTGCCGACGTTCATATTGACGAAATCACTGCGAAAGAACATCCGCCCGTCAGAATAGGGCGCGTCCACCTGCAACATAGTGGTGTGCGCTTTCAGATCGGAGTAACCACCGGTGCCGCTCGAACCCCAGTAATCGTGCTCGAGAGTGACGTTAAGATCCTGCTGGCGATAGAGGTCCGCCGCATCGCTGCGCACGCCGCGTTTCAGCCAGTCATCTTTCTCGTCGTTACGGGTCAGCCGGGTAAAAGTGTCGTTATCCTGCGGACGCGTCGTGGTCACACCGGATGCAACCATGGCGTCTTTGTAGGTTTCCAGCGCCTGCGTTGGATCGCCCGCCTGCGCTTCAAACTTCGCACCATCACGCAGTACCATCGCGCTTTCCATCGACGGTGGCTGAGATTTTGCCTGCGGGATCAACTTATTAAATGTCTGCTGCGCCGCTGCGGTATCGCCAAGCTGCGCCTGTGCCAGCGCCACGCGCCGCTGTGTGTTCAGCGAGGCGTTATCAGTGGCAGGCAGTTTCGCCAGCTGGCTACGTGCCGCCGCTTTGTCACCGGCAGCAATATCCACTTCCGTCAGACCAAGAATGGCATCGGCGTTAGTTGGCTCCCGCGTCAGGACATTCTGATATGCAGCGCGGGCGGCGGTGTAATCACGTCGCTGCTGCGCCCAGTCAGCCAGCGTGAGGTCAATACGCGAGGAAGGCGGTTGCTGGCGCAGCATCGCTTCCGCTTCTGCCTCTTTACCGTTTTCTCGCAGGCGATTAGCGGTTTCCAGCACCTGATCGTTTTGCAGTCGATTAACCAGCTCCTGAATATTGCTGTTCCACTGCCCGCGCGGCAGGCTGTTGATATGCGCCAGCGCCGCTCTGTCCTGGTCGTGACCGGAGAGGTACAGCCCGTAAGCGTAAACCTGCTCCGGGTCGTTCGGCTTCTGCTGCGCCAGATTGCGCATTAACGTATCGGCCTGGCTGCGTTGTCCGGCTTGCCAGAGATCCTGCGAAAGTCGGTAAGTAATCCATACACTGCCGGGGTCCAGCGCCAGTCGTTGCCGCTGAAGTGCTGCCGCCTGCGCCCATTTCCCCTGGTTTTCCAGTGCCTCTGCCTACTGTGCCAGACGGTCGTTTTGCAGGCTGCGTTCGATATCATCAATGCTGCGCCGCTGGCTGGCAGAGAGCGAGGCGATATACGCTTCGGCTTTTTCTGGCGACTGCTGGCGGTAAATATTCGCCAGCCCGCGCACGGCGTTAGTGTTGCCGCTGTCCATACGCAAGGTCTGCTGGTAATAGCGTTCGGCGGCGGGATAATCTTTGCGCGCCATCGCCACATCGCCCAGCCCAAGCACTGCATAGCTGTCGGTGTTATCGACATTACGTGCCTGCTGGAACAGCCGTTCTGCCCGGTCAGGATTATTGGCTTTCAGCGCGGCATCGCCCTGCTGGATCGCCAGCCAGTAGCGGTTTACTTTCAGCAGGCTGTTCCATTTGTCGTTATTGCTGTTGTGCGGATCCAGCGCGAGGGCTTTTTCCAGATTCACCACTGCATTGGCGCGATCGCCTTTCTGGGAATACGCCTGGCCCAGCGCCCCCAGAGCCTCACTGTCTTTCGGGTTCGCCCGCACCGCCTGTTGTAGTTCGGGAATGGCTTTACCCGCCATGCCAGAGTCCACCGCCGCTAAACCTTGCGCACGAGCGCGGAAAGCAGGGTCGGCCAGCTGTTTTTGCTGTTCTGCCAGTTGCGATTGTGCAGCAGCCACGCTATCGCCATCGCTAAAGATCGAGAGATATTTTTTCAGTGCCTGAACGCTGGCATCGCTGACGGGCATGTCTTTAATCTGCCCGTACCAGATTTTAGAGGCCCCTTCGCGCCCGGCGTTCGATTTCGCCATCTGTTCCAGGACGGCAAAACCTTCGTCACGGCGATCGCTACTAAACAGTAATAGCGCCAGATTGTTTTGCAGGCCCGTATTGCCCGGCGTATCCGCATTAATGCGTTTTAGCTGATTAATCGCTTCACCACGGCGAGCCGGAATTTTCGCCACCGTACTCCAGTACTCGACAGCAATGTCACCTTCCGGCGGCGCACCGTTGAACAGCTTGTTGTAACTCGCCACGGCCTCTTCCGCATGACCGGTAGTCGCCTGCAATCGAGCCTGTTGCAGTGCCTGACGACCATCCGGCGTAGACAGTAACATTGTGGTCCGCGACGATTTATACGCATTTGAACTCGGCGCTAACTGCGACAGCCGATCGAGCTGTTTTTGTGCGCCATCAATATCGCCCTGACGTAACAGAGAACGAAAACGGGCAGCAATCACATCCGGGTTATTCGGATCAATAAGTTCCAGCCGATACAACGACTGTTGCACCAGGTCTTCACGATGGGTCGCTTCGCCTAACCGAACTTGCTCCAGCAACTGTTGCTGAGCGGTTGGTGCTGCCTCGACCATCGGCATGACGGCCAGACCGAGGGAAAGCGTGAATATGTTTAGTGTGAATTTGCGCATTCCTGGCCCCAGTCAGGTAATAACTCACCTTTTGTCGAGAAGCGGAAACGGTGTTGATCCCAGCCTTGTCCAAACAGGGTCAGCACATAGTTGTAATAGGCATCGCTGCCGGGAAAGTTATCGGCCACGCGCTGGCGCTGAACGGCCTGCGCATCGCGGTTTTGTAAAAAGGGCAGCATGGCGGCAGAAAAACCGACCGGTCCTTTACCCTGCGCTTTCCCCGTAGGCACATCCACTTTTTCCGGCGGATAACCGTTTTTCTCAGTGAATGTCGCCATCGGTTTAAACCGGTTGAGCATCCGCGCTTTTTGCGGATCGCTGTCAGGCATCATGCCTACCCACATGTAAACGCGGATAGCGTCGTAGCTGCTGATCAATGTTTTTTCGGCTTTTAGCTGCCAGCCTTTGTCTTTCTCATAGCGCACCCAGTCTGGCGAAAAGCCTTTCGGGGCGGTTTCCAGCAATAAACGTTGATTGGTTTCGCGCAGCGTGGTCCACGGCGCGCCAAAGCGGGTGAAATACTGCGCCAGCGTCGGCGGCAGGTAGCTGGGGTTAAAACGCCAGCTGTTATCCTCAGCAAAACCCACTTTGCCCGGTAACAACATGGAGCCCAGCCCAGGCACCGTCACCACTTCCTCCCGCGCGATACGTTTTAGCAATGCGCTGCCGATGTCGGTATAACGCTGCTCTTTCCACAAACGCCCCGCCTCCAGCAACGACCAGGCCATCCAGACATCACCATCGGAGGCCGAATTGCTGTCCAGCACTTCCCACTTACTGTTCTCTTTCTTGCCCCACAGCCAGGCGGGCAAATGTTCTTTTAAAGAACCCTGAGCGAGATTGTTCTGCGTCCAGTCGAGAAGATTATCGAAAGCTGCACGGTCGTTAGCCGCCAGGGCAAAGAACATGCCGTAACTTTGCCCTTCGGAGGTGGTGATTTTGCGCGCGTCGCTGGGGTCGATGACGCGCCCTTCCTGACTGATGTAATCCTTTTTAAACTGCTCCCAGGCAGGCCAGGTACAGGCTGCCTGAACACTAAAGGCAGCCAGCAGCAGCATCGTCACGAGTCCACTACGCAACACATTCATCTTCAATTACTCGTTATCCGGGTTAAGACGACGACGACTAATAATACGCAGCAGACGCCACAGTACCCACGCCAGCAATATCACACTGATAGCCGCCAGCACCGCCAGCAGAATCGGATGGTTTGCCAGCGCATACCACAAGCGCTCGAACCACGGCAGATGACCTACGTAATAAACATCGCCAACACGTAGGCTGTTGATACCGGACTCGCGGATCACCGCGACCGAACCGAACATGGTGGCGCGTTTGCCGCTATCGTTCACCGCATCGTTAAGCATTTCATAACCGCGTGGGCTATCTGCCAGCAGCGCAATCACGCTGCGCTGGTCGTTATACGGCGACTGGAAACCAATCACCGCCGCCATCGCACCGGAAGAGGTCAGCGTTGACTGGGTTTCTGCCGCGCGATCGCTCTCGTCCGGCACAATACCGGGGAACGGGGTCTGGCGCATCGGCGTTTTCACCCAGCTTTCGGTAGCCTGCACCAACAGGTCGATCTGCTTATCGTCTTTCAGTTTGTCCGGGATACCACCGACGATCATGATGTCGGCATCTTTGCCCTGAATGGTGCTGCCATCATCGGTCACCGTCAGGTTAATCGCCGGGAAGCCCGTCTGCGCACCGATAAAGCCAACGGTATTCAGCAAGGTTTCCATCTGTGCTTCGTTTGGCGTTTTCGGCATCACGGTGATGGTTTGCGACAAATCCGCCATCCGGCTGAACGGGAAGCCCGCGTTAGCAAAGGCGCGTAGATCCGGCATCGGGATGAAGTGGTAATACTTCGAGAAGTCGATGGTGGAGTCGTCACCAATCACCACATGATTCTGCACCGGCTGGAAGGTAATGCAGTTATCCACCGAACCGCCCGGCATCGGGTTCATATACTCAAAGTCGAACCGCAGCTGGTTGGTCGCGCCCAGTTTCAGCGCCGGAATAGAGACATCCGTTTTGCCATCCAGCAAACCTTGTAATACCGGAATCCGCAGCAGCAGGCGGTTCGCCTCCTGTTTGCTGCTCAGGTTGAAGGATTGCAGGAACTGGTTATTCAGGCTGATATCCATCCGCGAACTGTCTTTCACCGGCGGCATGGTGTAGCGGTAATTAATATCCATATCAATGCCGGTACTGCGCATCAGGTAGAGATCCGGCGGCAGGTTTAGCGAAACGTTAATCGCTGCTGGCTCAAGACCGCTGGATTGTAATTGTTCTTCATAGGTTTTCAGTTCACCAAAGGTGACCGGACGATCGGTACGCACCCAGTTCGGCGCATCGTACGGTTTACGCGGTAGCAGCGGTTTCACTTCATTCACTACCACACTTTCACCACGGAACAGAATGTTACCCTGAGCGATACCTTTCGCTGCCTGCAACAAGTCTTTGTCGTCACGACCAAACACCACCAGCAGTTTGACGTAAGGATTCTGCGGATGGTTAATCATCTCAATCACCGGGGCTTTTACCGCCGGATGATCGCGCAGGAAGTCCGGGCGTTTGTCATTGGTGGCAAAGACAATGGCATTGCGATCCGGCAGTTGGTTATAGAGCACCGGGAAGTTCTGCCCACGCCAGCCAGAACGCGAACCAAACCACGAGGCGACAATGGCAGATGCTTGTTGCAGCTCAACATCCGGCGCACCCGCAAAGACCATCGGCAAGGTGTTGGTGCGGTTATCACGCGGGTCAAAGAATGGCACCGGGAAGTGTGACAGGTCATTCTTCACATTCAGGGTCTGATAGGTCAGATCCAGTCCACTGCTCCGCCCAACATCCAGCCAAAGCGTGGTGCTGGCCGGGTTTTCGCACACGTCCTGATAATGGCCGACAAACTCCAGCCGCACACGGTTGAAATCAGTAATAAACAGCGGGTTAATGGGCATTTGTGCCAGCGTTTTTTTACCCAACTGTTCTTTGGTCACTGGCAGCACGCCCATCAGTTCATCATTGAGATAAACCTTTAACTGCGACTGGACAGGCAGTAATGATGGCGATGGCGTGTATTCGAGGTTGAGCATCGCCTTCGTCACCACTTCATCGCTGCGCATACCAAACTCAATGCTGCCGTTCGGGTTAATGCCACGTAGCACCATGCTGCCCGGCGACGGCGCAATTTGCGCAAAGGTCAGCTTCACATCACGGGAAGGACCGTTCTGCGCCACGACTGGCGCATCTGCGCCCTGCACGCCCGGCATCACTTGCCCCACCTGCGGATTTTGCTCCGCCTGGGCGGCTACAGCTGGCTCAGCATTGATCAGTGGTTGCGTTGCTGGCGTCGCCTGCGTCATGAAAGAGGGGAACACACTCATCCCCAGAGCCACTGCACAAATCCAGAATATTTTTCTTTTCATCGCGTTATCATCATTGTTGAGCCAAAGCCTGATCCGATGGTTGTGCCGTTTCGCTCCGCTCCGGGCGGCGCGGAATAAACGATACAACCCAGGAAACCAGAGAAGTCAGCACACGGAATATGCCCTTCACCGAAGAAGGCGCAAATTCCGCCAGATGGCGGTAGCCACGGAAGCCGAGCTTCAGAATATCCAGCAGACTTTCCAGCGGCTTATCTTCCGGGTAGCTGTCCTGCCAGAGCGCCCATGTATCCGCACGGGCAAACGTACACTGCACAAAATCGATATGTTGCTGGGTAGTGAGCGGCATTAATTTCAGCCCAACTTCATTACCCATCACGCGCGCCACCTGAGCCGGGAAGACGTATTCCTGCTGACCGCGTTTAAGCAACAGATTCACTTTCTGCCCTTCCAGAATCTGCGCCTGACCGTTGATCTTGATCCCCAAACCACCGTCGGAGAAATCCTGAACGGTACACGAGAAGAGGTGACCATCTTCGCGGGCAATTGCTGCGGGCATCGTCATCTCCACGCGGTGCGATCGGCGTACCTGTTTGCTTTCTACCGATACTGCGACTGCGCCGCCGAGAATAATCAGGTTGTAGAATACCCACACCATACTGACGACCACGGTGAGCATCTCGGTTGGCGGACCATAGAAGTAGCGCCAGATCCCAACCGCTACGCCCACCTGGTTGAGCAGAACAAGGAAGATGTAGGGCCGCGAGATCACCCAGTCGACGTACTCTTCTTCCACCAGTCCACCTTTGGCGGTGACGTTAAATTTGCCTTTGTGCGGGTTAATCAGCGCCACCAGCGTCGGTGGTGCGATATACCACGCCAGCACTGTTTCGTAGATTTCACTCCAGAAAGAGTGGCGATATTTGCCCTGGATCTTCGAGTTAGTCAGGCTGGCATGGATCATATGCGGTAGCACAAACAGGGCGATCATCAACGCTGGCGCGTAGATGATGTAGGCATGAAACAGCAGGAACGCCAGCGGCGCAGTCAGGAAGATCAGCCGTGGAATGCCCGACAAGAAGTGGAACATGGCGTTGACATAGCACAGTCGCTGAGCAAACTTCAGCCCTTTACCGGTGAGCGGGTTATCGAGACGGAAGATTTGCACCATCCCGCGCGCCCAGCGAATACGCTGACCGATATGCGCCGAGAGACTTTCGGTCGCCAGCCCCGCTGCCTGCGGAATACGCATATACGCGGAGGTGTAGCCACGACGGTGCAGACGCAGAGAAGTGTGCGCATCTTCGGTTACCGTTTCGACAGCAATACCGCCAATCTCATCCAGCGGCTTACGGCGAATCACCGCACATGAGCCGCAGAAGAAAGTGGCATCCCACATATCATTGCCGTCCTGCACCAGACCATAGAACAGCGTGCCTTCGTTCGGTGTTTTACGGAAACGCCCCAGGTTGCGTTCAAACGGATCCGGCGAGAAGAAGTGGTGCGGCGTCTGCATCATCGCCAGCTGTTTCTCTTTCAGGAACCATCCCATGGTCATTTGCAGGAACGATCGCGTTGGTACGTGGTCGCAGTCGAATATCGACACGAACTCGCCTTTGGCATATTTCAGCGCATTGTTGATGTTGCCCGCTTTCGCATGTTCATGAGTGGTACGGGCGATATATTTCACCCCCACGTTTTGCGCAAACTGGCGAAACTCTTCCCTGCCGCCGTCATCGAGGATCCAGATGTTCAGCTTGTCTTTCGGCCAGTCGATACCCAGCGAAGCGTAAATGGTATTTTTCACCACGTTGAGATCTTCGTTGTAAGTCGGGACAAAGATATCCACCGACGGCCACAGCGACATATCTTTCGGCAATGGCACCGGCTAACGATTCAGAGGCCATACGACCTGGAAATAGCCGAGCACCAGCACAATCCACGCGTACGTTTCGGCGAACAGCAGAATAAGCCCGCACACCAGGCTGACCGGATCGTCCCAGTTTAACGTCGAGGTGTAACGCCACCAGATATAACGGCAAGAAACGGTCAGCGACAGCACAATCAGCATCAGCGCCGAGAAGCGCCCCGGCATCCGCCGTACGATCAGCGCTACCCCCCACAGCAGCATCAGGAAGATAAACTGCGCTAGCGGGTTAAACGGCTGAGTAACGCAGATTAACGCCAGAATCAGCGAGAAGGTGACGATGATACCAAGGATCAACCGCCGCGCCCCGGCACTCAAATGACCGAGCTCTTTTTTCTCATCAAGATGCTGTGTTTTATGGCTAACGCGCTCAGGCAGCTCGTTCATCCATTGATGGTAACGTCCACGAATATTTTGTAGACCTGAAAATGCCCGCCTGCGCGGTTTCGGCGTTTCTTTGCGCGATGCACCGATCAGTAACCAGCATGTTTGAATAAGATAACGGACCGGGTCCAGCGGACGCGGACGCGAGGCGTTGATATGCGGATACAGGTTTTTATGTTCTGCGCGAATACGCTGCCAGCGCGGGTGCTCCAGCGGAATAAAAATCCAGGCCAGGATCATCCAGAAACAGCCGAGCGTCGCGCTGAAAGCCGACGCGCCGTGACGACGATAATCGCGATAACGCCCAATAAGCCGTGCGTTGACCGGCGGGATAAGCAACCACCGGGTCAGGATACTCATGATGCACTCCCGACTGGCGTTTTCAGCCCGGAATAGTTCAACAGGCACCAGTTCGCCAGCGTCAGTATTTCTTCAGCCGCCAGCGCATCACTGCGAAATTCACCGACTGGTTGCTTAGCTGCCAGACATTCAGCCATCGCTTCATCACGATGAATGAGCATCGGCAGCAATCGGCGCTGGCTTTGCAACCAAAGCTGGTAAATATCGTCCTGAACCTGGCTGCCAATACGGAAGTCATTAATCAAAATATGTGCACCATCCGGCAGCGCTTGCTGATGCAGTCGGATATGGCAGTTGGCATCCACATTGACGATTGCCAGCGAGTGATCGCACAAACTCAGCAGCTGGTGGGTTATCTGCGAGGCATCACGCGGTAAGTCAATTAAAATCCACTGGTAACGCCCGCTGGCTTTTAGTTGCTGTAAGCCGGAGCAAATATCGCTCAGCCGGGTTTGCCAGTGCTGTGGATTTTCTTGTTCTTCAATGGATAACTGACCAAAAGGCAGCAAATCGAGCTGCGAGGTATAGCGCAACCCGGCGTCACGCCAGTCCTGGCCATCCAGCATAGCTCTTGCCCAACCCTGACGGTGGGTAAAATCAACGTTAAATGACAGGCGCAACAAGTTGTCCGGGCAGGCATCGACCACCAGGACATTTTCTCCCAACATTTGTAATGACCAGGCTAATGCGGCGGTGATGGTTGTTGTCCCCACGCCTCCCCGAACCCCCTGCAATCCCAGTACGGCCATTCACCAATCCCCTACTTTTGTTGCGCAAACTCTGCCAGCAACGGCCAGCGTTTTAATGCCGCGGCCAACTGTTCGCGTTGGGAAATATCGGCATAATCAATATCAGGCAGTGAAAATGCCTGCTTTAACGCCAAAATATCATTCTGGAAGATATAGCCTATCGCGGGATCAGGCAGAGTATCTGGTTCATTGTTATTCATTTTTCTTGATCCCTATGAAATAACCGTACCGTTCATGAGACAATTCTAACTGTGAGCATTTCGTCGGTTTATTGTTTACGGCGAGACGGGAATGTGCTCACTTTTTGACTTTCCGTTACGCAACAGAAAAAGTTAAAAACGAAAAGACTAAAATCACATGTCTTGTGACCTGCTAAATTGATTCACATGCTAAATCTGATAAGTTTTAATTTCAATGGTAGGTTTATTTCTTAGCTTTCGCTAGTAAACTGATAATCAGACAAAATGTTGACATGAGGGACATTGTGGACCCTGTATTCTCTATCGGTATCTCATCATTATGGGATGAGCTGCGACATATGCCAGCAGGCGGCGTCTGGTGGTTTAACGTCGATCGCCATGAAGATGCTATCAGTCTGGCGAATCAAACAATTGCATCCCAGGCTGAAACCGCACACGTCGCGGTCATTAGCATGGACAGCGATCCAGCGAAAATCTTTCAATTAGATGATTCTCAAGGGCCGGGAAAAATAACATTATTTTCAATGCTAAATCATGAAAAAGGTCTATACTATTTGGCCCGTGATTTGCAGTGTTCTATTGATCCCCATAATTACCTTTTTATTCTTGTTTGCGCAAATAACGCATGGCAAAACATTCCTGCCGAGCGGCTTCGCTCATGGTTGGATAAAATGAATAAATGGAGCCGGCTAAACCATTGTTCGCTTTTGGTAATTAATTCCGGAAATAATAACGATAAACAATTTTCATTGTTACTTGAGGAATACCGTTCACTTTTTGGTCTTGCCAGTTTGCGTTTTCAGGGCGACCAACATTTGCTGGATATTGCTTTCTGGTGCAACGAAAAAGGGGTCAGCGCCCGTCAGCAGCTTAGCGTTCAGCAACAAAATGGTTGCTGGACATTAGTTCAACACCAGGAGGCGGAAATCCAACCACGCAGCGACGAAAAACGCATTCTGAGTAATGTTGCTGTACTGGAAGGTGCGCCGCCGCTATCGGAACACTGGCAACTGTTCAACAATAACGAAGTCCTGTTCAATGAAGCCCGTACCGCTCAGGCGGCGACGGTGGTCTTTTCTTTACAGCAAAATGCGCAAATCGAGCCACTGGCCCGCAGCATTCATACTCTGCGTCGCCAGCGCGGTAGTGCGATGAAAATCCTCGTACGGGAAAATACCGCCAGCCTGCGCGCCACCGATGAACGTTTATTATTGGCCTGCGGTGCAAATATGGTTATCCCGTGGAATGCGCCACTCTCCCGCTGTCTGACGATGATCGAAAGCGTGCAAGGGCAGAAGTTTAGTCGCTATGTGCCGGAAGATATCACTACCTTGCTGTCAATGACCCAGCCGCTCAAACTGCGTGGTTTCCAGAAGTGGGATGTGTTCTGTAATGCCGTCAACAACATGATGAATAACCCTCTATTACCTGCCAACGGTAAAGGCGTTCTGGTTGCCCTACGTCCGGTACCGGGTATCCGCGTTGAGCAAGCCCTGACGCTATGTCGCCCTAACCGTACCGGCGATATCATGACCATTGGCGGTAATCGGCTGGTGCTGTTTCTCTCATTCTGTCGGATTAACGATCTGGATACCGCGTTGAATCATATTTTCCCATTGCCTACTGGCGACATTTTCTCAAACCGAATGGTCTGGTTTGAAGATGATCAAATCAGTGCCGAGCTGGTGCAGATGCGCCTGCTTGCCCCAGAACAATGGGGCATGCCGCTGCCTTTAGCGCAAAGTTCTAAACCGGTCATCAATGCCGAGCACGATGGTCGCCACTGGCGACGAATACCAGAACCAATGCGACTGTTAGATGATGCTGTGGAGCGCTCATCATGATGACCATCAGCGATATCATTGAAATTATTGTCGTTTGCGCACTGATATTTTTCCCGCTGGGCTATCTGGCGCGGCACTCTTTGCGACGCATTCGCGACACCTTACGTTTGTTCTTTGCTAAACCTCGTTATGTTAAACCGGCCGGGACGTTACGCCGCACGGAAAAAGCCAGGGCAACCAAAAAATGACTCAATTTACGCAAAATACCGCCATGCCTTCTTCCCTCTGGCAATACTGGCGCGGCCTTTCCGGCTGGAACTTCTATTTTCTGGTTAAGTTCGGCCTGTTGTGGGCGGGATATCTTAACTTCCATCCGCTCCTCAATCTGGTGTTTGCCGCGTTTCTGCTGATGCCCATTCCGCGCTACAGCCTGCATCGCTTGCGCCACTGGATTGCCCTGCCGATCGGCTTTGCTTTGTTCTGGCATGACACCTGGTTGCCTGGCCCGGAAAGCATAATGAGCCAGGGTTCGCAGGTGGCGGGGTTCAGTACCGATTATTTAATCGATCTTGTCACACGCTTTATTAACTGGCAGATGATTGGGGCCATTTTTGTTTTATTCGTGGCCTGGTTATTCCTGTCACAATGGATTCGCATTACCGTTTTTGTGGTTGCCATTCTGCTATGGCTGAACGTACTTACCCTGGCGGGACCAAGTTTCTCCTTGTGGCCAGCCGGTCAACCGACGACCACTGTAACAACGACGGGTGGTAACGCAGCGGCAACCGTTGCGGCGACGGGTGGCGCACCGGTAGTGGGTGATATACCCGCACAAACTGCACCGCCAACAACAGCAAACCTTAACGCCTGGCTGAATAATTTCTATAACGCGGAGGCGAAACGTAAATCGATCTTCCCGTCTTCGCTGCCCGCTGATGCTCAGCCATTTGAACTACTGGTGATTAATATCTGTTCGCTTTCCTGGTCGGATATTGAAGCCGCCGGATTGATGTCGCATCCACTGTGGTCGCATTTCGATATTGAGTTCAAGAACTTTAACTCCGCCACCTCCTACAGTGGCCCGGCGGCGATCCGTTTACTGCGCGCCAGCTGCGGGCAGACTTCGCACACTAATCTGTATCAACCGGCAAATAACGACTGCTATCTGTTTGATAACCTGTCGAAACTGGGCTTTACCCAGCACCTGATGATGGGACATAACGGCCAGTTCGGCGGTTTTTTGAAAGAAGTTCGCGAAAATGGCGGCATGCAGAGCGAATTGATGGATCAAACAAATCTGCCGGTTATTTTGCTGGGCTTTGATGGTTCGCCGGTTTATGACGATACCGCCGTGCTTAACCGTTGGCTGGACGTTACCGAAAAAGATAAAAACAGCCGTAGTGCCACGTTCTACAACACGCTTCCACTGCATGACGGCAACCATTATCCGGGCGTCAGCAAAACAGCGGATTACAAAGCGCGGGCGCAAAAATTCTTTGATGAACTGGACGCCTTCTTTACTGAACTGGAGAAATCGGGTCGTAAAGTGATGGTGGTCGTGGTGCCGGAACACGGCGGCGCGCTGAAGGGCGACAGAATGCAGGTATCTGGTCTACGTGATATCCCTAGCCCGTCTATCACAGACGTCCCCGTTGGGGTGAAATTCTTCGGCATGAAGGCACCACATCAGGGGGCTCCGATTGTCATCGACCAACCGAGCAGCTTCCTGGCTATCTCCGATCTGGTGGTTCGCGTTCTTGATGGCAAGATTTTCTCCGAAGACAATGTTGACTGGAAAAAACTCACCAGTGGGTTGCCACAAACAGCACCGGTCTCCGAGAACTCAAATGCAGTAGTTATTCAATACCAGGATAAACCGTACGTTCGCCTGAACGGCGGCGACTGGGTGCCTTACCCGCAATAAGAACGAAAAAGGCCGCAGAGTTTCACCCCTGCGGCCTGATCCGGACGCAAATTGCCATTACGGCAGCCTGACGCCCGCATGACACGTTACTTCCGCTTATTCAGCCAGTTCACGATCATACTGGCAAGAATGCCAGCAATGACCGGAGCCGCTAAATCATGCCAGAAGGCCATGCCCAGTTCTGCGAGCGTCATATAGCCGCCTGTGTTGTAATGACAACGTTTCGCGGCTATTCTTGAGTGGTCTAGGTTCAAGATTAGCCCCCGTGATATTGTCAGGTGCATACCTGCAACGTGCGGGGGTTTTCTCTCTCCAGCAACCAATGCCACCAGGGATAAAGCCCCCGCAACATTGCGCCTCACCGGAACCTTTCCGGCTTGCCGCTGATTTTACGATTGTTTTTTGCCGTCAGCACCCGGCAATCTTCCTCATTGCGTGATGCCTTCCAGCTTAATTTCTTTATTTGCAATAGTTGCAGCTCATATCCGGGCTGACTCCAGACTAGTAGTGAAATGCGCAATTTTGTAGAATTGCGCCTCCTCGCGACCTCCCCAGTGAATCTGTTGCCTCATTTTTTACATACTGCGTATTCGACTTCTCCACCTGTTGCGCAAGAGAAACTGGGGTTATTCATTTTTGCGAGGCCGACTTCTTTCTGGACAGGACTTTATGCAGCACAACACACTACCGAAACACGATCAGAAATTGCCGTTTACACGCTACGACTTCGGCTGGGTTTTATTATGCATAGGCATGGCGATTGGTGCCGGAACCGTGCTGATGCCAGTACAAATTGGCTTGAAGGGAATTTGGGTATTTATTACCGCAGCGATCATTGCTTATCCTGCCACCTGGGTAGTACAGGACATTTATTTAAAAACCCTTTCTGAAAGCGATTCCTGTAATGACTACACCGATATTATCAGTCATTACCTGGGGAAGAACTGGGGAATTTTCCTCGGGGTTATCTACTTTTTGATGATTATCCACGGGATTTTTATCTACTCTCTCTCCGTGGTTTTCGACAGCGCCTCGTACCTGAAAACCTTCGGTTTAACCGATGCCGATCTTTCTCAATCTCTATTTTATAAAGTCGCCATTTTCGCCGTACTGGTGGCGATTGCGTCTGGTGGTGAACGATTACTGTTTAAGATTTCCGGACCAATGGTGGTGGTCAAAGTGGGGATTATTGTCGTGTTCGGTTTTGCGATGATCCCGCACTGGAATTTCGCCAATATAACCGCCTTCCCGCAAGCCTCCGACTTTTTCCGCGATGTCCTGCTTACTATTCCATTTTGCTTCTTTTCCGCGGTATTTATTCAGGTACTTAACCCAATGAATATTGCCTATCGTAAACGGGAAGCGGATAAAGTACTGGCAACCCGGCTCGCGCTGCGTACCCACCGGATTAGCTATATCACGCTCATTGCGGTGATCTTGTTTTTTGCCTTTTCGTTTACCTTCTCAATTAGCCACGAAGAAGCCGTTTCTGCCTTTGAACAAAATATCTCGGCACTGGCACTGGCCGCGCAGGTGATCCCTGGGCATATCATTCATATCACCTCTACGGTACTGAATATCTTTGCCGTACTGACTGCATTCTTTGGCATTTATCTCGGTTTCCACGAGGCCATTAAAGGCATTATTCTCAATCTGTTAAGCCGAATTATTGATACCAGGAAAATTAACTCACTCGTGCTGACTCTGGCGATCTGCACTTTTATCGTCATTACGTTGACGATTTGGGTTTCGTTTCGTGTATCGGTACTGGTGTTCTTTCAGTTGGGAAGCCCGTTATATGGCATTGTGTCGTGCCTCATTCCGTTTTTCCTGATCTATAAAGTCTCACAACTGGAAAAACTTCGCGGGTTTAAAGCCTGGATGATTCTGCTGTACGGCATTTTGTTATGCTTGTCGCCACTGTTGAAGTTGATTGAGTAAACCGGAGCGCATGGCCCCGGTTTTGTGAGTTAACGCTGCGGATTTTCATCCTGATCAACGGCAAAACAGGCTACCAGTTGACCGCCGTAGTCTTTTAGCTGCGGCTGCAACTGGATGCAGGGGCCGAAGCGCCGACGACAGCGGGCGTTGAAGGCGCAGCCTGGCGGTGGATTCAGCGGGCTTGGCAGTTCACCGGTAAGTTTGATGCGTTCGCGACGATCGTCCGGGTTCAGGCGTGGTGTCGCGGAGAGCAATGCCTGAGTGTACGGGTGGCGCGGGTTATTGAAGATTTGGTCCTTCGTCCCCTTCTCCACGCAGCGGCCCAGGTACATCACCATCACTTCATCAGCAATGTGCTCCACCACCGACAGATCGTGCGAGATAAAGACATAAGATAGCCCCAGTTCCTGCTGCAAATCCATCATCAGATTCAGCACCTGCGCACGCACTGAGACGTCCAGCGCAGAAACCGGCTCATCGGCAATCACCACATCCGGGTCGAGCATCAGACCTCGGGCAATGGCGATACGCTGACGCTGACCGCCGGAGAACATATGCGGATAGCGGTCGTAATGCTCGGTTTTCAGGCCGACTTTCGCCATCATCGACAGGGCTTTTTCCTGACGCTGTTCTTTGCTTAAGCTGGTGTTGATCAGCAGCGGCTCTTCGAGAATCTGCCCAACTTTTTTACGCGGATTCAGCGAACCGTAAGGGTTCTGGAAGACAATCTGGATTTTCTGCCGACGTAGCTTCTGCGCCTGCGGATCGTGCTTGAGCAGATCCTGCCCCTGGTAATACAGTTCGCCGCCGGTGGGCGTTTCAATCATCGTCAGCAACCGACCGAGGGTCGATTTACCGCAGCCAGATTCACCTACTACTGCCAGCGTTTTGCCACGTTCAAGGTTAAACGAAACGCCATCCAGCGCCTTCACCAGACGTTCCGGCGCGAACATGCCTTTCTTCACCGGATAATGTTTTTTCAGGTCGATAGCCTGCAACAGCGGTTGTTGCGAGGTGGCCTCATGCGTACTCATAGTGTCGGCCTCCCGGCATCATCAAGTGGGTAATGGCATTTGGACTGACGCCCGTCAGCGAGCATATTCAGCGCCGGTTCTTCAGCACGGCATTTGTCAGTGGCGTAGGGGCAGCGCGGGTTAAGCAGGCAGCCGTTCGGGCGGTCGTACTTGCCGGGAACGACACCTGGCAACGACGCCAGACGTTCTTTGTCCTGAGCAAATTCCGGCAGCGCACGCAGCAATGCCTGAGTATACGGGTGACGCGGCGCCTGGAAGATAGCGTGCGCATCGCCCGTTTCTACTACCTGGCCTGCATACATCACGATGATTTTATGTGCCGCTTCCGCCACCAGCGCCAGGTCATGAGTGATCAACACCAGCGCCATGTTCTCTTTCTGCTGCAACTCCAGCAGCAGTTCGATGATTTGCGCCTGGATGGTCACGTCCAGCGCAGTGGTCGGTTCATCGGCAATCAGCAGTTTTGGTCGACAGGCAATCGCCATGGCGATCATCACGCGCTGGCTCATGCCGCCGGAAAGCTGATGCGGGTAAACATCCAGACGCGATGCCGGATCGGGAATACCGACCAGATTCAGCAGGTCAATCGCTCGCTGACGGCGGGTACTTTTGTTGCCGCCCTGATGCACCTTAATCGCTTCCATAATCTGGAAACCCACGGTGTAGCACGGGTTAAGGCTGGTCATCGGGTCCTGGAAGATCATTGCCACTTCGGCACCCACCAGGTTGCGGCGCTCTTTTTCTGAGATACGCTGCAAATCCTGACCGTTAAACTCCAGCTTTTCCGCCATTACGCGGCCCGGATAATCAATCAGCCCCATAATTGCCAGCGAACTGACCGATTTACCAGAGCCGGACTCACCCACAATCCCGACCACTTCACCCTGTTTTACGCTGTAGCTGATGCGGTCTACGGCGCGGAACGGTGCGCTTTCGTCGCCGAAATGCACCGATAATTTATCTACATTTAATAACGCCATCTCGAACCTCTTACTGCTTCAGTTTGGGATCGAGCGCGTCACGCAGACCGTCACCCATCAGGTTAAATGCCAGCACCGTCAGCAGGATCGCCAGACCCGGGAAGGTCACGACCCACCAGGCGCTTTGCGCGAACTGCAACACGTCAGAGAGCATGGTGCCCCACTCCGGCGTTGGCGGCTGCGCGCCCATGCCGAGGAAACCAAGAGCAGCCATATCGAGAATGGCGTTAGAGAAACCGAGCGACGCCTGAACAATCAGCGGCGCAAGGCAGTTCGGGAAGATGTTAATAAACATCTGGCGCATTGCCCCGGCACCCGCCACGCGAGACGCGGTGACGTAATCGCGGTTAACTTCCACCAGCACGGCGGCGCGGGTTAAGCGCACATAATGCGGCAGCGCAACGAAGGTTAGCGCCAGCGCGGCGTTACCAATCGACGGGCCGAAAATCGCCACCAGCACCAGTGCCAGCAGTAGACTTGGCAGCGCCAGCATGATATCGACCACGCGCATGATGATGTTATCGACCAGACCGCCAAAGTAACCAGCGATCAGGCCGAGAATAACGCCCATAATCAGCGATAACACCACTACCAGACAGCCAACCAGCAGCGACAAGCGCGCGCCGTACATCAGCCGCGACAGCACATCACGCCCCACGTCATCAGTGCCCAGCAAGTGCGCCATGCTGCCGCCTTCCTGCCAGGCTGGCGGGGCGAGCAGTGCATCGCGGAACTGTTCCGCTGGGTTATAGGGTGCAATCCAGTTGGCAAAGATCGCGATAAACAGCACGATGACGACGTAAACCAGCCCGACAACCGCGCCTTTGTTGCGTTTAAAATAGTGCCAGAACTCCTGTAACGGGGTCATCGGCACCGGTGCGCTAATCACTTTATTTTCAGTAACCTGTGACATGATGTCCCCTTACTTCTTATGACGAATACGCGGGTTCACCACGCCGTACAGCAGATCGACCAGCAGGTTGACGAGGATAATCATCGTCGCCACCAGCAATACGCCGCCCTGCACTACCGGATAATCGCGGCGTTGCAGTGCGTCAATCAACCAGCGCCCCAGACCGGGCCACGAGAAGATGGTTTCAGTCAGAATCGCCCCCGCCAGCAATGTTCCCACCTGCAGGCCGATAACGGTCACCACCGGCAGCATCGCGTTACGCAGCGCATGGACGATAATCACCCGCATCCGGGTAAGACCTTTGGCACGCGCGGTGCGGATATAATCTTCGCCCAGCACTTCCAGCATCGAGGAGCGCGTCATACGCACAATGACCGCCAGCGGGATGGTACCCAGCACAATGGCGGGCAGGATCATATGGGCGACGGCATCGATAAAGTTACCGTCTTCACCCCAGATGGCGGTGTCGATCAGCATAAAACCGGTTAACGGATTGGAATCATCGAGGAACACCATGTCGCTCACACGACCGGAGACAGGCGTCAGGTTCCAGTGCACCGAAACCAGCATGATCAGCATCATGCCCCACCAGAAAATTGGCATCGAGTAGCCGGTCAGCGCCAGGCCAACCGCTGTGTGATCGAAAATGGAACCACGTTTAACCGCAGCCAGCACACCAACCGGAATCCCGACTGCGGTCGCAAAAATCATCGCGCAGACGCCAAGTTCCAGCGTGGCCTGAAAGCGCGGCACGAACTCTTCCCATACCGGAATTCGGCTTTTCATGGAAATGCCTAAATCACCGTGCATTACGCCCCAAATGTAATGGAGATACTGCTGCCACATCGGTTTATCTAAGCCGAGTTCAGCCAGCAATTGCGCGTGACGCTCTGGGGAGATCCCACGTTCGCCCGCCATGATCATCACCGGATCGCCCGGGATCATGTGGACAAAGGCAAATGTGAAAAGGGTAATACCGATAAACGTGGGGATGACGAGTCCCAAACGTCGGAGAATAAACTGCAACATAACCCGGATTCTCTATAGTGACCCGCAGCCTGGAACTGCGTGTCTGTATTGCTCACAAATCAATTCCCGCCCTTGTGGAACAGGGAATGAAGTATTGCTGCCGGATGGCGCTGCACGCAGAGGCACAGCGCCACCGGGTATGCAGATTGTTGACAAAGAGCGCTTTGTTTATGCCGGATGCGGCGCAAACGCCTTATCCGACCTACAAAATCGTGCAAACTCAATACATTGCAGAGTTTTCGTAGGCCTGATAAGCGGAGCGCATCAGGCAGTTTTGCCTTTGCCATCAGTCTTGCATGGCTTTAATTATTCGATAGAGACATTTTCGAAGTGATGTTTGCCTAATGGATCAACCACATAGCCTTTAACTTCTTTGCGTACCGGTTCAAACACGGTGGAGTGAGCGATGATCAGTGCCGGAGCCTGATCGTGCATCACGACCTGTACTTGTTTGTACAGTTCAACACGTTTATTGTGGTCGTCGGTAGCACGCGCCGGTTGAATCAGATCTTCAAACGGTTTGTAGCACCATTTTGAGTAGTTGGAGCCTTGTTCAGAGGCGGCGCAGCTGAACAGGGTGGCGAAGAAGTTATCCGGATCCCCGTTATCGCCAGTCCAGCCCATCATTACCGTCTGATGCTCGCCATCTTTCGCACGCTTGAGGTACTCACCCCATTCGTAGGTGACGATTTTGGCCTGCACGCCCACTTTCGCCCAGTCTGCCTGAATCATCTCCGCCATGCGGCGAGCATTCGGGTTATACGGACGTTGTACCGGCATTGCCCACAGGTCGATGGAGAAACCTTTTTCCAGACCCGCTTCTTTCAGCAAGGCTTTCGCTTTTTCAGGATCGTAAGTGTAGTCCTGAACGTCGTCGTTATAGCCCCACATGGTTGGCGGGATCAGGTTTTTCGCTGATACGCCCGCGCCCTGATAAACCGCTTTGATGATGGCGTCTTTGTTCACCGCGTAGGTCAGAGCCTGGCGAACTTTCACGTCATCCAGTGGTTTTTTCTGCACGTTATACGAGAGATAACCGACGTTCAGCCCCGGCATTTCCATCAGGTTGATGGATTTATCCTGCTTCATGCGGGCGATATCTGCCGGGTTCGGGTACGGCATCACCTGGCATTCGTTCTTCTGCAATTTCGCGTAACGCACGGAAGCGTCAGGAGTAATAGAGAAGACCAGCGTATCGATCTTCGGTTTGGTGCCCCAGTAGCCATCAAACGCTTTATAGCGAATACGGGAATCTTTCTGGTACTGCTGTAACTGGAACGGGCCGGTACCGATTGGGTTGAGGTCCAGTTTTTCCGGTGTACCGGCTTTCATCATCGCGTCAGCATATTCTTTTGACAGAATAGAGGCGAAGTCCATTGCCAGGTCAGCGAGGAACGGCGCTTCCGGGCGAGTCAGCACAAACTGAACGGTGTTATCGTCCACCTTTTTCACTTCGCTGATCAGCTCTGGTAAGCCCATGCCTTCGAAGTATTCGTAGCTGCCGCCAGAGACTTTATGGTACGGGTTTTGCGCGTTTTTCTGACGATCGAACGAGAACACTACGTCATCGGCATTCAGTTCGCGCGTCGGTTTGAATTCTTTATTGTCGTGCCACTTCACACCTTTACGCAGATGGAAGGTATAGGTTTTACCGTCTTCGCTGACTTCCCACTTTTCAGCGAGGCCCGGGATCACTTCAGTGGTGCCGATTTTAAATTCAACCAGACGGTTATAAAGCGGTACGGAAGAGGCGTCATAGGTGGTGCCGGAGGTAAACAGCTGCGGGTTAAACCCTTCCGGAGATCCTTCTGAGCAATAAACCAGAGTTTTAGCCTGAACACTTGCTGCGACGGTCATAGCCACCAGGCTGAGACCAAGCTTCAGCATCCCTGACTTTTTCAAGGAAATACGCATTATTCTGCTCCAATTGTGATGTTTGTTGTTTTAACCCTTTGCAGTGGGTTGTCGCTGCCTGACCTTTTTTGTTTTTTGCCCGGTCGGGTCAACGTTATGAGGTGGGGATGCCGTACTAATTAACATCAGTGTAACAGTGCGGATCCTCCATAAAATGCCCCTCGTGACCTACAATCTGTCAACAGAATGTGAAAACGTCAATACAGCCAACCGGGATTTACACCAACGGTGAGAATCCACAAACAAAGATTAAAAAAACTTCAAACAGCTATTTGCAGCAGAGAAATTTGTGCTACGCCAACACAACCAGAACAATCAGCTTAATATTTAGCAACATTTGGTGATTAAGTTTTATGCATTTAATGAAAAAAATCTGAGGTAAAGGTGGATATCTGAGCGATTAATACCATGAACGCTAAAACGCACAGCGGAAAATGCCAGCGCCAGCCATAAGTAACGCAAAAAAAGATTTAAGCAAATATAAAAAAAGACAATGGTTTCTGTCACAAATCCGTTAATGGATAGTGAGATATGGGGCGCAAATTTGGCAGGGAAATGTGTGGTGTGTAGATCGGATAAGGCGGTCGCGCCGCATCCGACAATGGGCCGGTACATTTGCCTGATGCGACGCTGGCGCGTCTTATCAGGCCTACGTCGAGTCGAACCTCCCCGCCCCCGGAGGTTCTCTTCCTCATGAGCTACAGATGCAAAAAAGCCTGCTCGTTGAGCAGGCTTTTCGAATTTGGTCGGTGATAGAGGATTCGAACCTCCGACCCCTTCGTCCCGAACGAAGTGCGCTACCAGGCTGCGCCAATCACCGAATGCGGGGCGCATCTTACTGCGCAGATACGCCCTCGTCAATCCCTTAATAGCAAAATGCCTTTTGATCGGCGAGAAAGTCAGCAGGCCTAGTTAGCCGACGCCTCTTTTGCCTGCGGGATGTGACACCAGTTGTTGTTTTCGTTAATTCCACCATCCGGTGAAGTATAGCCAAGACAACCCATGATGGTGTCGTACAGCTCTACATGACGGCGTGGCACTTTCATGTCGGCTTCTTTTTTCAGCTGCGCAAATGCCTGCGCATTGACCGGATTTTCCAGATATTTATCCGACATCCAGACCATCATCGGCACACGGAACTGTTCCGGCGGTGCCAGTTCACGCGGCGTGCCGTGCAGGTGCTCGCGTTCATTAATTGACTCACCGTGGTCAGCTGCATAGAACACAATCGCTTTCTTATCGCGAACCTGATCAATCACGCTGGAAATAAAGTGATCCACATAGGTCACCGAGTTGTCGTATGAGTTGATCATCTGCGCTTTGGTACAGCCGCTATCAACACCAATACATTCCGGCTTCCACTGCGCAAAGCTGCGCGGGTAACGCTGGGTGTAGTTAAAGTGTGAGCCTTTGGTATGCAGAATGATCAGATGCTTACCATCCGGGTTGCGCCCCAGCGATTGCTGCATTTCGTCTACCAGCAACATATCATCTACCGGTTTGCCACGGTTACGTGGCTCCGCACCAATCTGCTCACGATAAGCAATGTTGTCCGCCATCGTATTGCTGTAGAACCACATTTCGCTTTGCATAGCGTAGAGATCAGAACTGAATCCTAACTGCTTCAATACCGCGAAAATGTTCTGTTCTTTTAATGTGCGCTGCGGATTATCTTCTGCTCCACCCTGACGTACAAACATGCAACGCAGTGAGAGTTTGGTTGCAGTATCACAGGAGTAACCACGGAACGCCGCCAGATTTTTCTCCTGAGCCAGCTTCGGTGTGGTATTGCGTTCATAGCCGAAAATGCCCATATGATCCCAGCGCGTGGTTTCACCAATAATGAAAACGACATATGTATCATCAACGTTTTGTGGAGCCTGGTACGTAAACTTCTTCGCAGGGTTAAGGAGAGAATTGTTATCGGAAGATTCATCGACCCGCGCCCAGGCATAAAGACCTAATGCCGAAAGCCAGTTTGATGGCAGATAAGAGTTCGCGACGACGCCGCCATAACTCGGCAAATCAACACCTGTCGCCCTCTCCACTTTCTTCTGCTGGATATCCAGCAAACGAATCGGTGCCCAAACCATAATACCTGCCAGTACGACGACCGCCAGGCTGCGAATACGTTGCCCTGGGGTTCGCAGTTGTCGGAGCAAGGTGTAACGACAGCGGTTATTCCAGATAAGGATAAGAGGCAACGCGCTTACGGCGATTAACCAGAGAATAAAGTTCAGACCAACAACTTCTTTTGACAGGTCGATATCGGTGGTCATGACGGATGCGATGATGCCATAACCAATGACTACATTAAGGAAGGTCATGTAATAGCTGGCACCTGCGGAAAAGAGCACCACCAGCGATGCCAGAATACGCCAGCTGCGGCGGCCAAACAGCGAAAGAAGACGCAGTAAAAAGAAGGTCACCAGTACGGTGGCGGCCAGTTCAACAACAGCAGAAATACCTTTCCAGACGGTAAAATCGTGCGCATAGCTGCCGAAGCGGCGGTAAAAAACCGCGCCATTCATAAAAAGGCCAATATAGATTGCAAGCAAAAAGCTCAGCTTCTGCTGTGTAATCGATTTGATGTATCTCATGCAAACAAACCCTGGGGTAAAGGGGAAAAAATATCCAGCACTCCGTTTTTACAGTGGGAGTATCAGGATAAAATGCCGGAGTAGTGAACGCTATCCTCTGCTCATGTCGTTAAGTAGACCACAGAGAGAAGGAAAAGTGGCAATGAAGTGAGTTTTAGCTACAGATATTTACAAAAAGCAAGTCAGAATGCAGACCAATAATTAACTGTTCTTGTAAAAAAGAGGAGTAATCTCCTCTTTTTCTGCCAAAAGTCCGAAACTGGTTACTCATACTCCACGGAGAAATTGACCATGGCATTTGCATGTCCAGACGTTGCATTGGCGTTTACAACGACATAACTCGCTTTGTAGTTCAGTTGGGTTGTTGTTCCATTTACTGGCCACTCTATCGCCGTTCCACCAGCGACTTTCGGAATCTGTTTTGTGCCCTTGCCGTCAACAATTTGCAGGGCTATTCCCGTTGCGCCTCCGGCATCCAGAGCAAAAAGAGAGTTATCATTGGTGTCAGGAAGGCCGTCCATTGTTACTTTAGCTTTTGATATTCCGTCACAATCTTTTAATTCGATTACGAAATTTTTTTCGTTTATGACTCTTCCGACCGTGACTGGCTTCATTAACATCATTTTCCCCATGACAACTTCTAAATCAGCGGCTTCAAACTCACACCCTTTGGCCACGACTGAAAGAGAAAACGTCAGTTTTCCTGCTTCACCGAGGCTTATTTTAGCTTCAGCGCCGGGAAAATATGCCAGAGCTAAAAAGGGTAACAGGCAACGTATACTATTTCTCCACATGATGACTAATCCATATCCAGAAAGATTGTTGCAACCCCACTATATTGCCCTGCCGCTGGAGCATTTCCGGTCGTGCTGATTGGTGCTGCTTTCAGTTTAATTGTTGCATCGCGATGTTTTTGGGAATCGTTCGAACCGAGGTTTAAGTTAACACTGCTGTTGGTATCGTTAGGCTTTAAGACATTGCCGTTTGGATCCATAACCAACACACCAATGTCTGGGTTACCCATATCGATGGCACGCTCGTCAGCCTGACTTGTGTTTCCTTCAATCCTTAGAGATACCTGAATGCCATCGGTAATATTTTCACAATCGAACTGGAGGTTAATCTCTTTTTCAGTCCCTCCAACTGGAATGGTTCCTTTTTTATTTTTAAACGCCGAAGATGGGTACTCGCCGAAGGGGACATCCAATACCGTACCGGCGTCAATTTTACAGCCTTGTGTAAAGGTCAATTTTCCTGCAATACTGACCGTAGAAAGTGGATCCCTGTATGTATTTTTTTTCTTTGAGGCATACATTGTTGCAATAAGCGTATAGGGAATTTCCACCTCACCCTGAACAGGCTTTGCTATATAAAATGACAGATAGCCATTACTGCCAAATTGCCCCAGATTATTACCTTTACAGTCTTGAGAAGAGTTATTTAAATTAGGGATCTGACTATTGGCCTCCGGAACGCGGAACATCACGCTTGGACCTTGAATCATGGTCATTACTTCCAGCTCATCGGTTAACCGGTAGTATTGCTCACTGTTTATTTTTCGCGTTGCCGTAGATAAGTTACTCACGACTTTAATCAGTGTATCCTTTTCCGTTTTATAAGTATCCGGACACTCACAAATAAAATTAAAAGGCTGCCCAACACCAGTCCATGAGTAAATTAATTTTAATTCAGTACCCGCTTCATTTTTGCTGGCATCCATAATATCAATATCAAAATTGACTGGGTAATCATGAACACCTGAAGTCGATGTACAGGGTCCCCAATCTGCAGCCATAACATTATTGGCCGTAAACAACATGCTTCCAACAAAAAACAGACTTGAAATTTTCATCATATTATCTATCCCTGATCATTGGCAATTTGTTGTTACAGAAATAATACCTGACGATTTTTTCTTAATCGGCAGTTCATATTTCGCAACGCATTGTTGTGAAGTATCTTTACCCCATACGATCTTCACATCCCCTTTTTTAGGCATCCCACTGATATATAACTGCCCATCTTCACCAACAATACCGCTAATCTGTTCACTTTTATCTGAAACCAGCGTTGCAGTTGCACCAAAGGGGACGCTCACTTCATTTTGCCGAATTAATGTCATAAGAACTCGATAACCCACACGGGTATCGAAATGCGCCCGTACGACAGCTCCTCGCGTTGGCACAACTGTCTGGAATGCGCTGTTCATATCAACGCTGTCATTCAACGTTTCACTGCGAATGGACACATCATTTTCACGGTAGATGCTCAGATAAGGAACGACCGCATTACCTTGCCAGTCAACACTCACACCACTATTATTTAATACTTTCGCCCCCCGGGCACCTGGTGCTGAAACTATACCAATGGTTTCACCCAAAGGTTGGGAAAGCGAGATCCCTTCACTGTGCGCTACAATGCCACCACGCAGGCTGTAGTTAGTCTGCTGGTAGTCTTTACCATAGCTGTAACCCACGCTGATATTACCGGCGCCGCCCTGGTACGCCAAACTGGCATTACCGCTATTACCAACACCATTACTGGAATACCCTTCCTGAACGTTATAGCTAAGATTGCGATCTTCTAACAGAGTGCCATTGACGCCAAGCTGTTGTGTCGTACGACCATCCTGATCGGTTGTCACGCGGTAGTTACTCCATGCCCGACCAAACGGAATGGAAACATTAAATGACCATAACTGGTCGTTTTCATCCCATTCAGGGCTTTTATTCCAACTGTAAGCAATACTGTAATTAACACGCCCAATACGACCGTTGTACCCGGTTGCCAAAGAAAGGCGCTTACCGTCATCATTCCAGTAATCCTGCTGGGTCATATTGAAATAAACCGACCCATAGGTGCCCAATTGCTGTGTCAAATTACCCTGAATTTCACTACGCTTATGGTAACGTCCGTAATCGCTGTCAGCACCGCTACGCACATCTGTTGCTTCCTGGAAGGTATAAAAACCACTGGTAGAATACTTGTAACCCAATAAACGGAAATCTGTGCCGCTGGCAAAGCTTTTTGAATAAAGAAAGCGGTACGATTGTCCCTGATCGGTTGCATTATTATTTAATGTACTTTTTGCCTGAGTAATATCAACAGATATTGCACCAATAGAGCCAAAGTTTTTTCCCAATCCCAGAGCAAATGCGTTGTAATCCTTAGAAATTAATGCGCCACCATAGGTGGTCATACCAAACGGTAAACCATACATCGCATTAAACTGACCAAAGCGTGGGTTGGCGCTATCGTAATTACCAGCACGGTATTCACCAGCAGAAAGGCTATATTTGAGATGCCCTTCACGTTGGAAAATAGCGACTGAAGAGAATGGCTGAATAAATCTTTGTTCACTACCATCAGCCTCTTTAACAATTACGGTTAAATCACCGCTGTTCGCTGTGGGGTATAAATCGTTAATTTCAAACGCACCTGGCTGAACAAATGCTCGATAAATCACGTAACCATTTTGTTCAATACTGACTTCCGCGTTACTTTTCGCTATCCCTCGAACTACCGGAGCAAAACCACGTTGGCTGTCTGGCAACATTTCTTCATCAGAGGCCAGTAATGCTCCGCGCATCTGCACACTGTCAAAAATATCTGAAGGTGTTGCTGTATCACCCAATGTCAGTTGCGCTTTCAGCGGAACAATGGCTCGTGTTACATAGGTGCCAATATTGTCCCACTGCTTCTCGCCGTTACTATAGCTCCAGTTACTGTAATTTCGCAGACGCCATGCCCCAAGGTTAAGGCCGCTTCGCATACTTAAGTAGTAGCTATCGTTAGTCTGGCTAGTTTCGTTTTTAACCTGGTGATGATTACCATTTTCATCAATGTAGCGATTATAACTTTTTGTATCATGAGAACTGTTACTACCGCTGAAACTGTAATCAAGAAGCAACGCGGGCACACCATCGTCCCAGCGAGATTCAGGTACTGTACCGCGAGCAACCTGCTGCATTGCCGCCTGAGGAAAACTCATCACCAGCTTTTGTTCGCTAAAATCAAAATGACTGGTCGCCTGAGGGATAATTTCATTAAACGCCACACAGGCTTCTGCTGGTATAAGGTTAAGTGCTGAAAAACTGTCTACACGAACGCCCATATCGGCCAGTTGTGTCCGGCTTAAACAAGGTATGAGAAACTCCCCCATCTCCTTTCGTTGGGATTCTGTAGCCGCCTTAAACTCCAGAGTGCGCGTTTCCATTTTTTGTTCATTGACGATTAAAGAAACGCGATATGTTCCAGGCAACTGCGCGCCATGGTCAGTTTCGTACATGGAAAGGTCAACATGCTGGTTGATCCCTGCGGTATCTTCCAGAAAACGCGGATTAAATTTTCCAGCTGTCGCAGAAAAAGAGCCTGCAACCGTAAGCGCCAATACAGATAAAGAAAAGGGCAAAGAAGTGTAAGTGCGCGAAACGACCATCCATGACATTAAGTTGGTTCCCCTGAAAACTATTAATTAATTTCGCGAGTCAGATATTCACCTGAAGAGCCAAAATCATTAATTGTATTATATTTTATTTGCGAAGCACTGTTCACACCTGCAGGCAAATTGATATTCAAAGACCCTTTTGCTGGCACCATACCGGACTTTTCAATTTCGTGTCCGTTAATAAATACATCACTGAACGTGATGTTAAAAACAGTTGGATTGTCAATTTTTATCTGTTTACCGTTTCGCGTAAAACGTAGTTCTCCTGGCGAAGATTTAATATCCCCTTTTAGACCTGCTGGGCGATAAAAAAGCTTGATGCGAGTACGAACTGCAATCTGCAAGACATTTTTCCCTTCATTTTCTTCATTTTGAGAAGGAATCGCTTTGACGTTTACCCAGTAAACAGATTCACGATCCTGAGGTAAG
The DNA here is from genome assembly GCF_003000935.1 of Escherichia sp. R1. Taxonomy (NCBI): domain Bacteria; kingdom Pseudomonadati; phylum Pseudomonadota; class Gammaproteobacteria; order Enterobacterales; family Enterobacteriaceae; genus Escherichia; species Escherichia sp. R1. The sequence continues at coordinate 47,998 of NZ_PSRU01000004.1, forward strand.
GACGGATTCACATTTACAATACGTAAGATGTTGTTTTTTCCTGGCTCAAGTTTGAATAATGGCGGAGTAATGATGAATGGTGTTTTTTTACTACCCGTTGCATCATCAACCCATGACTGAATAAGAAATTCTTCTGATTTATTTTTGTTTTGTACGGTTAGCGATGCTTCTTTCTTATTACCGTCATAAATCACCCGAGTAGAACTAAGCCCAACCCCACTCGCTAGTGCAGACTGCGAAATTAACACCCAAAGAGTTAACGCAATGAATTTTTTTTTCATCATTCTATCCATGAACGTTGAACACAATTGGCGGAGAATTCATCTTCGCCAATTGTGAAACTAACTATTACTCGTAAGACAGATTGAAATCAACCTGAGCATTACCATAACCAGTAGTTACAGCAGCTAAAGTAGAAACGTAGTTTGCGGTGAAATAAAGAACTGTCTGACCTTTTTTCAGGTCAGTGCTGGCTTCACCACTATTCATCGCAACCAGGGTGTTGCTGTTATCATAAATACCGATACCTACGCCTTTCGCCGCGCCTGCTTCGGTGCTAACAGAGATAAGTTCAGGTTTATCGGTATCACCAACGCCACTAAAGCTGACTTTCGCCTTTTTCAAAGTGGTGATATCACAATCTTCCAGCTTGATTTCGAAAGGTTTTGATGGTGATTTATCACCGACTGCAGCAAATACAGATTTTTGCACCTGACCCAGTACAACTTCCTGATTCTGAGAATCAACTGACAGTACGCAAGCTGCATCGACGATTTCACCTGTAAATTTCACAGTGCCATCACCGGAATCCGCTGCAAATACGGAACCAGAAGTTAACGCCAGTGCTGACAAGGCAAAAACAACCTTTTTCATGAATAACTCCATTTATATAGATAAATATGCTTAATGTTGTTCACACAACGGGGCGCAGATTATACAAATGGCACTAAAAAATAAAATTATTTTTACTGAATATTAATTTTTGCAATAAGTTGAAATATGCTTCAACTTCAATCAATTACACATAAAACGCAATTTAATTACCATTTTTTTAAGAAAATATTTATATTTACATAAAGAATGTATAAACGAAAAATATTCATTTTTTTGGATGCCATTGTTCTTTTAACATGCAACCATAAAAAAAGGGAGACTTCGAAGTCTCCCTCATCGTATTTATTTCAGCAGCAACATATTTCTAAATATGTGCCTCACGCAACATTTTCTGCTCTGGCTGGCGAATGGTCGTAGAAAGCGCCAGTGACAGAATCAGCAGGGCGAAAATCACGTAGAAAGTCACATAGAATCCGCCAAACAGTGAAGCGATAATCGAACCACAAATGCTGCCGATACCGAAACCGAGGTAAATGACGCCGTAGTTTTTCGCCAGGTTATTGAGGCCGAAGAACTCACTAACCAGCGACGGGAACACAGTAATCGTGCCACCAAAGTTAAATGCCACACAGGCAATCGCTGCAAAGAACGTCACTGCATTCAATGGTGCAAACAGCAGGGCCGCCATCCCCACCAGCGCAATCACCTGACCAATGGTGATAACACGGATACGGGCGATTTTGTCAGACAGAATGCCCAGCACCAGACGACCAGAAAGGTTGGCGATGGAAATAACCGTCACAGCATTGGCTGCGGAAATTGCATCAAGATGCGCCAGACTTTGAGCGATATCTTTCGCTACACCAATCACATACAGACCACTCATGCACGCAGTCAGGAACATAACCGCTAACATCCAGTACTGCGGTTTACGCATCGACTCTGCCAGGGTGTAGTCCTTCTCCACCACACCATTGCTGGTTTTCACTTCCTGCTTCGGCGCATCTTTCATTAACGTTGCGCCAAAGACAATCATCACCAGTACAATCGCGCCCCAAATAACAAAGGTTTTTTCCAGACCCACCGTTTCGAGCAGGTGCGTGTCGATAAATTTAAAACCCAGGCTGCCCAGACCATAAGAACCGATAGCAAAAGCAGAGATAAGTCCCTTACGCTCCGGAAACCACTTCACGCAGTTAGAGAGCGTCAACAGGTAACCCGCACCATCCGCCAGACCAACCAACACACCGGCGCTTAACCACAGCATCATCAGGTTGTTGGAATGTGCTGTCAGGAAGAAACCTAATCCCAGCAAAATGCCGGAAGCCATAGTGACGCGTTTAACACCAAAACGTTCCTGCAATTTGCCCGCAACAGAAGACGAAATTGCCAGCCCCAGACTTAACAAGCCGAAAGAGAAAGCAACCTGGCTTACAGGAGCCCCCAGCTTGGCAGAAAGCGCACCGTTAAACAGACTCCAGGTATAAACCGACCCCAGAGCAAACTGGGTAATGATAGTACCGATGAGTGTCAGCCAGCGAGTACGCTGATAATTTGAAGGTGTCATGGCAGTATTCCTGCAGTAATAAAAAGGAAAAATCTCTGCTGACAACCATAACGAAGTGCGCTTTATGCCTGGGGAAAAACGGCATGAAATGCCATCAGAACGGAATGAAATGCACTAGTTCAGGAATGAATGACTCGACAATTATTCGCCAAATTTATTATTTAGTAAGTTAGTCCCCACTATCGCCACATTAGTTGTTATTTATGGGTTTCAATTGTATCTATAACGTTAAAATCTGGCGCTAACCCCCATCGTATACAGATAGTCGCTATTGTTAGTGGTATTTTCTGCCTGAGATAGCGCAGCATAGGCAGCAATATTTTGATTGAGCAACATATCAGCGCCTACGGTGACATCCAGCCAGTTGCCGTTCTGGTTTGTCGCCGTCATCCGGCTCAGGCCTGATTGCGCCTTCCAGATATTCTCGCCAAATTGCTGGTTATAGCTGATTTGCGCCCAGGGTCGAAGATCGCCAAGCCGGGAGTCAACACGCCAGCCTAAGGTACTCACGCTGGCATGCCACAACGGATCGGTCAGCGTGGTAGTACTGTCGCCAAACTCGTTATACATCGAGGTAGTTGTGCCATCGTAATGTAATGCCGCGACCGGGCCGGTTGTAACCTGCTCATATAAAGGAAAATTCCAGCCCATACTCATACTGCTGGTCACATCCACAGGGGTTTCTTCCGCCAGATTGACTTCCAGTCCCAGCGCCCTTTGGCTACTTTGAATACGTTGCGACAAAATATCGTTGTAATCAGGTTGATGATCGCTATCCCAGGTGTAACGCTCTGTGGAATGTCCGGGTTGCGTATCAACGATATATTCTTGTTGCCAGGCGTAAGCTGTGTTGAGAAAAAAGGCACTGATTACCACGCTCGCAAGCAGGCTTAGCTGCCAGCGACCACCGCTTTTTTTTATGATCATTAACACGACTCCAGGGAAGAGCCGAATTCGGCAATATTATTGTCATTGTATGAAGGATATCGGGCATAGTAGCCCTGTATTAAATATTGACTTTTTCACCGATGCGTCAAGAAAAGCGGCTGAAATTTTTACGATCGGGCACATAGCGAGGGAAAGTATGGAACGTTGCGGCTGGGTGAGTCAGGACCCGCTTTATATTGCCTACCATGATAATGAATGGGGCGTGCCTGAAACTGACAGTAAAAAACTGTTCGAAATGATCTGCCTGGAAGGGCAGCAGGCTGGATTATCGTGGATCACCGTCCTCAAAAAACGCGAAAACTATCGCGCATGCTTTCATCAGTTCGATCCGGTGAAAGTTGCCGCAATGCAGGAAGAGGATGTCGAAAGACTGGTACAGGACGCCGGGATTATCCGCCATCGTGGGAAAATTCAGGCAATTATTGGTAATGCGCGGGCGTACCTGCAAATGGAACAGAACGGCGAACCGTTTGCCGACTTTGTCTGGTCGTTTGTCAATCATCAACCACAGGTGACACAAGCCACAACGTTGAGCGAAATCCCCACATCTACACCCGCCTCCGACGCCCTATCTAAGGCACTAAAAAAACGTGGTTTTAAGTTTGTCGGTACCACAATCTGTTACTCCTTTATGCAGGCATGTGGGCTGGTGAATGATCATGTGGTTGGCTGCTGTTGCCATCCGGGAAATAAACCATGATTCGGGAAGTGCAACGTTCAGAACTCCCCGCGATCCTCCAACTGTGGCTGGAAAGTACAACCTGGGGGCATCCCTTTATAAAATCGAGTTACTGGCGTGACTGCATTCCGCTGGTGCGGGATGCGTATCTTGCCAACGCGCAAAACTGGGTCTGGGAAGAAGACGGTAAGCTTCTCGGTTTTGTCAGCATTATGGAAGGCCGATTTCTGGCAGCAATGTTTGTCGCACCGAAGGCCGTCAGGCGCGGTATTGGTAAGGCGCTGATGCAGTATGTGCAGCAGCGCCATCCCCATCTGATGCTGGAGGTTTATCAAAAAAATCAACCGGCGATAGATTTCTACCATGCGCAGGGTTTTCACATTGTCGATTGCGCATGGCAGGATGAAACCCAACTACCCACCTGGATTATGAGCTGGCCGGTGGTTCAAACGCTGTAAGTGTCAGTTCCGGACCGTTGTATTTTTCCAGCCATGCCAGCGCCGTATTACCCGCACAGCCATTCCCCAGCCGCGAGCTGGGGAGATCTTTGGTCAGCACGTTCACTGCGCCGTTTTTACAAATGCCGCCAGCGGTTAAATCCAGATCTGGCCATGCGCCTTCGTGAATACAAATCACGCCAGGTTTTATTCCCTCGCTAATGACCGCGCCGGCAAGAATTTGCCCGCGTGAGTTCCACAGCCGAACAGTATCGCCATCTTGTATGCCGCGCGTCTGGGCATCGTCAGGATGAATGGTGACAGGCTCACGATTTGCCACCGCGTACAATTCGCGCAGAGAACTGTAATTCAGCTGGCTGTGCAGACGATGCGCCGGATGAGCTGAAAGTACCTGCAACTGTTCCGGTTCGGCATTGCCCTGCCATTCGTCCGGCTCCAGCCACATTGGATGCCCCGGGCAATCCGGATAAGCGTAATCGGCAATACGCTGCGAGAAGATTTCAATCTTACCGCTGGCGGTTTTTAATGGATGCGCCTGCGGATCGCGGCGAAAATCGGCGAAGCGAATAAACCGCTCACTGTCCGGGTTTTCCGGCATCTCAATTAACTGGTTGGCTTGCCAGAACTCAGCAAATGGCGGCAATTCAACCTGCTGGCTTGCCCCGCGCTGCCGGGCAACGTTATAAAACGTTTCCAGCCATTGCAGCTCACTTTTTCCTTCCGTAAAACGTGCATAACCGCCCTTCTCCCAACGTTCACTCAAGTCGGCAAAAACATCAAAATCATTACGCGCTTCATCGCGTGGCGGCACCACTTGCTTCATCGGCACCAGATGCTGATTACTGTAATCACCGGTCATGGTGAGATCATTACGCTCAAAAGAGGTTGTCGCAGGCAGAACGATATCCGCGTGTTTCGCCGCAGCCGTCCAGAAGCATTCGGAGATCACCACCAGCTCCGGTTTTTGCCAGGCACGGATCAGGCGATTGGTATCCTGATGATGAGTAAAGTTGGCACCACCCGCCCACCAGATAAAACGAATATCCGGGAAATGTCGGTCCATACCGTTATGTTGATATGCGCCACCAGGGTTTTCCAGTGCTTCAACAATGCGGGCGACAGGGATTTTATCTACCGCATCGGTGCCACCCGGCAAGCTACCCTGCATGGAAGAGAGCACCGCAGCGCGGCGCGTGGGGTTACCACCATTGGCAAAATGGTAAGAAAGACCAAAACCGCCGCCGGGTGTGCCGATTTGCCCCAACATTGCCGCCAGCGTGACGATCATCCAGTGTTTTTGCTCACCAAACTGTTGGCGCTGCATTCCCCAGCCTGCCATCAGCATGGTTGTATTTTGGTGGAAAATAGCCGCCAGCTCGCGGATTTTCGCTGCGCCAACACCACAAATCTCTGCCGCCCATTCGGCGTTTTTCGCTATACCGTCACTCTCGCCCAGCAAATAAGAGGCGAAGACGGCATAACCTGTGGTGCAACGCGCCAGAAACGCTTCGTCGTGCCAACCATTTTCCACCAGCGTATGGGCGATCCCCAGCATCAACGCAACATCGGTGCCCATGTGTGGTGCCACCCACTCCATTTTATCGCCAAAGAAATCGATGGTTTCCGATCGCATTGGATCAATGCAGATCAGCTTTTTCCCGCTGTCACGCAGTGCGGAAAAGTAAGAAAGCCCCTGCTCATCGGATGCATTCCACGCAATTTTCAGCGTATTGAGTGGGTTAGCACTCCACAGCACCACGACATCGCTATGTTCCAGCACCAGCGGCCAACTGGTTTGCTGTTGATAAACTTCGCTGCCACCCACGACATACGGCATGATCGCCTGTGCCGCGCCGGTCGAATAATCCCCCAGATGCCCAGTATAACCGCCTGCCAGCGCCATATAGCGTTGTAATAATGTCGAGGCCTTATGCAGCACGCCGTTTGAACGCCAGCCGTAGGAACCAGCAAAAATCGATGCCGGGCCATAAGCCTCACGAATGCGTTTATGTTGATGGTGAATAAGCTCCAGCGCCTCATCCCAACTCACGCGAACAAATTCATCCTGCCCACGAATGCCTTGCGGATTTTCCGGTGACGCAAGAAAGCCTTTGCGCACCATTGGAAATCGCACCCGCGTATTGCTGTGAACCTGGTCGCGAACCGCGCTCTGCAAGGAGTTTTCCATTCCTGTGGCTAACGCGCCACGCGAGCTAAACACGGTTTCGCCGTCGGTTTCAACCAGCATAGGCCCCCAGTGGGCGGCAGTCAGAACGGAATATCGTGAGGATGAGTTGGCCAAACCGAAGACTCCTGAAAGGTTAGATGTATTGAGCAGTTAAATATTACTTACAAATTTCCGAGTATTCCCAGGAATAATCTTCATGCTCACGCGGCATAATCTCCCGCCACGGAACCCGTGGCAAAGAATAAAAAGGTTATTAAGGATTAACAATGAAGAAACGTGTTTATCTTATTGCCGCCGTAGTGAGTGGCGCTCTGGCGGTATCTGGCTGTACAACTAACCCTTACACCGGCGAACGCGAAGCAGGTAAATCTGCTATCGGCGCAGGTCTGGGCTCTCTCGTTGGCGCGGGTATTGGTGCGCTCTCTTCTTCGAAGAAAGATCGCGGTAAAGGCGCGCTCATTGGCGCAGCAGCAGGCGCAGCTCTGGGCGGCGGCGTTGGTTATTACATGGATGTGCAGGAAGCGAAGCTGCGTGACAAAATGCGCGGCACTGGTGTTAGCGTAACCCGCAGCGGGGATAACATTATCCTCAATATGCCGAACAATGTGACCTTCGACAGCAGCAGCGCAACCCTGAAACCGGCGGGCGCTAACACCCTGACCGGCGTGGCAATGGTACTGAAAGAGTATCCGAAAACGGCGGTTAACGTGATTGGTTATACCGACAGCACGGGGAGTCACGACCTGAACATGCGTCTCTCCCAGCAGCGTGCGGATTCCGTTGCCAGCGCGTTGATCACCCAGGGCGTGGACGCCAGCCGCATCCGTACTCAAGGCCTTGGCCCGGCTAACCCAATCGCCAGCAACAGCACCTCTGAAGGTAAGGCGCAAAACCGCCGTGTAGAAATTACCTTAAGCCCACTGTAATCCCTTTCATGTCAGGTGATGCAGAAATCACCTGGCATTCTTCAGTTTTCCTTCATCATATTTCAGGCTAAGGTGATCGCCTTATCAGTGAATGGAGAGAAGCATGAAGCCGTCCGTTATCCTCTACAAAGCCTTACCTGATGATTTACTGCAACGCCTGCAAGAACATTTCACCGTTCACCAGGTGGCAAACCTCCGCCCACAAACCGTCGAACAAAATGCAGCAATTTTTGCCGAAGCTGAAGGCTTGCTGGGTTCAAACGAGAATGTTGATGCCGCATTGCTGGAAAAAATGCCGAAACTGCGTGCCACATCAACGATCTCCGTCGGCTATGACAATTTTGATGTCGATGCGCTTACCGCCCGAAAAATTCTGCTGATGCACACACCAACCGTATTAACAGAAACCGTCGCCGATACGCTGATGGCGCTGGTGTTGTCTACCGCTCGTCGGGTTGTGGAGGTAGCAGAACGGGTAAAAGCAGGCGAATGGACCGCGAGCATAGGCCCGGACTGGTACGGCACTGACGTTCACCATAAAACACTGGGCATTGTCGGGATGGGACGGATCGGCATGGCGCTGGCACAACGTGCGCACTTTGGCTTCAACATGCCCATCCTCTATAACGCACGTCGCCACCATAAAGAAGCAGAAGAACGCTTCAACGCCCGCTACTGCGATTTGGATACTCTGTTACAAGAGTCAGATTTCGTTTGCCTGATCCTGCCGTTAACGGATGAGACGCATCATCTGTTTGGCGCAGAACAATTCGCCAAAATGAAATCCTCCGCCATTTTCATTAATGCCGGACGTGGCCCGGTGGTTGATGAAAATGCACTGATTGCTGCATTGCAGAAAGGGGAAATTCACGCCGCCGGGCTGGATGTCTTCGAACAAGAGCCACTTTCCGTAGATTCGCCGTTGCTCTCAATGGCCAACGTCGTCGCAGTACCGCATATTGGATCTGCCACCCATGAGACGCGTTATGGCATGGCCGCCTGTGCCGTGGATAATTTGATTGATGCGTTACAAGGAAAGGTTGAGAAGAACTGTGTGAATCCGCACGTCGCGGACTAAGCCGCGACTGCGTGGAGTAAAGCCCGATAATCGCTCGGGCTTTTACTCTTTATTGGGTTGCAGTAACTGCTGTAGTCCAGGCCTGATTAAACGCCTGATGTTGTGCCGGTAATGGCGCAATCAGTTTGTTATATTCACTTGCCTGCTGTGAAGTCGGGAACTGGATGCCATTTGCGACAAAGCTCACCTGAGTACCTTGCTGAGCAATGTAGTCTCCAACCATCACCAGTTGTTGCGTGAAAGTTTGTGCCGCCGGAATCAACGGTTGCAATGCATCAGCTGGCGTCGTTACCACTTTGGTGAATGCCTGATCAAAAACCGGTTTCAGGTCATCACTCTGTTTTAACGCAGAGTGTGCAGCATCGGCCTGCAACTTCGCATTTTGCAGCTGTTGCGCCAGCACACCCAGCGAACCGTTCATTTCACGCAGCGGACCGCTTTGCGTAACGTAATCCTGCGGTACGCGAATTGCGTTAACGCTGTCTACAACCGGGCGCAGACCGGAATCCATCGCCTGATTCACCTGCTGAGAATAACCATACAGAATCGCGTAATCAGAGACAAAAGGACCAAACTGTTTTTTCTGATCGGCAGTCAGGGTTGGTAGACGTTCACCGCTACGCATCACTGTATTCTGCAGGAAGTCGATAAACGCTTTACGCTGATCGCCTTCTTTATCAAAACACCCACTCAGGCTAACTACCATTAATAACGCCGCAAGAGGCGCAAACCAGCGAGAGCAGGACTTTCCTGTCGCCATTTTCTTACTCCTTTCACCCAAAAAAAGCGCACAACGACACACGCGTGTCTGACGTGACAAGGATAGTCCAGGACAGGCTTGCAGGATACCCTTTCTACGTAATCTTCCTGGTAAAATCATGGAGAAAATGAAACAAGGTTAATTTGTTGTTTCATTGTTAAAAAATGATATTGCCGTTGCTTTTTTTGTAGCCAGAGATTTACGCCTTCGCAGAACGTTAGATTTTCGAAATCTTTACAAACCGGGAGTGGTAAGAGATATATCGGCATTTATCAGATCGTTAGGTGGCTATAAGTCACGCTAAATGACTGGCTGAATCGAATCATAGTCAGAGTATGCCCTGACAACACCCCGCTGTGTCTGTTTTTCCCGACTATTCTTAATGAGCTTCGATGCAATTCACGATCCCGCAGTGTGATTTGAGGAGTTTTCAATGGAATATAAAGATCCAATGCATGAGCTGTTGAGCAGCCTGGAACAGATTGTTTTTAAAGATGAAACGCAGAAAATTACCCTGACGCACAGAACAACATCCTGTACCGAAATTGAGCAGTTACGAAAAGGGACAGGATTAAAAATCGATGATTTTGCCCGGGTTTTGGGCGTATCAGTCGCCATGGTAAAGGAATGGGAATCCAGACGCGTGAAGCCTTCAAGTGCCGAACTAAAATTGATGCGTTTGATTCAAGCCAACCCGGCATTAAGTAAGCAGTTGATGGAATAGACTTTTATCCACTTTATTGCTGTTTACGGTCCTGATAACAGGACCGTTTTCCAACCGATTAATCATAAATATGAAAAATAATTGTTGCATCACCCGCCAATGCGTGGCTTAATGCACATCAACGGTTTGACGTACAGACCATTAAAGCAGTGTAGTAAGGCAAGTCCCTTCAAGAGTTATCGTTGATACCCCTCGTAGTGCACATTCCTTTAACGCTTCAAAATCTGTAAAGCACGCCATATCGCCGAAAGGCACACTTAATTATTAAAGGTAATACACTATGTCCGGTAAAATGACTGGTATCGTAAAATGGTTCAACGCTGACAAAGGCTTCGGCTTCATCACTCCTGACGATGGCTCTAAAGACGTGTTCGTACACTTCTCTGCTATCCAGAACGATGGTTACAAATCTCTGGACGAAGGTCAGAAAGTGTCCTTCACCATCGAAAGCGGCGCTAAAGGCCCGGCAGCTGGTAACGTAACCAGCCTGTAATCTCTGCTTAAAAGCACAGAATCTAAGATCCCTGCCATTTGGCGGGGATTTTTTTATTTGTTTTTCAGGAAATAAATAATCGATCACGTAATAAAATCTATTATTATTTTTGTGAAGAATAAATTTGGGTGCAATGAGAATGCGCAACACCGTAAGAAAGGCGGGAATAATTTCCCGCCGAAGACGCTTACTCTTTCAATTTGCAGGCTAAAAACGCCGCCAGCTCATAACTCTCCTGTTTAATATGCAATTCACACAGTGAATCTCTTATCATCCAGGTGAAAAATAAAAGCGTGAAACAAATCACTATTAAAGAAAGTAATCTATATTTCTGCGGCATTCCCAGCCCCCTGTGTTGATTTCCAACGAGTAAGAGGCTAACCTTATGGTGTCTATGCATAGAGGGGCCTCACTTTGATTTATAGTCAGGTGGGGCTTTTCTCTGTCTGCCTTTCGGTGAATACCTGAGACAAACAGTCTCAAGCACCCGTGGCTATTCTAGCTTAATAAGTTCGTTTCTTCTCCTTGATATAATCCTAAAAAAATCTCATAAAATTAATATATGAGATAATCTTTATTCATCAGAAGATTATTAAAGGTTGCTGTATTATTTAGCGATAAAAAAAGCCTGCCAGATGGCAGGCTATTTAATAACGGCATTATTACTGTAACAGCGAAATATCCGCAACGCGCAGGAATAATTCGCGCAGTTTCTCCAGCATGGTAAGACGGTTGATTCGCAATTCTTTGTCATCAACCATGACCATCACTTTATCGAAGAAAGCATCGACCGGTTCACGCAGCTCAGCCAGTTCGACCAGCGCATCCTGGTAACGACCTTCCGCAAAGTACGGCTCCAGCTTGTCACGTAGCACCACAACCTGCATCGCCAGTTTAATTTCTTCCGGCTCTTTCAGAGTAGAGGCATTCACGCGATCGCTCAGCACTTCATCAGATTTCGCCAGGATGTTAGATACACGCTTGTTCGCCGCCGCCAGTGCTGCAGCTGCTTCCAGGGTACGGAAGTGCGATACCGCTTTCATACGGGCATCGAAATCAGCCGGACGAGTCGGACGACGCGCCAGTACCGCCTGGATGGTGTCAACGGTGTAACCTTCGTCCTGATACCAGGCGCGGAAGCGACCGAGCATAAAGTCGATAACATCATCAACCACGTTGGCATTAGTCAGCTTATCGCCATACAGACGCACTGCTTCTTCGGTCAGGGTTTGCAGGTCAAGATTGAGGTTCTTCTCAACGATAATACGCAGCACGCCAAGTGCGGCACGACGCAACGCAAACGGGTCTTTGTCGCCTTTCGGATGCTGGCCGATACCGAAGATACCCGCCAGAGTATCCATCTTGTCAGCAATCGCCAGCGCACAGGCTACCGGGTTAGACGGCAGGTCATCACCGGCAAAGCGCGGCTGATACTGCTCGTTCAGCGCCACTGCCACATCTTCCGCTTCGCCATCGTGACGCGCGTAGTGCATCCCCATAACGCCCTGGGTGTCGGTGAACTCGAAGACCATGTTGGTCATCAGGTCGCACTTGGACAGCAGGCCCGCACGGGTTGCGTGGTTAACGTCAGCGCCAATCTGTTCAGCAATCCAGCCAGCCAGCGCCTGGATGCGGTCAGTTTTGTCGCGCAGTGTACCCAGCTGTTGCTGAAACAACACGGTTTGCAGGCGCGGCAGGTTATCTTCCAGACGTTTTTTACGGTCGGTGTTGAAGAAGAACTCGGCATCCGCCAGACGCGGACGAACGACTTTCTCGTTACCGGAGATAATCTGCTGCGGATCTTTCGATTCGATGTTGGCAACGAAGATAAAGTTCGGCAGCAGTTTGCCGTCGTTCGCATACACCGGGAAGTATTTCTGGTCACCTTTCATGGTGTAAACCAGCGCTTCAGCCGGCACCGCGAGGAATTTCTCTTCGAATTTTGCGGTCAGCACAACCGGCCATTCCACCAGCGAAGCCACTTCTTCCAGCAGACTTTCGCTTAAGTCAGCGTTACCGCCAATCTTACGCGCTGCTTCTTCGGCATCGGCTTTAATCTTCGCTTTACGTTCTTCGTAATCGGCGATGACTTTCCCGCGCTCACGCAGAATTTCCGGATACTGATCGGCGTTATCGATGGTGAATTCCGGCTCGCCCATAAAGCGGTGGCCGCGAATCACGCGATCGGACTGAATGCCCAGAATGGTAGCCGGAATGACTTTGTCGCCCAGCAGCAGGGTTACAGTGTGAACCGGACGCACGAAGTGTACGTCAGACGCGCCCCAACGCATCAGTTTCGGGATCGGCAGTTTCGCCAGCGAAGTCGCAACCATATTCGGCAGCAGTGCTTCGGTGCTTTCGCCCTTCACATGGGCGCGATACAGCAGCCATTCGCCTTTATCGGTAGTCAGACGCTCAGCCTGGTCAACGGTAATACCGCAACCACGCGCCCAACCTTCTGCCGCTTTGCTCGGTTTGCCTTCAGCGTCGAACGCCTGGGCAATCGCCGGGCCGCGTTTTTCGATTTCACGATCCGGTTGCGCTTCCGCCAGGTTAGCGACTTTCAGCGCCAGACGACGCGGAGCAGCAAACCATTGAACGGTGCCGTGTGCGAGGCCAGCGTTATCCAGCTCCGCAGTAAAATTCGCAGCAAAGGACTCAGCCAGGCTGCGCAGTGCTTTTGGTGGCAGCTCTTCAGTGCCAATTTCCACCAGAAAAGTTTTCTCAGACATAGCCGCCTCTTACTTATCTTTGTTGCACATCGGGAAGCCGAGGGCTTCACGGGAAGCGTAGTATGCTTCTGCCACTGCTTTGGTCAGGGTGCGAATGCGCAGAATATAGCGCTGACGCTCGGTGACGGAGATGGCTTTACGCGCATCCAGCAGGTTGAAGCTGTGGGCGGCTTTCAGAATACGCTCGTAGGCTGGCAGCGGCAGCGGATTTTCCAGCGCCAGCAGTTGCTGCGCTTCTTTCTCGTACTGCTCGAAGCAGGTGAACAGGAAGTCCACATCCGCGTATTCGAAGTTGTAAGTGGACTGCTCCACTTCGTTCTGATGGAACACGTCGCCGTAGGTGGTTTTACCCAGCGGGCCGTCGCTCCAGACCAGGTCGTAAACGCTGTCTACGCCCTGAATGTACATGGCCAGACGTTCCAGACCGTAGGTGATCTCACCGGTAACCGGTTTACATTCCAGACCACCAACCTGCTGGAAGTAAGTGAACTGCGTCACTTCCATGCCGTTTAGCCACACTTCCCAGCCCAGCCCCCAGGCACCCAGCGTCGGGTTTTCCCAGTTATCTTCCACGAAACGGATGTCGTGGATGGTCGGGTCCATGCCCAGCTCTTTCAGAGAACCGAGGTACAGCTCCTGAATATTGTCCGGCGATGGCTTAATGACCACCTGGAACTGATAGTAGTGCTGTAAACGGTTGGGGTTTTCGCCGTAGCGACCATCGGTCGGGCGACGAGAAGGCTGAACATAAGCAGCCGCCATCGGTTCTGGCCCCAGCGCGCGCAGACAGGTCATTGGGTGAGAGGTTCCCGCGCCGACTTCCATGTCCAATGGTTGAACAATGGTGCAGCCCTGGCGAGCCCAGTAATCCTGTAAGGTCAGGATCAAGCCCTGGAAGGTCCTGGTATCAAACTTTTGCATATTATTTCGTGCTGGATACGTGTGGATTTAAAGGAAGGGATCAGTATACCCGCTGGATGGAAGATATACAGTACGAAACGGGAAAAAGCAGGGCTTAACGCATGGAAAGATGCAAAAAATGGCCATCCGCGTCAAAAGAACAGACAAACTGCTCTTTCCGGAAGGTATAACCGCGCATTTCATAGCTTCCCTGGAACTGTTCGAAGGCGGTGACGTCGATTTTTTGCTCGCCGGTGTTATAACGTTTTGCCGCCTGATCCTTGCATAACGCTTCCATATTCAACGAACGCAGAGGATCAACCTTTACCCGTTGTGCTTTCTGCACGGGTGGCGGTGTAGAACAACCCACTAGCACAATAAGCGCCATTGCCGGAAAGAAAGCGTTCATCATCATTAAATTACCGTCTGGTTTGCAGGTGAGTCTTATTATTTATATCGGTATAGTGGCTGATATCTTACGAATTTCCTTAAGCCTCTATAAGCTGTAGTGATAAAACTCAGATTATTCCAGTGCGCCAACTGAATGATTTATCGGTCAGACTTTTTTTAACCAGATACAGAGACACAGATGCAGCCCAAAATTTACTGGATTGATAACCTGCGAGGGATAGCGTGTTTAATGGTGGTGATGATTCACACCACTACCTGGTATGTGACCAATGCTCATAGTGTTAGCCCCATCACCTGGGATATCGCCAATGTTCTGAATTCTGCCTCTCGTGTCAGCGTGCCGCTATTTTTCATGATTTCCGGCTATCTCTTTTTTGGCGAACGCAGCGCCCAGTCGCGCCATTTCTTGCGTATCGGCTTATGCCTGTTTTTTTATAGCGCAATCGCGCTGCTCTACATTGCGCTGTTTACCTCCATCAATGTGGAGTTAGCGCTGAAAAACCTGCTGCAAAAGCCAGTGTTTTACCATTTATGGTTTTTCTTCGCGATTGCAGTGATTTATCTGGTTTCACCGCTGATTCAGGTGAAGAACGTCGGCGGAAAAATGTTGCTGGTGCTAATGGTGGTGATTGGTATCATCGCTAACCCAAATACTGTGCCGCAGAAAATCGACGGTTTTGAATGGCTGCCAATTAACTTATATATCAATGGCGATACTTTTTACTACATCCTTTATGGCATGTTGGGCCGCGCTATAGGGATGATGGACACACAGCATAAAGCACTGTCGTGGGTGAGCGCCGCACTGTTTGCGACGGGGGTTTTTATTATCTCTCGCGGGACATTATATGAATTACAGTGGCGCGGAAATTTTGCCGATACCTGGTATCTTTACTGTGGGCCGATGGTTTTTATCTGCGCAATCGCGTTATTGACTCTGGTTAAAAACACGCTGTATACGCGTACCATTTGCGGACTTGGCTTAATCTCCCGCCATTCGTTAGGTATATACGGGTTCCATGCATTGATTATCCATGCACTGCGCACCCGGGGGATTGAGCTTAAAAACTGGCCAATACTCGATATTATTTGGATCTTTTGCGCGACGTTGGCAGCGAGTTTGTTACTTTCTATGCTGGTACAACGAATCGACAGAAACAGATTAGTGAGTTAGTAAAAGCCCGGTTACATTGGACTAACCGGGCTTATGTGAATTATTCGCTGTATTCTTCCTGGGTAACCTGTGTTTCTTTTGGTGGGTTTATTCCGGCATCACGAATATTCTTCTGCACCGCTACTGCACCAAACAAGCTTAAGAAGAAAGCCAGCCCATAAAAGCCTTTTTCGCTGAGTAATAACGTTGCATTCCATAGACCTACCAGCAACAACGCAACAGAGATAATAAAGACCGTCAGGCAAGTCATATAATAAATGGGGGTGGTAGGTATGCCTTCATACTTGTCCCGAACGGTCTTTTGATAAGACGCCGCGGAAAACAAACCTAATACCAGTACGGCAAAATAATACCCTTTTTCATTTAACTGCATCTCTGCATTCCATAGTCCTAACAGATAGGTAACAATACCGCCAATAAGGGCTACCCATGAAACAATACTAAATGCCGGAGAATAGGTTGATATTTTGTTGTCCATCACAGTATTCCTTTCATTCCTGAATGTGTAAGAACTTTATGTTGCTCATGCCGAGCGAAACAAACGCATTTGACCAAACAAGCAGACAAAAAAGGCGATGGGATAGATCACCATTTCATAAGCATTGATAGGTGCGTTTAAAACACCGATAAACAAGAGACCGATAGTGATTAACGCTACCAACTGACAGACGTGGATAAAAAAATCATCCAGTTGCCCAAGTTTTTCTGCGCGAAGATATGCATAGTTACCAAAAGTTGCTGTCATTAACACGCCAAGAAAATAGCCTTTTCCACTTAACAATGGGCATGAGATCCATAGTCCAACCAGATAAACCAGCGCCCCAACAACAAATAATAGTTTTGCAACAGTCTTTGAGGTTTTCATAACGATCTCCATATCTACCAGCGATACATTACGAATAACCAACGAAAGACAAAACTGAAAAATGCCATTAACAAATGATTTTCAGAATAAATTCATACTAAATATTAATTAATTACTGAGATATATAGATGTGAATTATCCCCCACCCGGTCAGGCAGGGGATAACGTTTACGCCATTAATGGCAGAAGTTGCTGATAGAGGCGATGGAACGTTTCTCGTCGTGGCTGATAAGCGGCATAACGCTGCGCATCTGGTAGATGCGACTGTTCTAACGGTAGTTGCGGCAACAACTCAATGAGCGATTTCTCTGGATTCGCCGCAATCTGCGCCAGCCTTGCTGCGCCCAGTGCTGGCCCCACATCGCCACCCGTGCGGTAATCCAGTTGCTGACCGCTGATGTCCGCCAGCATTTGACGCCAGTACTCACTACGCGCCCCGCCACCAATCAACGTAACACTTTGCGGTTTAATGCCGCAGGCATGCACGACATCCATGCCATCTGCCAGCGCATAACCCACGCCTTCCAGCACTGCTCGCGCCAGTTCATTGGGGCCATGTTGATGAGTCAAACCAAAGAAAACCCCTTTCGCCTGGGGATTATTGTGTGGTGTACGCTCGCCGGAAAGATAAGGCAGAAACCAAACTGGCTCGGCACTTTCATCAGCCTGTTGAGCTGCGGTGATTAAAGCAGGGACATTGCTCAGGCCGGTTAATTTCGCGGCCCAATCCAGACACGAAGCCGCACTCAGCATTACAGACATTAAATGCCAACGTTGCGGTAACGCATGGCAAAAGCTATGTACGGCGCTTTCTGGCTTGCTTAAGACCCCTTCGCTGACAGCAAAATAGACCCCCGACGTCCCCAGCGATAACATTGCCTGATTAGCATCAACCATTCCCACACCAACCGCACCAGCTGCATTGTCGCCACCGCCTGCGATAACTGGCACCGCCGCCATACCCCACGCTTTCGCAACTTCAGGTAACAAAGCACCAGTAATTTCGCTGCCTTCGTATAATGCGGGCATCTGGTCACGAGATAAGTGGCAAGCCTGCAGCATGAGATCGCTCCAGTCACGCTTTGCGACATCCAGCCACATAGTGCCAGCTGCGTCAGACATATCGCTGGCAAACTCCCCCGTCATACGCAGACGCAAGTAATCTTTCGGTAATAATACTTTATCGATTTGACGGAATATCTCCGGCTCATGCCGCTGAACCCATAGCAATTTAGGCGCAGTAAATCCGGGCATCATCAGGTTGCCGGTAATCACCCGCGATTGCGGAACTCGCGCTTCCAGCAAAGTGCACTCTTGCGCACAGCGCCCGTCGTTCCACAAAATGGCAGGGCGTAACACCCGTTGCTGAGCATCCAGTAAGGTTGCACCGTGCATCTGTCCGGCAATACCTAATGCTTTAACGTCTTGCAGAGAATGCTGAACGCCCAGAGCTTTCATTGCGCGATCAGTTGCCTGCCACCACTGTTCCGGGTCTTGTTCCGACCAGAGTGGATGCGGGCGCGAAACGGTCAGCTTTTCCGTTTGCGCAGCAACCACCTCACCCTGCTCGTTGAGCAAAATAACTTTTACGCCCGAGGTGCCAAGATCTATCCCGATATACATATCGATCGTTCCTTAAAAAAATGCCCGGTATCGCTACCGATAACCGGGCCAACGGACTGCACAGTTAGCCGTTATTTGTCGAACAGATAATGATTTACCAGATTTTCCAGTTGCTCCTGGCGACCACTCTGATGCACCGGAGACAAATTATGTTCCTGAGCATATTTGGCTAAATCTGCCAGTGACATTTGGCCTTTCAGGATTTGCTGGCCTAATTCACTATTCCAGCCGGAATAACGCTGCGCGATGCGTTTATCCAGCTCGCCATCTTCAATCATGCGCGCTGCAATTTTCAGCGCCAACGCCATCGTATCCATCGCGCCGATATGACCGTAAAACAGATCATATTTATCAGTACTTTGACGACGTACTTTGGCATCGAAGTTCAGACCACCGGTGGTGAAACCGCCTGCTTTGAGAATTTCATACATCACCAGCGCATTCTCTTCCACACTGTTCGGGAACTGGTCGGTGTCCCAGCCCAGTTGCGCATCGCCACGGTTGGCGTCGACAGAACCGAACAGGCCAAGCGCAATGGCGGTGGCTATTTCATGATGGAAAGAGTGACCTGCCAGCGTCGCGTGGTTAGCTTCAATATTCAGTTTAATCTCTTTTTCCAGACCAAACTGTTTCAGGAAGCCATAGACCGTCGCAGCATCGTAATCATATTGATGTTTGGTCGGTTCTTGCGGTTTCGGTTCGATAAGCAACGTGCCCTGGAAACCGATTTTATGTTTATGCTCAACCACCATCTGCATAAAGCGGCCCAGCTGTTCACGCTCCTGGCGCAAGTCGGTATTTAACAGCGTTTCGTAACCTTCACGACCACCCCACAGGACATAGTTTTCACCGCCCAATTTATGGGTTGCTTCCATCGCTGTAACAACTTGCGTTGCCGCCCAACTGAAGACTTCAGGATCTGGGTTCGTCGCCGCACCCGCGCCATAGCGAGGGTTTGTAAAGCAGTTAGCAGTTCCCCACAGCAGCTTCACGCCGCTCTCTTCTTGCTTGCCTGCCAGGACATCAACCATTTGCGCAAAATTATTGATGTACTCTTTTAACGACGCGCCCTCAGGGGAAACATCCACATCGTGGAAGCAATAAAATGGCACATGTAACTTGTGGAAAAACTCAAATGCGACATCTGCTTTACGCTTCGCCAACGCCAGTGCCTCACCAGGCTGCTGCCACGGACGATTAAACGCCCCCACACCAAACATATCCGCCCCGTTCCAGCAGAAGGTGTGCCAGTAGCAGGCGGCAAAACGCAAGTGCTCTTCCATACGCTTGCCCAACACCAGTTCGTCGGGATTGTAGTGACGGAATGCTAACGGGTTTGAGGATTTTGAGCCTTCATAACGAACGCGATCGAGCTGGTCAAAATAGGCTTGCATATTGAACTCCATAATCAGGTAATGCCGCGGGTGATGGATGATGTCGTAATATTGGGCACTCCCTTTCAGTTGCTCAATTATGTTATTTCACACTGCTATTGAGATAATTCACAAGTGTGCGCTCGCTCGCAAAATAAAATGGGATGATGAAACTGGGTAATTCCTCGAAGAGAAAAATGCAATAAGTACAATTGCGCAACAAAAGTAAGATCTCGGTCATAAATCAAGAAATAAACCAAAAATCGTAATCGAAAGATAAAAATCTGTAATTGTTTTCCCCTGTTTAGTTGCTAAAAATTGGTTACGTTTATCGCGGTGATTGTTACTTATTAAAGCTGTCCTCTAACTACAGAAGGCCCTACACCATGAAAATAAAGAACATTCTACTCACCCTTTGCACCTCACTTCTGCTTACCAACGTTGCGGCACACGCCAAAGAGGTCAAAATAGGTATGGCGATTGATGATCTCCGTCTTGAACGCTGGCAAAAAGATCGAGATATTTTTGTGAAAAAAGCAGAATCTCTCGGCGCGAAAGTATTTGTACAGTCTGCAAATGGCAATGAAGAAACACAAATGTCGCAGATTGAAAACATGATTAACCGGGGTGTCGATGTTCTTGTCATTATTCCTTATAACGGTCAGGTATTAAGTAACGTTGTAAAAGAAGCCAAACAAGAAGGTATTAAAGTATTAGCTTACGACCGTATGATTAACGATGCGGATATCGATTTTTATATTTCTTTCGATAATGAAAAAGTCGGTGAACTGCAGGCAAAAGCCCTGGTCGATATTGTTCCGCAAGGTAATTACTTCCTGATGGGCGGCTCGCCGGTAGATAACAACGCCAAGCTGTTCCGCGCCGGGCAAATGAAAGTATTAAAACCTTATGTTGATTCCGGAAAAATTAAAGTCGTTGGTGACCAATGGGTTGATGGCTGGTTACCGGAAAACGCATTGAAAATTATGGAAAACGCGCTAACCGCCAATAATAACAAAATTGATGCTGTAGTTGCCTCAAACGATGCCACCGCAGGAGGGGCAATTCAGGCATTAAGCGCGCAAGGTTTATCAGGGAAAGTAGCAATTTCCGGCCAGGATGCGGATCTTGCAGGTATTAAACGTATTGCTGCCGGTACACAAACTATGACGGTGTATAAACCTATTACATTGTTGGCAAATACTGCCGCAGAAATTGCCGTTGAGTTGGGCAATGGTCAGGAGCCAAAAGCGGATACCACACTGAATAATGGCCTGAAAGATGTTCCCTCCCGCCTGCTGACACCGATCGATGTGAATAAAAACAACATCAAAGATACGGTAGTTAAAGACGGATTCCACAAAGAGAGCGAGCTGTAAGCGTTACGCCCCGGCGCGGAGCGGGGGCGTGATTTCTCTCCATGCCGCGTGAATTGATTGGCTTAGGTGGAGTCGTTATGCCTTATCTACTTGAAATGAAGAACATTACCAAAACCTTCGGCAGTGTGAAGGCGATTGATAACGTCAGCTTGCGGTTGAATGCTGGCGAAATCGTCTCACTCTGTGGGGAAAATGGGTCAGGTAAATCAACGCTGATGAAAGTGCTGTGTGGTATTTATCCCCATGGTTCCTACGAAGGCGAAATTATTTTTGCGGGAGAAGAGATTCAGGCGAGTCACATCCGCGATACCGAACGCAAAGGTATCGCCATTATTCACCAGGAATTGGCGCTGGTGAAAGAACTGACCGTGCTGGAAAATATCTTCCTGGGTAACGAAATAACCCATAATGGCATTATGGATTATGACCTGATGACGCTACGCTGTCAGAAGCTGCTCGCACAGGTCAGTTTATCCATTTCACCTGATACCCGCGTTGGCGATTTAGGACTTGGGCAACAACAACTGGTTGAAATTGCCAAGGCACTTAATAAACAGGTGCGTTTGTTAATTCTCGATGAGCCGACAGCCTCATTAACTGAGCAGGAAACGTCGGTTTTACTGGATATTATTCGCGATCTACAACAGCACGGTATCGCCTGTATTTATATTTCGCACAAACTCAACGAAGTCAAAGCGATTTCCGATACGATTTGCGTTATTCGCGACGGTCAGCACATTGGCACGCGTGATGCTGCTGGAATGAGTGAAGACGATATTATCACCATGATGGTCGGGCGAGAGTTAACCGCGCTTTACCCTAATGAACCACATACCACCGGAGATGAAATATTACGTATTGAACATCTGACGGCATGGCATCCGGTTAATCGTCATATTAAACGAGTTAATGATGTCTCGTTTTCCCTGAAACGTGGCGAAATACTGGGTATCGCCGGACTCGTTGGTGCCGGACGTACCGAGACTATTCAGTGCCTGTTTGGTGTGTGGCCCGGACAATGGGAAGGGAAAATTTATATTGACGGCAAACAGGTAGATATTCGTAACTGTCAGCAAGCCATCGCCCAGGGGATTGCGATGGTACCCGAAGACAGAAAGCGCGACGGCATCGTTCCGGTAATGGCGGTTGGTAAAAATATTACCCTCGCCGCACTCAAAAAATTTACCGGTGGCATTAGCCAGCTTGATGACGCGGCAGAGCAAAAATGTATTCTGGAATCAATCCAGCAACTCAAAGTTAAAACGTCGTCCCCCGACCTTGCTATTGGACGTTTGAGCGGCGGCAATCAGCAAAAAGCGATCCTCGCTCGCTGTCTGTTACTTAACCCGCGCATTCTCATTCTTGATGAACCCACCAGGGGTATCGATATTGGCGCGAAATACGAGATCTACAAATTAATTAACCAACTCGTCCAGCAGGGTATTGCCGTTATTGTCATCTCTTCCGAATTACCTGAAGTGCTCGGCCTTAGCGATCGTGTACTGGTGATGCATGAAGGGAAACTAAAAGCCAACCTGATAAATCATAACCTGACTCAGGAGCAGGTGATGGAAGCCGCATTGAGGAGCGAACATCATGTCGAAAAGCAATCCGTCTGAAGTGAAATTAGCCGTACCGACATCCGGTGGCTTTTCCGGGCTGAAATCACTGAATTTGCAGGTCTTCGTGATGATTGCAGCTATCATCGCAATCATGCTGTTCTTTACCTGGACCACCGATGGTGCCTACTTAAGCGCCCGTAACGTCTCCAACCTGTTACGCCAAACCGCGATTACCGGCATCCTCGCGGTAGGAATGGTGTTCGTCATAATTTCTGCTGAAATCGACCTTTCCGTCGGCTCAATGATGGGGCTGTTAGGTGGCGTCGCGGCGATTTGTGACGTCTGGCTAGGCTGGCCTTTGCCACTTACCATCATTGTGACGTTGGTTCTGGGACTGCTTCTCGGAGCCTGGAACGGATGGTGGGTCGCGTACCGCAAAGTCCCTTCATTTATTGTCACCCTCGCGGGCATGTTGGCATTTCGTGGCATACTCATTGGCATCACCAACGGCACGACTGTTTCCCCCACCAGCGCCGCGATGTCACAAATTGGGCAAAGCTATCTACCTGCCAGCACCGGCTTCATCATTGGCGCGCTTGGCTTAATGGCTTTTGTTGGCTGGCAATGGCGCGGAAGAATGCGCCGTCAGGCTTTGGGTTTGCAGTCTCCGGCCTCTACCGCAGTAGTCGGTCGCCAGGCTTTAACCGCTATCATCGTATTAGGCGCAATCTGGCTATTGAATGATTACCGTGGTGTTCCCACTCCTGTTCTGCTGCTGACGTTGCTGTTACTCGGCGGAATGTTTATGGCAACGCGGACGGCATTTGGACGACGCATTTATGCCATCGGCGGCAATCTGGAAGCGGCACGTCTCTCCGGGATTAACGTTGAACGCACCAAACTTGCCGTGTTCGCTATTAACGGATTAATGGTAGCCATCGCCGGATTAATCCTCAGTTCTCGACTCGGCGCTGGTTCACCTTCTGCGGGAAATATCGCCGAACTGGACGCAATTGCAGCATGTGTGATTGGCGGCACCAGTCTGGCAGGCGGCGTCGGGAGCGTGGCCGGAGCGGTAATGGGGGCATTCATCATGGCTTCGCTGGATAACGGCATGAGTATGATGGATGTACCGACCTTCTGGCAGTATATCGTTAAAGGTGCGATTCTGTTGCTGGCAGTATGGATGGACTCCGCAACCAAACGCCGTTCTTGATTTTGATAAAAATTTTCTCAAAGCCGGTAACGTATTACCGGTTTTGAGTTTTTGCATGATTCAGCAGGAAAAGAACCATGTTTACTAAACGTCACCGCATCACATTACTGTTCAATGCCAATAAAGCCTATGACCGGCAGGTAGTAGAAGGCGTAGGGGAATATTTACAGGCGTCACAATCGGAATGGGATATTTTCATTGAAGAAGATTTCCGCGCCCGCATTGATAAAATCAAGGACTGGTTAGGAGATGGCGTCATTGCCGACTTCGACGACAAACAAATCGAGCAAGCGCTGGCTGATGTCGACGTCCCCATTGTTGGGGTTGGTGGCTCGTATCACCTTGCCGAAAGTTACCCACCCGTTCATTACATTGCCACCGATAACTATGCGCTGGTTGAAAGCGCATTTTTGCATTTAAAAGAGAAAGGCGTTAACCGCTTTGCTTTTTATGGTCTTCCGGAATCAAGCGGTAAACGTTGGGCCACTGAACGCGAATATGTATTTCGTCAGCTTGTCGCCGAAGAAAAGTATCGCGGAGTGGTTTATCAGGGGTTAGAAACCGCGCCAGAGAACTGGCAACACGCGCAAAATCGGCTGGCAGACTGGCTACAAACGCTGCCACCGCAAACCGGGATTATTGCCGTTACTGACGCCCGGGCGCGGCATATTCTGCAAGTATGTGAACATCTACACATTCCCGTACCGGAAAAATTATGCGTGATTGGCATCGATAACGAAGAACTGACCCGCTATCTGTCGCGTGTCGCCCTTTCTTCGGTCGCTCAGGGCGCACGGCAAATGGGCTATCAGGCGGCAAAACTGTTGCATCGTTTATTGGATAAAGAAGAGATGCCGTTGCAACGGATTTTGGTCCCGCCAGTCCGCGTGATTGAACGACGTTCAACGGATTACCGTTCGTTGACTGATCCTGCGGTTATTCAGGCCATGCATTACATCCGTAATCATGCCTGCAAAGGGATTAAAGTAGATCAAGTACTCGATGCGGTCGGAATCTCACGCTCCAATCTTGAGAAGCGTTTTAAAGAAGAGGTGGGTGAAACCATCCATGCCATGATTCATGCCGAGAAGCTGGAGAAAGCGCGCAGTCTGCTGATTTCAACCACCTTGTCGATCAATGAGATATCGCAAATGTGCGGTTATCCATCGCTGCAATATTTCTACTCTGTTTTTAAAAAAGCATATGACACAACGCCAAAAGAGTATCGCGATGTAAATAGCGAGGTCATGTTGTAGCGATGATGAGAATTATCGGCGTCGCATCAGGTAACTCAGCACAACCACCTGATACGAGCAAAAGCCTTATCCGCCTGACAAGTCGGATAAGGCTCGAGGAAATGCAATTACATATGCGCCGCGATTAACCGTTGGTTATCCTGGTACATTGCGAACAGGTAGTTGTTATAACTCTTCCCTTTGGTCGAGTAGCCCTTCAGCTTGTGAATCATCGCTGTGGCAGTCACTTCCTGATCCGCTTTACGCAGTTGTGCACGCGATTTACGGAACGAAGAGTAAGCCGGGTGCGTATTGAGGTTAGTGACATAGGCGCTCACCGATTCTTTGACAGAACTAAACTGTGAGTACCCTTTCACTTTACCCGGCGCATTGGTACAACGTCCTTTCATGCATTTCATGCCGAACAGGTTGTTGTTGTTGCGCGCCAGCTTTGACGTTCCCCAACCGCTTTCTGCTGCAGCCATCGTCGCCACCATACTGGTAGGGATAATGTCTACGCGTTCAAGCAAGGTATTCCACGGGATTTTTCGCGTATTACCAGACCACTTCACCTTGTAGCGTTTGGCGATGTCTTTCAGACGCGCACGCTCAGCAGGTGACCATTGGCCCTGATACTGTTTTGAAATCAGCCAGTTACGTTCCGCAGTAATGGCCGCATTTTGGCTGGTAATGTAAGGCATTACAGTCCGGAGAAACGCCTTTTTCCTTGGTGTTCCGGAAGGGTATTTTCGCAAATCAGGAAGTGAACTACTCTTTGCACTATTGCGAGAATACTCTTGTTTACTGCTTACCTGTTTATTACTAGCTTTAGTTAAGTGGGACTTTTGACTCGCTGTTGTTGTGTGCGTCTTCGCTAACACCTCACTCGAAAACACCAGAGTGAGTAACATAAGAATCATCGCCCCATATCGTCGTATGGGAGTCAAAATCATCAGGTCTCCTGGTCGGATTTAATCATTCCAACACCTTATATTTTTTACAAATTTGAGAGTTGAATCTCAAATCATATCAAAAATAGCTGTCAAGAGCACCCCAAGGAATAGTCCAAATCTGAAACTATGTCACGAGTTAACGATTCAGATTGGCGCTAAATCGCAGAAAATGTGGGGTTTATCGCAAAATTCAGCCGTTTTTTGCGCGCGATCGCTCACCCTTGCTTCTCATCCTGTGGACTTACCGCTCAGGGATGAGTTTTGTCTGGCTTATCGCTGGCAAACTGTCTGAAATCGCAGCAATAAGGACTCATCCGCCATGAAACTCGCCGCCTGTTTTCTGACACTCCTTCCTGGCTTCGCCGTTGCCGCCAGCTGGACTTCTCCGGGGTTTCCCGCCTTTAGCGAACAGGGGACGGGAACATTTGTCAGCCACGCGCAGTTGCCCAAAGGTACGCGTCCACTAATGCTAAATTTTGACCAACAGTGCTGGCAGCCTGCGGATGCGATAAAACTCAATCAGATGCTTTCCCTGCAACCTTGTAGCAACACGCCACCTCAATGGCGATTGTTCAGGGACGGCGAATATACGCTGCAACTAGACACCCGCTCCGGTACGCCAACATTGATGATTTCCCTCCAGAACACCGTCGAACCGGTAGCAAGCCTGGTCCGTGAATGCCCGAAATGGGATGGATTACCGCTCACACTGGATGTCAGCACCACTTTTGCGGAGGGAGCCGCCGTCCGGGATTATTACAGCCAGCAAATTGCGATAGTGAAGAACGGTCAAATAACGTTACAACCCGCTGCCACCAGCAACGGTTTACTCCTGCTGGAACGGGCAGAAACTGACACATCCGCCCCTTTCGACTGGCATAACGCCACGGTTTACTTTGTGCTGACAGATCGTTTCGAAAACGGCGATCCCAGTAATGACCAGAGTTACGGACGTCATAAAGACGGTATGGCGGAAATTGGCACTTTTCACGGCGGCGATTTACGCGGCCTGACCAACAAACTGGATTATCTCCAGCAGTTGGGCGTTAATGCTTTATGGATAAGCGCCCCATTTGAGCAAATTCACGGCTGGGTCGGCGGCGGTACAAAAGGTGATTTCCCGCATTATGCCTATCATGGTTATTACACTCAGGACTGGACGAATCTTGATGCCAATATGGGCAGTGAAGCCGATCTACGGACGCTGGTTGATAGCGCGCATCAGCGCGGTATTCGTATTCTCTTTGATATCGTGATGAACCACACTGGCTATGCCACGCTGGCGGATATGCAGGAGTATCAGTTTGGCGCGTTATATCTTTCTGGTGACGAGCTGAAAAAAACGCTGGGTGAACGCTGGAGCGACTGGAAACCTGCCGCCGGGCAAACCTGGCATAGCTTTAACGATTACATTAATTTCAGCGACAAAACAGGCTGGGATAAATGGTGGGGAAAAAACTGGATCAGAACGGATATCGGCGATTACGACAATCCTGGATTCGACGATCTCACTATGTCGCTGGCCTTTTTGCCGGATATCAAAACCGAATCAACTACCGCTTCTGGTCTGCCAGTGTTCTATAAAAACAAAACGGATACCCACGCTAAAGTCATCGACGGCTTTACCCCTCGCGATTACTTAACCCACTGGTTAAGTCAGTGGGTCCGCGACTATGGGATTGATGGTTTTCGGGTCGATACCGCCAAACATGTTGAGTTGCCCGCCTGGCAGCAACTGAAAACCGAAGCCAGCGCTGCACTTCGCGAATGGAAAAAAGCTAACCCCGACAAAGCATTAGATGACAAACCTTTCTGGATGACCGGTGAAGCCTGGGGCCACGGCGTGATGCAAAGTGACTACTATCGCCACGGCTTCGATGCGATGATCAATTTCGATTATCAGGAGCAGGCGGCGAAAGCAGTCGATTGTCTGGCGCAGATGGATACGACCTGGCAGCAAATGGCGGAGAAATTGCAGGATTTCAACGTGTTGAGCTACCTCTCGTCGCATGATACCCGCCTGTTCCGTGAAGGGGGCGACAAAGCAGCAGAGTTATTATTATTAGCGCCAGGCGCGGTACAAATCTTTTATGGCGATGAATCCTCGCGTCCGTTCGGTCCTACCGGTTCTGATCCGCTGCAAGGTACGCGTTCGGATATGAACTGGCAGGATGTTAGCGGTAAATCTGCCGCCAGCGTCGCGCACTGGCAGAAAATCAGCCAGTTCCGCGCCCGCCATCCCGCAATTGGCGCGGGCAAACAAACGACACTTTCGCTGAAGCAGGGCTACGGCTTTGTTCGTGAGCATGGCGACGATAAAGTGCTGGTCATCTGGGCTGGGCAACAGTGATTTTTCCGGCTTCCCGTTCGTCAGTACCTCGGGAAGCCGCCAACCAGGATAAAATGTCAGCCCTAATCAGCATTGCAGGATAAAGCACCGCTCACTCTTCAACAGACCGATTTGCACCCCAGCAAATGTAGCGTTATTGTTACCTTCCTTGCTACAGAGTTCGACAGATATCCCGCTATGACATTCTCCCTTTTTGGTGACAAATTTACCCGCCACTCCGGCATTACGCTGCTGATGGAAGATCTGAACGACGGTTTACGCACGCCTGGCGCGATTATGCTCGGCGGCGGTAATCCGGCGCAGATCCCTGAAATGCAGGACTACTTCCAGACGCTACTGACCGACATGCTGGAAAGTGGCAAAGCGACTGATGCACTGTGCAATTATGACGGTCCACAGGGGAAAACGGAGCTACTCACACTGCTTGCCGGAATGCTGCGCGAGAAGTTGGGTTGGGATATCGAACCACAGAATATTGCACTAACAAACGGCAGCCAGAGCGCGTTTTTCTACTTATTTAATCTGTTTGCCGGACGCCGTGCCGATGGTCGGGTCAAAAAAGTGCTGTTCCCGCTGGCACCGGAATACATTGGCTACGCTGACGCCGGACTGGAAGAAGATCTGTTTGTCTCTGCGCGTCCGAATATTGAACTGCTGCCGGAAGGCCAGTTTAAATACCACGTCGATTTTGAGCATCTACATATTGGCGAAGAAACCGGGATGATTTGCGTCTCCCGGCCGACGAATCCAACAGGCAATGTGATTACTGACGAAGAGTTGCTGAAGCTTGACGCGCTGGCGAATCAACACGGTATTCCGCTGGTGATTGATAACGCTTATGGCGTCCCGTTCCCGGGTATCATCTTCAGCGAAGCGCGCCCGCTATGGAATCCGAATATCGTGCTGTGCATGAGTCTTTCCAAGCTGGGGCTACCTGGCTCCCGCTGCGGCATTATCATCGCCAATGAAAAAATCATCACCGCCATCACCAATATGAACGGCATTATCAGCCTGGCACCTGGCGGTATTGGTCCGGCGATGATGTGTGAAATGATTAAGCGTAACGATCTGCTGCGCCTGTCTGAAACAGTCATCAAACCGTTTTACTACCAGCGTGTTCAGGAAACTATCGCTATCATTCGCCGCTATTTACCGGAAGATCGCTGCCTGATTCATAAACCGGAAGGAGCCATTTTCCTCTGGCTATGGTTTAAGGATTTGCCCATTACGACCGAGCAGCTCTACCAGCGCCTGAAAGCACGCGGCGTGCTGATGGTGCCGGGGCACAACTTCTTCCCGGGACTGGATAAACCGTGGCCGCATACGCATCAATGTATGCGCATGAACTACGTACCAGAGCCGGAGAAAATTGAGGCGGGTGTGAAGATTCTGGCGGAAGAGATAGAAAGAGCCTGGGCTGAAAGCCACTAAAAATTGCCTGATGCGCTACGCTTATCAGGCCTACATGATTTCTGCAATATATTGAATTTGGTAGAATTTGTAGGCCGGATAAGGCGTTTTAGCCGCATCCGGCATAAACAAAGCGCACTATCCCTGCGTTGAGAAACGCCGGAAAAACGTTTCAAACAGGCTGCTGCCGTAGCCGATGCCGCTGCACTTTCTCGACATCCATGCACTGCAACGCCTTTGTCGGGCAGGCTTCAACACAGGCCGGCCCCGTCGCCCGATGCCAGCACAGATCGCACTTAATCGCCCTCGCCTTTTTGCGCGAAGAAACGACCTCCATCGCACCAAACGGGCAAGCCAGCATACAGCTTTTACAGCCAATGCAACGTGATTGTTCAACGAAAATATGCCCATGTTCGCGGCTTATCGCGTCAACAGGGCACACATTTGCGCACGGTGCATCTTCACACTGATGACAGGCTACTGCCGTGGTGTAAGTATGATCTTTAATGACACGAATACGGGAAATAAACTCGTCTGGTGACAACGCAGCGCAATCCTGATTCTCCTGATGCGACACTGCGCAAGCCACTTCACAGGTACGGCAACCGATACATTTCGTCGCATCCGCAATAATAAACCGGTTCATGATCACTCCTTTGCACTAAAACAGCAGAGTGCCAGAGAGCGCGTCCCTACTGCTTTGATCCAACGAAGGAAATGTTAAAGTTTTGGCACTTGTCCAAAGGGTTATGTAATCGCGCCCTGGTCGTCCCTGACAGTAAATCCCAGTTCATTAGAAATAGCCTGCGCGGTTTCACGCAGTGGTTTCAGGAGATTTTTCTCTCCCACCTGTTTCAGACGTGATGTCGAAAGCGAAATCGACACGGCGTACGGCACCCGCCCATGAATATCAAACACCGGAACAGCAATACAGGAGACGCCGAGTTCGTTTTCTTCTCTGTCCATCGCCGCTCCACTTTCACGAATGTGCGCCAGTTCGTCGAACATCGCGGGCAGCTCGGTAATGGTATTGCGGGTTAACGGCTGGATCTCATGCTGATGGCTTTCCCAGTATGACTTCACGTAGTCCGGGTGACCAAACGCCATGTAGATCTTGCCCATTGCGGAACAGTAGAGCGGCATATGCTGGCCTATATAGGCACGGGTTCGCAGCATCCCGGTTGTGGGTTCCAGCTTATAAATCAAAATAGCGTGATCGTCTTCGCGGCTGGAGAAGTTAATAGTTTCACCAGTGGCGATGTTCAGAGCCTCAAGATGCGGAGCGGCGATATGAATGATATTCAGCGAAGATAGCGCCTTCTGCCCGACGGCAATAAATTTGGTGGTCAGGCGATAACTCCCTGCGGCGGGCGCGGTGGTCACATAGCCGCAGGACTGTAATCCCTGCAATAAGCGATGGACGGTACTCTTATTTAAACCAGCCAGCTCCGAAAGATGCGCCAACGGACAACCGTTTGGATAGTTGCTCAAAATCTCAATCAGCATCAACCCACGAAACAGACTCTGGCTTCCGGCTGGGCGCTCTTTTTCCTGCGCCATCTCGTTCTCTTTTTTTCCCATCACTTCTTTCCCCATTTTGTCGCGTCCTGATGGTAGCGCAAAGTGTGCCGTAGTTCACGATCTCGACAGATAATTTATAACCACTTGATTTTTAAGTTTTTTGAAATTCATCAATCAGATTGCTTTGTTAAAAAGTGATTGATATATTTGAAATCAAGTTTCGTATATTGAAATTTTAAGCCAAAAAAGCGATCAAAAAAACAAGGAAGCCTGGGATGAAAGTGACATTTGAGCAGTTAAAAGCAGCCTTTAATCGGGTCTTAATTTCACGCGGCGTTGACAACGAAACGGCTGACGCCTGTGCAGAGATGTTCGCCCGCACCACCGAATCCGGCGTTTATTCTCACGGCGTTAATCGTTTCCCTCGTTTCATTCAACAACTGGAAAACGGCGATATCATTCCTGATGCCCAACCCAAACGTATAACCAGCCTCGGCGCAATTGAACAGTGGGACGCCCAGCGTTCGATCGGTAACCTGACAGCGAAAAAGATGATGGATCGCGCCATTGAACTGGCTGCCGATCACGGTATTGGTCTGGTGGCACTACGTAATGCCAACCACTGGATGCGCGGCGGCAGCTACGGCTGGCAGGCGGCGGAAAAAGGCTATATTGGCATTTGCTGGACCAACTCCATCGCCGTAATGCCGCCGTGGGGCGCAAAAGAGTGTCGCATCGGCACCAACCCGCTGATCGTCGCCATTCCTTCTACCCCAATCACCATGGTCGATATGTCGATGTCGATGTTCTCTTACGGCATGTTAGAAGTTAATCGCCTGGCTGGTCGTCAGCTCCCGGTAGATGGTGGCTTTGATGATGAGGGCAATTTGACCAAAGAACCTGGCGTTATCGAGAAAAATCGCCGCATTTTGCCGATGGGCTACTGGAAAGGTTCGGGCATGTCGATTGTGCTGGATATGATCGCTACCCTCCTTTCTGACGGCGCATCGGTTGCCGAAGTCACCGAGGACAACAGCGACGAATACGGCATTTCACAAATTTTTATTGCCATTGAAGTGGACAAGCTTATCGACGGTCCCACCCGCGATGCCAAACTGCAACGCATCATGGATTACGTTACCAGTGCCGAGCGTGCTGACGAAAATCAGGCTATTCGTTTACCCGGCCACGAATTTACTACCCTGCTGGCAGAAAACCGCCGTAACGGTATTACCGTTGATGACAGCGTGTGGGCAAAAATCCAGGCGTTATAAGGAGATAAGCCATGATTTTTGGACATATCGCGCAGCCCAATCCGTGCCGTTTGCCCGCCGCCATTGAAAAGGCGCTCGATTTTCTGCGCACCATCGACTTCAACGCCCTGGAACCGGGCGTTGTCGAAATCGACGGCAAGAATATTTATGCGCAAATTATCGATTTAACCACACGCGAAGCGGTAGAAAACCGTCCGGAAGTGCATCGTCGATATATCGATATTCAGTTTCTGGCGTGGGGTGAAGAGAAAATCGGCATTGCTATTGATACGGGAAATAATAAAGTCAGCGAATCACTATTAGAGCAGCGCGATATTATTTTTTATCACGATAGTGAACATGAATCATTTATAGAAATGATTCCGGGCAGCTACGCTATTTTCTTCCCGCAGGATGTTCATCGCCCGGCATGTAATAAAAATGCCACTACGGCAATACGCAAGCTCGTGGTTAAAGTGGCCCTCGCTGCTTTATAAAAAATGATTACTGGAGCACATAATGAAAACGAATAATGCCGGTTATATTATCGGCGCGTATCCCTGTGCACCTTCTTTTCACCAAAGAAGTGAAGAGGAAGAGAAGGATTTCTGGCGACAATTATCTGAGACTCCAGACATTTTGGGGCTGGAACAACCTTGCCTGGAAAATTTTCACCCGCTGGGCGATCAATGGTTACTCCGTCATACGCCAGAGAGCTGGAAATTTGTCGTCACCGCAGTGATGGAAACCATGCGTCGCCGCAGCGAAAACAGCGGGTTTGGTCTCGCCTCCAGTGATGAAGAACAGCGCCAGGCCTGCGTGGCGTACTATCGCCACCTGTTCAATAAAATCAACTCATTGCAGGCTAATAAAGTGCTCGCACTGGAGCTCCAGGCTGCACCGTTAGCAACGAATCCTAATGTTATGCAAGCGACGGACGCTTTTGCCCGCTCATTGAAAGAAATCGCCAGTTGGGACTGGCCGTGCAAGCTGGTGCTGGAACACTGCGACGCCATGACATCTTCTTCCCCCCGAAAAGGCTTTTTGCCTTTAGAAAATGTGCTGGAAGTTATTACCGATTATGACATCAGCATCTGTATCAACTGGGCGCGCTCTGCCATTGAAGGGCGCAATACAACGCTGCCGCTGACCCACACCCAAATGGCGAAACAAGCCGGAAAACTCGGCGCGTTAATGTTCTCTGGTACGACGCTAAACGGGGCATACGGCGAATGGCAGGATTTACACGCACCGTTTGCACCATTCTGCGCAGAAAGCCTGATGACCACAGATCATGTTCGCGAGTTATTTAATGTAGCAGAATCGTCAACATTGCATTTTGCTGGCATCAAGCTACTGGAAATAAATGCGACGGCTGATGTGCACCATCGCATCGAAATATTACGTAACGGCATTCACTCTCTGAATGAATCTCGTTAAATAGTTCCGCTTATATATCACTTTGAATATCTAATTAGCCGTTTTCTGATAATTATTACGAATATTAACAACATTAGCGCATAAAAAATATTGCATAACCAGAAGGACTCGTTATGAAACGGATACTCGAAGGCATTCTTGCGATCATCATCGCAATACTGTCTTGTATTATTTTTATTAATATCATTCTTCGATATGGATTCCACACAAGTATATTATCGATTGATGAATTATCCCGACTTTTATTTGTCTGGTTAACCTTTATTGGCGCAATCGTTGCTTATATGGACAACAGCCATGTGCAGGTTACTTTTTTAGTCGAAAAACTCTCACCGGCTAATCAACAACGTGTTTCGCTGCTAACCCATACGCTCATTTTATTGCTGTGTCTGGGGCTGGCCTGGGGCGCTATAGAAAAAACAGCGCAAGACTGGAGCAACTTATCGCCCATTCTTGGCGTCCCCGTTGGCTTAATGTACGCCGCCGCTATCCCCACCAGTCTGATTATCGCATTGCTGGAATTGCGTCACTTATACCGGCAGTTCACAAATACCCCCAGCCGAAACCAACAAGGAGCCTGACGATGACAATCCTTATATTTATTGTCAGTTTGTTAGGGGCTATCGCAATTGGCGTTCCCATCGCCTGGGCATTATTACTGTGCGGCATTTCATTGATGTTCTGGATGGATATCTTTGATGTGCAAATTCTGGCACAAACGTTGGTAAATGGCGCAGACAGCTTCTCCCTGTTAGCCATCCCCTTCTTTGTACTGGCGGGTGAGATCATGAACGCGGGCGGCCTGTCGCAACGTATCGTCGACTTGCCAATGAAACTGGTAGGCCACAGGCCAGGCGGTCTGGGTTACGTGGGCGTGCTGGCAGCGATGATCATGGCAAGCCTGTCCGGTTCTGCGGTTGCTGATACCGCAGCTGTCGCGGCGCTGCTGGTGCCGATGATGCGCCAGGCCAACTATCCGGTAAACCGCGCCGCCGGGCTTATCGGTTCCGGCGGGATTATTGCGGCCATTATCCCGCCTTCCATACCACTCATTATCTTCGGCGTCTCCAGCGGACTCTCCATCAGCAAACTGTTTATGGCGGGCATTGCGCCAGGCATCATGATGGGCGTCACGCTGATGGTTACCTGGTGGTGGCAGGCAAAACGACTGAATTTACCTTGTCAGCCGAAAGCCTCACTGCGAGAAGTCTGGCAATCCTTAGTTTCCGGTATTTGGGCGCTCTTTTTACCGATAATTATTATTGGCGGTTTCCGTTCGGGGTTATTTACACCGACCGAAGCAGGCGCGGTTGCCGCCTTCTACGCTCTGTTCGTCTCGGTGGTGGTCTATCGCGAGATGACCTTCTCCACGCTTTATCATGTGCTGATTAACGCGGCAAAAACCACATCCGTGGTGATGTTCCTGGTGGCCTCTGCTGCGGTATCTGCATGGCTTATTACGATCGCCGAATTACCCATGATGGTATCGGAGCTATTACAACCGTTGGTTGATTCGCCTCGCTTATTATTCATCGTCATTATGCTCGCTATTATGGTGATCAGTACGGTCATGGACTTAACGCCTACCGTATTAATTCTTACACCAGTATTAATGCCATTAGTGAAAGAAGCGGGAATAGATCCGGTCTATTTCGGCATCATGTTTATTATCAACTGTTCAATATCACTGATTACGCCTCCAGTCGGTAATGTTCTTAACGTGGTATGCGGCGTGGCGAAACTTAAATTTGACGATGCGGTAAAAGGCGTTGCGCCTTACGTCATGGTTTTATTCATGTTGTTAGCATTATTTATTTTTATACCGGAGCTCATTACCGCTCCTCTTAAATGGATGAGTTAAAAGGAAATCATAATGAAATTACGTTCTGTAACCTACGCTTTATTAATTGCCGGAGTGGCGACGTTCAGCACATCTTCTCTGGCGGCACAATCATTACGTTTCGGTTATGAAACCTCACAAACCGATTCACAACATATTGCGGCGAAAAAATTTAATGAATTACTGCAGGAAAAAACCAAAGGCGAACTGAAATTAAAACTGTTCCCGGATAGCACCCTTGGTAATGCGCAGGCGATGATCAGCGGCGTGCGTGGCGGCGCTATTGATATGGAGATGTCTGGCTCTAACAACTTTACGGGACTCTCGCCCGTCATCAACCTGCTCGATGTCCCGTTCCTGTTCCGCGATACCGCTCACGCGCATAAAACGCTCGACGGCAAAGTCGGTGATGACCTGAAAGTCTCCCTTGAAGGTAAGGGGCTGAAAGTACTGGCCTACTGGGAAAACGGCTGGCGCGATGTCACCAACTCGC
Source organism: Escherichia sp. R1 (assembly GCF_003000935.1). Classification (NCBI taxonomy): domain Bacteria; kingdom Pseudomonadati; phylum Pseudomonadota; class Gammaproteobacteria; order Enterobacterales; family Enterobacteriaceae; genus Escherichia; species Escherichia sp. R1. Next base: position 84,383 of record NZ_PSRU01000004.1, read on the forward strand.
GTGCACCGGTCAAAACGCCTGCCGACCTGAAAGGGTTGAAAATCCGCACCAACAACAGCCCGATGAATATCGCTGCATTTAAAGTTTTTGGCGCTAACCCGATCCCGATGCCGTTTGCCGAAGTCTATACCGGGCTGGAAACCCGCACTATCGACGCTCAGGAACACCCGATCAACGTCGTCTGGTCAGCAAAATTTTATGAAGTGCAGAAGTACCTTTCTCTGACCCATCACGCCTATTCGCCGCTTCTGGTGGTGATCAACAAAGCGAAGTTTGATGGCTTAACCCCGGAGTTCCAGCAAGCACTGATCTCATCTGCACAGGAAGCGGGTAGCTATCAGCGCAAACTGGTCGCCGAAGATCAGCAAAAAATCATCGACGGTATGAAAGAAGCGGGCGTGGAAGTCATCACCGATCTCGACCGCAAAGCCTTTAGCGATGCGCTGGGTACCCAGGTCCGTGACATGTTTGTTAAAGATGTTCCGCAGGGTGCTGATCTGCTGAAAGCCGTGGATGAGGTGCAATAAACCATGACGCAATACTGGCTGGGGTTAGATTGTGGCGGTAGCTGGCTGAAAGCCGGGCTGTATGACCGAGAAGGCCGGGAGGCGGGCGTGCAGCGCCTGCCGCTGTGCGCATTAAGTCCACAGCCAGGCTGGGCAGAGCGCGACATGGCAGAACTGTGGCAATGTTGCACTGCTGTCATTCGCGCCCTGCTTACCCATTCTGGCGTCAGCGGGGAACAAATTGTCGGTATCGGCATCTCCGCGCAGGGAAAGGGCTTATTTCTACTTGATAAAAACGACAAACCGCTCGGTAACGCCATTTTGTCCTCGGATCGCCGGGCGATGGAAATCGTTCGTCGCTGGCAGAAAGATGGCATCCCGGAAAAACTCTATCCGCTGACCCGACAAACCTTATGGACCGGGCATCCGGTGTCGCTGTTACGCTGGCTGAAAGAGCACAAACCAGAACGCTACGCGCAAATTGGCTGCGTGATGATGACGCACGACTACCTGCGCTGGTGTTTAACCGACGTCAAAGGTTGCGAAGAGAGCAATATTTCTGAGTCCAATCTCTACAACATGGGTCGCGGGGAATATGACCCGTACCTTACCGACTGGCTGGGGATCGCTGAAATCAATCACGCCCTGCCGCCTGTTGTCGGATCTGCCGAAATCTGCGGGGAAATCACCGCTCAGACAGCCGTACTGACCGGTCTGAAAGCGGGTACCCCCGTTGTCGGCGGCCTGTTTGATGTGGTTTCCACCGCACTCTGCGCCGGGCTCGAAGACGAATTCACCCTCAATGCGGTGATGGGGACCTGGGCGGTGACCAGCGGCATAACCCACGGTTTACGTGACGGTGAAGCGCATCCGTATGTCTATGGTCGCTACGTTAACGATGGTCAATTTATCGTTCACGAAGCCAGCCCCACCTCTTCCGGCAATCTCGAATGGTTTACCGCACAGTGGGGAGAAATCTCATTTGCTGAGATTAATCAGGCCGTTGCCAGTTTGCCGAAAGCCGGTGGCGATCTCTTTTTCCTGCCGTTCCTGTACGGCAGCAACGCCGGACTCGAAATGACCAGCGGTTTCTACGGGATGCAGGCCATTCACACCCGTGCACACCTCTTACAGGCCATCTATGAAGGCGTGGTGTTCAGCCATATGACTCATCTCAACCGGATGCGCGAACGTTTTACTGATGTGCACACCCTGCGCGTCACTGGCGGCCCGGCGCACTCCGATGTCTGGATGCAAATGCTGGCGGACGTCAGCGGTCTGCGTATCGAGCTGCCGCAGGTGGAAGAAACCGGCTGCTTTGGTGCGGCACTTGCCGCCCGCGTCGGTACCGGGGTTTATCGCGATTTCAGCGAAGCCCAACGTGACTTACAGCACCCGGTACGCACCCTGCTGCCGGATATGGCCGCGCATCAGCTTTACCAACAAAAATACCAACGCTATCAACATCTCATTGCCGCACTTCAGGGTTATCACGCCCGCATCAAGGAGCACACATTATGAGTCGACCACTTCTGCAACTGGCCCTCGACCACTCATCACTTGAAGCCGCGCAGCGCGACGTGACGCGGTTAAAAGACAGCGTCGATATTGTCGAAGCAGGCACCATTCTCTGTTTAAACGAAGGGCTTGGCGCCGTGAAAGCCTTGCGCGAACAGTGCCCTGACAAAATCATCGTTGCTGACTGGAAGGTCGCCGACGCGGGTGAAACGCTCGCGCAACAGGCATTTGGCGCAGGCGCTAACTGGATGACCATCATCTGCGCCGCGCCGCTCGCCACGGTAGAAAAAGGCCACGCGATGGCACAGAACTGCGGTGGTGAAATTCAGATCGAGCTATTCGGTAACTGGACGCTGGACGATGCCCGTGACTGGCATCGTATTGGCGTGCGGCAGGCCATTTATCATCGTGGTCGTGACGCGCAGGCCAGCGGGCAACAGTGGGGCGAGGCCGATCTGGCACGCATGAAGGCGCTTTCCGATATCGGCCTTGAGCTTTCCATTACCGGCGGGATTACCCCTGCTGACCTGCCGCTGTTTAAAGAGATCCGCGTGAAAGCGTTTATTGCCGGACGGGCGCTGGCAGGCGCAGCAAATCCGGCGCAAGTGGCTGGCGATTTCCATGCGCAAATCGACTCCATCTGGGGAGGCAAGCGTGCGTAATCATCCGTTAGGCATTTATGAAAAAGCGCTGGCGAAAGATCTCTCCTGGCCGGAGCGGCTGGTGCTGGCAAAAAGCTGTGGTTTTGATTTTGTCGAAATGTCGGTGGATGAAACCGACGAACGGTTGTCACGTCTTGACTGGAGCGCCGCACAACGTACTTCGCTGGTTACCGCGATGATCGAAACGGGTGTTGCTATTCCGTCAATGTGCCTGTCCGCACATCGTCGTTTTCCTTTTGGTAGCCGGGACGACGCCGTGCGCCAGCGGGCGCGGGAGATTATGAGTAAAGCGATTCGCCTGGCGCGCGATCTCGGCATTCGTACTATTCAACTGGCAGGTTACGACGTCTATTACGAAGACCACGACGAAGGCACCCAGCAACGTTTTGCTGAAGGGCTGGCGTGGGCGGTCGAACAGGCGGCGGCATCACAAGTCATGCTGGCAGTGGAGATTATGGACACCGCGTTTATGAACTCCATCAGCAAATGGAAAAAATGGGACGAGATGCTCGCCTCGCCGTGGTTCACCGTCTACCCGGACGTCGGCAACCTCAGCGCCTGGGGCAATGATGTTCCCGCCGAACTGAAACTGGGCATCGACCGTATCGCCGCCATCCACCTGAAAGACACTCAACCCGTTACCGAACATAGCCCCGGACAGTTCCGCGATGTGCCGTTTGGCGAAGGCTGTGTCGATTTTGTTGGCATCTTCAAAACGCTGCATGAGCTGAACTATCGCGGATCATTTCTGATTGAAATGTGGACCGAAAAAGCCAAAGAGCCGGTGCTGGAGATTATTCAGGCGCGGCGCTGGATTGAAGCGCGTATGCAGGAGGCCGGATTTATATGTTAGAGCAACTGAAAGCTGACGTGCTGGCGGCAAACCTGGCGCTTCCCGTTCATCATCTGGTGACGTTCACCTGGGGCAATGTCAGCGCGATAGACGAAACGCGGCAATGGATGGTGATTAAGCCTTCCGGCGTTGAGTATGAGGTAATGACCGCCGACGATATGGTGGTGGTTGAGATAGCCAGCGGCAAGGTGGTGGAAGGCAGCAAAAAGCCCTCTTCCGACACGCCAACGCATCTGGCGCTTTACCGTCGCTTTGCGGAGATTGGCGGCATAGTGCATACCCACTCGCGCCACGCCACCATCTGGTCGCAGGCCGGACTTGATCTCCCCGCCTGGGGCACTACTCACGCCGATTATTTTTACGGAGCCATCCCCTGCACGCGCCTGATGACCGCAGAAGAGATCAACGGCGAGTATGAATACCAGACCGGCGAAGTGATCATTAAAACCTTCGAAGAGCGTGGGTTGAACCCGGCACAAATCCCGGCGGTACTGGTGCATTCTCACGGCCCGTTCGCCTGGGGAAAAAATGCCGCCGATGCGGTGCATAACGCCGTGGTACTGGAAGAGTGCGCCTATATGGGTCTGTTCTCGCGCCAGCTTGCGCCACAGCTCCCTGCGATGCAAAACGAACTGCTGGATAAGCACTACCTGCGTAAGCATGGGGCCAATGCCTATTACGGGCAGTAGCCATGCCTGAGAGTGCCCGGCAATACACGCCGGGCAGCCTTTCACATCAGAACAGCCCCAACGGTTTATCCGAGTAGCTCACCAGCAGGCACTTGGTTTGCTGGTAATGCTCAAGCATCATTTTGTGGGTTTCGCGGCCAATGCCTGATTGTTTGTAGCCGCCAAACGCCGCATGTGCCGGGTAAGCGTGATAACAGTTGGTCCACACGCGCCCAGCCTGAATGCCGCGCCCCATCTTATAGGCCAGATTACCGTTGCGGCTCCAGACGCCCGCGCCCAGGCCATATTGCGTATCGTTCGCCAGCTCCAGCGCTTCTTCTATCGTTTTGAAGGTGGTTACCGCCAGCACCGGGCCAAAAATCTCCTCCTGGAACACGCGCATATTGTTCTGACCAAACAGAATCGTCGGTTCGAGGTAGTAGCCGTCTTTCAGTTCGCCTTCCAGCAGCTTGCGTCGCCCGCCGGTGAGCACATCAGCGCCCTCTTTTTTACCGATATCAATGTAGTTGAGGATGGTTTCCAGTTGCCCGTGAGAAACCTGCGCGCCCATTTGCGTCACGCTGTCGAGCGGGTTACCGCTGCGAATGCTTTCGACACGGCGGATAGCGCGTTCCATAAAGCGTTCGTAGATAGACTCCTGCACTAAAGCACGGCTTGGACAGGTGCAAACTTCGCCCTGGTTAAAGGCAAACAGTGCAAAGCCTTCCAGCGCTTTATCAAAAAAGGCATCTTCTTCATCCATCACATCAGCAAAGAAGATATTTGGCGATTTGCCGCCCAGCTCCAGCGTCACCGGAATAATGTTTTGCGTGGCGTATTGCATAATTTGTTGGCCCACTTCCGTTGAGCCAGTAAACGCCACTTTGGCGATGCGTTTCGAGGTCGCCAGATATTCGCCAATTTCCCCACCTGCGCCGTTGACCACGTTCACCACCCCTGGCGGCAGTAAATCACCGACGATTTCCATTAGCAGCAGTACAGAAAGCGGAGTAAGACGTGCGGGTTTCAGCACCACACAGTTGCCCGCCGCCAGCGCGGGAGCCATTTTCCAGCTCGCCATCAGCAGCGGGAAGTTCCACGGGATAATCTGCCCCACCACGCCTAACGGTTCATGGAAATGATAGGCCACGGTTTCGCTATCCACTTCACTGATCCCACCTTCCTGCGCCCGAATACACGAGGCGAAATAGCGAAAATGATCAATCGCCAGCGGCACGTCGGCAGCACTGGTTTCGCGAATGGGTTTGCCGTTATCCCAGGTTTCTGCCGTCGCTAAAAGTTCAAGGTTTTGTTCCATTCGATCGGCAATCTTAAACAGAATCGCCGCGCGATCCTGCACCGAGGTGTGCGCCCATTTATCTTTCACTTTATGCGCAGCATCCAGCGCCAGATCGATGTCTCGTTTGCCCGAAGACGCCACTTCGCACAGTAGCTGCCCGGTCACCGGCGTCAGGTTCTGGTAATACTCGCCATCGGCAGGCGCTACCCATTCGCCACCGATAAAGTTGTCGTAGCGGGCTTTTAATTTGAGGGGGAAACCATACTCGCCGGGCTGAACACGTGCTGAAGGGGGATTATTGGTCATGATCGTCTCCTTGCGGTGTGAGGTATAACAAGGGTAGACGTAACTGGCGAAATCTTCGCCAGTCGGTGACAGCTTTACGACGGCTATCACGAATTTACGGGCAAGGGTTACAGCGGATAATGCGCGAAGTACACGGCTTGCTGGTCATTAATTTTCTTCTCTTGCGCAAACCCTTCTTTAACAATTGTCCGTAAATCAGCTCGAGCCGTATTATCAGAGACGCCCAAGCTCGCGCTAATTTCAGCAACTGTGTACTCTTTCCCCGGATTGGCGAGCATCACATTCAGGAGCGTTACCTGGCGCGGATTCAGGCGTTTAAGCACACCAGAGCTAAACAGCACACTATCGAGTTTTGCGCTTCGTTGTGTAATTTCATCGATATGCTGCTGCCAGTTTTGCAGAGCACGTTTAATGACACCCGCCTGATATTCAAGGAAATAAGTCAGATCCATACCATCTGATTCAGTGTACTGGTAGCTGGCGGCATATTTGACCGGTGCAGCATGAAGCAAACGGCTGATGGAAATATATTTAAAGACATCGTAGCCCGATTTCAGCATATACCAGTAAAACAGCGCCCGACTGGTGCGCCCGTTGCCATCCCGAAACGGATGTTCATGGGCCAGCATAAAATGCAGAATGCAGGCACGGACCAACGGATGAATATACCCTTCATGGCTGTTTAACCACTGGCAAACTTTTTCCAGCCGTTCCGGTAACAATGCCGCAGCGGGCGGTTGATGCACTATATTGCCATCATAGTCGGCGATCACAACATCATCTGTTTCACGAAATTCTCCCGGACGATATTTCGCGTCATTGATTCCACCCATACCAATGGCATGTAACTGGCGAATAAGCGCAGGTGTCAGCGGTTCTGCGAGTAAGTGCGGAATTTCCGCCATCAGCCGGGCATTTCCCGCAATCATATGCTCGTCTTCAGTGCGTGGCGACCGCCCTGTTTCCAGCATTTTTCTCGCCACCAGCGTTGTAGTATTCGCACCTTCCAGCTGGGAGCTGGTGATCGGCTCTTCCAGGCGTAACTGGCTTAACTCGGCTCCGGCCCCGCGTAACCGTTCAGTCTGATCTTTCAGCGCCAGCGCGGTAGCACGTTTGTCGACAAGCTCGCACGCTTCTGCAATCACCGGGGTAATGTTGAATCCGGCCTGTTCACCCGCTTCATTGCAATAATTAATTCGTTGGATCGCCGCGTTGCGCGCCAGACGGGTAAGCGTCCACGCCACATCGACGTTTTCTCCTTTTTTGATGCGGTACTGCAACTCATCAAAAGGCAGATAACGTCCTTTTTCATCGGTAACCCGGTTAAAGCGCAGGTGGGCCAGGAGTTCCTCACCCGATAAGTGTGATAAAGGAATAAGTCCGGGAGGTGATTTGATAGCCATGTGCTTATCTCAAAAAAGCGCAATATTGAGATAGTGTATAGCAGGAAAGAGAAACTATCTCAAAAAAAGCAAGTTTTGAGATAGTTGAAAAAGCGGCTGACAACTCGCCAGCCGTTGTGGAAATGATGATTACATCGCTGCGCGATAAATCGCCACAATTTCTTCGTGAGTTGCCTGGATCGGGTTAGTAAAGCCGCAGGCATCTTTCAGGGCATTAGTCGCCAGAACCGCGAAATCTTCTTCTTTCACGTTCAGGTCGCGTAGGCCTGCCGGGATATCCACTTTCTTCGCCAGTTCACGGATGGCGTTAATGCAGGCTTCAGCACCTTCCGCGTCGTTTTTACCTGTCACGTTCACGCCCATTGCAGCGGCACAATCACGCAGACGTGCAGCGGCGACTTTGCTGTTGAATACCTGAACATGCGGCAGCAAAACGGCGTTACATACACCGTGTGGCAGGTTGTAGAAACCGCCCAGCTGGTGCGCCATCGCATGAACATAACCCAGAGAAGCATTATTGAACGCCATACCGGCGAGGAACTGGGCATAAGCCATTGCTTCACGCGCTTTCGCATTACTGCCATCTTCAACGGCTAACGGCAGGTTTTCGGCAATCATGGTCACGGCTTTCAGTGCACAAGCGTCAGTGATCGGCGTGGCGGCAATAGAAACATACGCTTCGATAGCGTGCGTTAAGGCATCCATACCCGTTGCGGCGGTCAGTGACTTCGGCATACCAATCATCAGAGAGGAGTCATTGACAGAAAGCAACGGAGTGACATGTTTATCCACAATCGCCATTTTGATGTGACGCGCTTCGTCAGTGATGATGCAGAAACGGGTCATTTCAGAGGCCGTACCCGCCGTGGTGTTGATGGCGATCATCGGCAGCTGCGGTTTTGCAGAGCGGTCAACGCCTTCATAATCGCGGATGTCACCGCCGTTGGCTGCAACCAGCGCAATACCTTTTGCGCAGTCGTGTGGAGAACCACCGCCTAAAGAAATCACGCTATCGCAATTATTTTCTTTAAGTAATTTCAAACCTGCAGCGACGTTTTCCGTGGTGGGGTTAGGTTGGGTGCCATCATAAATAACGCTAAAAATATTGCGTTCTTCCAGTGCTTTTTGCACATCACCCGCCATACCCAATTTCGTTAATATGTTGTCGGTGACAATTAAGGTACGGGTAAATCCATAATCTGCCATCATATTCATTGCATCATTCAATGAATCAGCACCAATAACATTCACGGAAGGAATAAAAAAGGTTGAAGCTGCCATAACACACTCCTGAAAGTGTAAAAAAGGGCGGGCAGCTTACTGAGGATTTTCATTTGAAAATATGATCAACATTACCGTTTATTAAAATATTTTTAATAAAAAGCACGTTACATTCATCAAATAACGTGCCTTCTTAACATTAATAATAAATTTTGTATTAATTCATATTTATTATGAATTAATCATTTCCTTATTTTTCCGGAAATAATAATGCGTCGCGCAATAAATGATCATTTCCACGACGACGCGTAAAGCCAATACGGTCAAAATATTCCAGAATCTGAATTGCCAGCTTGCGGCCTACGCCTAAGCGATCGCGGAAATCCGCCGCGCAGGTTGAACCACACTCCTGATCGAGATCGCGGATCATATTGGCAAACTCGACAATCCGATCGTTACGGTAATAACGATCTTTAACGATCGCGGTAATAATTCCTTGCTGCGCCGCCTGGCGTAGCGTCAGGCGCATTGCCTGCTCGTCGGTTCCCGTCTCTTTTGCCAGATCACGCACCCACCACGGTTCGTCACCAAACAGCGGCTCTGCTTTTTGCCAGATGGCCTGCTGCTCTTCGCTGAAGCCCGCTTTGTGATCCGGCAGATGCAGCCAACCGTGATGACTGAGGATGTCGCCGCTTTCGCGCATCTTTTCAATCAGCAACAGTACCAGCGCTTCATCTTCCATTGGCAACGCCATACGTCGCAGACGTTCTCGCCCAGGACCAGGTTCATCGCGATGTTGCTCATGATAAGTCGCTAATGTGTCGAGAATTTTCCGCTGCCAGCGGGCGGCAACCGGCGCATTCAACAAGCTATAACCAGCCTGAATATAGCCAGGCTGTTGCAGCAGTTCGCGCATCCCTTCGCCGTTGAGCTGCCGTGCCCAGGCGAAATCTGCAAGGTTAACCGCTCCGCGTTCCAGATGAACAGATAACGCATCGGCATCGCTCTGCGCCCGTGCAAGAGACGCCAGCCATTGCAGATATTCCGGCTTACGCTTACCGCGACGCGGCGGGTTAAGCATCACCACACGCGCCCCCGCCAGCGTGTTGCGGGCCGAGATATCGCGCAGCACCAGGCGATCGTTATCCGCCAGCCATAGCGGCGTGTCGAACACCAGCTCGGCAAGGTTATCTTCCAGCAGCGAAACGCGTCCCGTAACGTGGCTGGCGGCGTGGTGAATATGCAGCGGCTGCCACTGGGTCAGCGGTGTATGGGTTTGAAGCTCGACAATCACCCGTGTGAACGGCTCCGGCGGCGCATCGGCAAGCAGCCAGTCACCACGGTGAATCTGCTCTTTTTCCGCATCACCCGCGATGTTAAGCGCGATACGCTGCCCGGCATGGGCAGTTTCTGTTGGCTGATTTTGCGCATGTAGCGCACGCACGCGCATCGGTTTATTTACACCAGTCAGCCAGAGTGAATCGCCTACCTTCACTTCCCCGCTTAACGCCGTACCGGTGACGACCAGCCCGGCACCTTTTACGGTAAATGCACGGTCGATCGCGAGGCGGAAACTATGTTGGCTGGCGTGTTCACGTTCTGGTAACTGAAGCAAATGCTCGCGCAGGGCATCAATTCCCCGACCTTCGGTTGCTGCGGTGATAAACAGTTTTGCCTCAGCAAAACCGTATTCCCGCAGCACCTCCTTTACCTGGCGTTCAACCTCATTAACACGCGCTTCGTCCACGCGATCGGCTTTGGTCAGCGCCACTGTCAGCATCGGGTTACCGGTCAGCTGCAAAATCGCCAGATGCTCACGGGTCTGTGCCATCACGCCGTCATCGCACGCCACCACCAACAGCGCGTGATCGATACCACCAACGCCCGCCAGCATGTTGGAAAGAAACTTTTCATGACCGGGTACGTCGATAAAACCAGGCACACGGCCATCCGGCTGCGGCCAGTAGGCATAGCCGAGATCGATGGTCATGCCGCGCTTTTTTTCTTCCGGCAGACGGTCGGCATTTACGCCAGTAATCGCCTGCAATAAGGTTGTTTTGCCGTGGTCAACGTGTCCGGCAGTCGCAATAATCATTTCAACAACATCTCCAAAAACCGTTGCTCATTTTCAAGGCAGCGTAAATCCAGCCACAATCGTCCGTCATAAATACGACCAATCACCGGCACTGGCAATTCACGCCAGCGGGCGGCTAATGACTCAAGGTGGCTACCGCGTCCATCATGGGGTGTAAACGTTAATGCCGCGCTCGGCAGGCGATCAACCGGCAGCGAACCACTGCCAATCTGCGAAAGACATGGCATAACCTGTACCGCAAACTCCGCGCCGTAATGTGCGGCAAGGGGGGCCTGTAAACGTTGTGCCTGGATTTGAATGACCTCTGCGCTGCGGGTAAGCAGGCGCAGGGTCGGTAATTTTTCACTCAGTGCTTCAGGGTGTAAATAAAGACGCAACGTGGCTTCCAGCGCCGCGAGGGTCATTTTATCCGCGCGTAATGCACGCTTCAGCGGGTGGCTTTGCAGGCGGGCGATCATCTCTTTTTTACCAACAATAATTCCAGCCTGCGGCCCGCCTAACAACTTGTCGCCGGAGAAGCTCACCAGACTGACGCCCGCCGCAATCAACTCCTGCGGCATTGGCTCTTTCGGCAAACCGTACTGGCTAAGATCAACCAGCGAGCCACTGCCTAAATCAGTCACTACGGGAACATCCAGCTCTTTGCCGAGCGCCACCAGTTCCGCTTCATCTATCGCTTTGGTGAACCCCTGAATGCTGTAGTTACTAGTATGTACTTTCATCAACAGCGCGGTATTTTCATTCACCGCCTGACGATAATCATTAGCGTGCGTGCGGTTGGTGGTCCCCACTTCGTGTAGGGTGCAGCCTGCCTGACGCATGACATCAGGAATACGAAACGCGCCGCCAATCTCCACCAGTTCGCCGCGAGATACCACCACCTCTTTCCCGCTGGCAGTGGCCGCCAACATCAATAACACCGCCGCCGCATTGTTATTGACGATACAGGCATCTTCCGCTCCCGTAATGCGGCACAGCAGCTGCGCCAGCGCCCGATCGCGATGTCCGCGTCCGGCGTCGTCCAGATCGTACTCGAGGGTCACAGGCGAACGCATAGCCTGCGCAACGGCTTCCACCGCAGCTTCCGCCTGTAAAGCTCGCCCAAGATTGGTATGCAGCACGGTTCCCGTCAGGTTGATCACCGGACGCAGCGCGCTCTGCGCCTCCTTCGTCAGACGGGCATCGACTTCTTGCGCCCAGTTTTCACACCATGCGGGCAGCGTCTGGCTATCACGAATCACTTCTCGCGCTTCGTCAAGCATCTGACGCAGCAATTCTACCACGCGGGTGTGACCATAAGTATCACGCAAAGAAAGGAAGGAGCTATCGCGCAATAAGCGATCAATAGCCGGAAGTTGACTATAGAGGGAACGCGTTTCGGTTGTCATAGGAAACCTGGCTGATCAAGGCCCTCTCACACGGAGAAGGGCGTTTAACATAACCACGGATTGTAACGTGAGATGGGTCAGGAGGACATATCGCGCATCAAGCCTTTGGCGGTTCGGTGCGAGCAAAACTTTCGCGGCTAAACAGGTTTTCGACCAGTTTGACTAAGTGTGGGCGGTCGACACACCAGCCTGGCGCAACGCGGCGGAAATTGAGATATCCGACGGCACAGGCAATGGCGATAGTCGCCAGATTGACCGTATCGGTTTTGAGCGTGCCATCGACCAGATATCCTTCCAGCACATCCAGACTGCGGTTGATTTTCTCCCGCTGGCGTAACAATTCATCTTCAGACTGCTGCGCCGCCGGACGCGCCTGTTCACGCACCGATACCAGCCCGGCATCCATAATGCCATCCGCCAGCGCCTCAATTTTGCGCACTCGCAACGACTCCAGCGGATCGCGCGGCAACATCGCCGGAGCGACATTCATTAATTCAATATATTCAGCGATGATCGGCGAATCAAACCAACATTCGCCCTCTTCGGTCACCAGCACCGGCACTTTCCCTAACGGGTTAAATTGCGCCACGCCGTTGTCCGCGTTATAGGGCAGTTCATTAATAAATTCGAAAGTTATGCCCTTTTCTAACAACAGAATAGAAAGTTTGCGTACAAACGGGCTGGTGTAGCTACCGACGAGTTTCATTATGTTTCCTTTTTGTTAACAAAATATGAGTATGACCCAAGGTTACAAAAAAGCAGGTGATATTGATATGAGTGTGATGACAAACGCAAGATGGCCCGATACGTACGCATATCGGGCCTTGTAGATAAAACGACCTTTCGTGTGAGATTCTAAATATTAGAATGTATAGCGGATATTAGCATTGATCGCATTATCGACGTTGTACCTACCAAATGCTGATTTCTCAATGGTCAGGCCGATACGGGTATTGTCTTTAATGCGTGTATCAATCCCAATATTGGCTAACATACGACCATCTTTACCGTTGTACACGGTGGACTCACCAGCAAAATCACGGTACGTGGTAGCACCAGTATTACGCAGGTCAAATTGATAACTTAAACCAGCCTTCGCTGTAACCTGCCAGTCGCGGCCATCCAGTGTTTTTCCAAACTCCACACCAGTACGGCCAATCAAGGGTTTTGCCTTTTTACGCTCCATGCTGACATCCATACCGTTGTATTGCCAGTTAAAGGTATTGCCTGACAACGTCCCGTAAACCAGTTCGGCCTGCGGTTCAATAAAGACATCAGGCTTCCACTGATAGCGCCAACCCGTTTCTGCGCCTAAATACCATGAGTGAGCAGTATCGTCTGCCTTACCAAGTCCCAATGTTTGCATTGTGTAATCGTCACGATGATGGACATATTTTCCAACCACATCAATATACAATCCTGAGTTAAACAGGGTGGATGCATATAAACCGCCGCCTACAGAGCGTGTTTTCCCCTGGTAACTTTCACCACTGGCTTTGCTGTCAGTAACAGTCATCATGATACCTGTAAAAAGATCGCCTCCATCAAAGTGATGTTTTTTGTCGGCACCAATTTGCAGATGCATATGGCGATCAGTGAATCCCCCCTCACCCGAACCAGAAGTGGTCATAAACCGAGCCCAGGCACCGGCTTCTCCTTGTGTATCGCGTAGATCACCCATACGTCGGTTAAGGTTATTCACCTCAGATAAGAAGTTTCTGTAACGGATATCCATAAAACGTTGACTTTCATTGAGTGCAGCATTATTACGCTGAACATCGAATCCTTTCAGACGCCACTGTGTGGCACCGTCAGTATTTACCACCTCAACATCAGGAGCCATTGAGTGAAAACCCATCTGTTGAGGCACAGTTTTAAACGCCTGAGTATTGTTGGTTCCATTTTTTGCCGTGATCAACGGAATATCACCGACAGACATTTCGTTAAGTGGTCTGGTCGGTTTTACATACAGAATATTGTTCTCTGCGATTAACTTATCGAGAACCGTAATATTGCTGCTGGTTTTACCATCGGTGGTCATCACAAGCTGGCTGTTAGATAGTGCCAGATTTTGCATTTGAGAAGACGAGTTAAGCTTCCACAATGTCTGGTCAATACTAACATTGGCCCCAGGTGCTTTGATATCTCCGGAATAGTAGATGCCTAATGGAGAACCTTGGTTCGTACTAACACCAATATTAATTGTCGCTTTTGAGCCGGCAGTAATATCACCACTCATCATCGTACCGGAACCAACATTCAACGTTGATCCAGAACCTTGCAAATCCCAGGCTGCCGCTGAATAAAACGCTGGCATCGTCGATTGCTCATTCAACAAAGAGAGGGTAGCCCCTGAACCGAGCACAACATTGTCATCCGATAGTAAACCAGCCTTGCTTGTAAGCTGTGCATTATCGGTGACTGTCAGTGCCGAACGGGTCAACGTACTGTACTCACTGATAGTTGCACCAGGGGAAGATATATTTATAGTACTATCTGTACTATTTATTCCACCCGTAAAAAATTCATTAATATTTAAAGTAGAGTTATTGGTCAGAGATACATTTCCATAAAATGTACTTTTATCTGAGTCCTTTGTCGCTTTTGATTGACCTTGTTGCGGAATAACCTGTACTTTCTTTTCATTACTGTCATTCAGATCAATATAGACATCTTCACTGCCAAGGGTGACAGATGAGTTATCTGCACTAATATCAGTAGTGAGCTGCGCATTTCGTCCAAGATAAAACGCGGTGTCTTTCAGAACAAGAGACTTCAAACTGAATTGGCGAGTCTCCCAATCATCCTGTGTAAATGACACTGGTTGTGTTAATACTGAGTCATCTCCTAGTTTTTTGAGAGTATTTGCTACTGACTGACTAGTCACCGCATGAGGAACAGGATGCCCCTGAAAAAACAATTTCCCACCATTTTGCTCAAAATTATCATTTATATTTATACCACCATCAACAATAAAATCACCTGAATTATTGGTGGTGTTATTTGTCACAGACAAATCATTCTTAAAATTCCCATGATAAATAGTTGCTGTTTTTTCATTTAAGGACAGTGTCAGTCTGGCCAATCTGCCATTACTTGTAATAATTGCACCGTCATCAAAAGCATTTAATTTGTGGAAAGTCAGATCATTCCCATTAATATCAAGCGTACCTCCACGATATCCCCAATAAATATTATCTGGGTTAATCTGATTTTCATCAGAAAGAATTACAATAGAGCGACCACTAACAAGAGATACCCTACTAAAAGCCTGAACTTTCCCCTCGCCATCGGGTCTCTGAGCCAGAATAACTGCGCCATCACCAGTATTCAGGCTTCCACCATTAATCCCGGAGCCATCAATTTTCAACGTACCCGTGCCTAATTTATGCAGCGCATCTCCTGACACACCATTGACCTGCCAGTCAACAACGTGCCCATCATTGACAATGACACCCCCCCCAATCCAGGTCTGATCATCCAGAGGTTTCACCACATAGTCATCATTAAAAGTCAGCGCCCCAGCCCCCTGAGTCACCGAATTTTCTAAAACAATTGTACCGCCTCCAGAAAATGTCAGATTTTTCCCATAATTGAGATCTAAGTCCTTCTGACCATGCATGTCCCAGGAATTATCTCCCTGAACTAACTGACCGGTTCCTGTCACACTGTTGAAAGTCCAGAGAATATCACCGCTCCCGGCCTCACTGGTAACAGGTTTATCAGTATCAGCATTTATATTTGCGGTGATTTGCACTGTTGGTATAACAACATACCAGTTGGTACTCCCTGTGGTTCCTGCATATGCTCTGAGTACCCCCACAAGAGCCCATTTATTTAGAGTTGTATCCCATCCAAGTAGCGGTGAACCACTGTCACCGGGAGTTCCATACGACGCAAGAGCACCGTTGCCAGCATTTGTCACAAATGACCAATCTGAAATTGATGGCGTAGGAACAATCCCCCCAGTAAGATAACTGTAAGCACCGTTCAGAGTATAATATCCTTGTTCATTTTTATATATTTGTGTCCCTGTACCTATCCTATAGAAAACAGGAAACTTGGTTACATTTTTATATGTTCCCTGCGCTGTTCCTGCACTGGTAACCTCTACAGGAACCACATCTGTTACCAGTTTATTTAACCTAGGCGTATGGAAATCTCTTGCTGAGTAGTTATTTCTGTCTACTAAAGTATAATTACTCGTACCAAACCGTACTCTACTATAGCCACCATTATGCTTAACACTGACGACATATTGTGGGTTAACAAGTGTGGCAACGCCCAATAGCCTATCCACAGATGAAAAATCAGGCATGGGAGCTTTATTTAACGTAGTCACTAATAATCCTGAGTTATTATACAACTCAAGACTTTCCGTTCCAGGAATAAAGTCGCCCTTATTTTCGGCAAAGTCTCGATATATCTGATATGGAAGCAAGTTATTAACAACAGATGCTGATACGACAGAGATACCAGACAAATTAGATATTGCGGCGGATACAAGGATAGTCAATACTTTTAATTTTCTGTTATTATTCATAATAATAAACCATTATTAATATAACAAATAACCCTGCATAATTATCTATTTTTGCGTTACAAACTGCCCCAAAACAAATTGTAACATCACATTATTTATACAGTTCAGCACACCATTATTTAACCAGAATAATTATAATTACAAGTCAAATATATTTTCTTAAGATAAGTACTATTCACCTCACCCAAGTTAAATTCAGATTTGCATTTTCTACTATTATCACTTCCCCACTGTACATTTAAAGTCCCTTTATTAGGCATACCAGTGAGGTAAACAACCCCATTATCGTCAACGATAAATCCTGATTTTTTCTCCGTTCCATCGATTGAAACAACACTACCAAAAGGAATATGAACTCCTTTTTCATCTTTTATCTCAGCCAATACTTTCATTCCTATATTCGTTTCAAAAATAGTTTTAACTAATGCCCCACGAGTAGGAACAACCGTACTGCCAGATCTTGATACTTCTATATTTCTATCAAGTGAACTAGTATCAATTGACACTTTATTTCTGGAATATGATGTTAAGTTAGGAACGACGGTATAACCACGAAAATCAGTATAGATTCCAATACCGTTTTGAACTTTTATACCATTAGCTCTTTCTACTTTGAGCAAAGCATTGGCACCATTCAATGACAACGGCTGGGACAATGTAATACCCTCATCATGAATAGCAACCCCACCGTTAATACCATAAGAAAAACGCTCTAAATTATCTTGATAAAAATATCCTCCAGACACCCTACCGTAAGTACCTACATAAGATGCATCAACATTCCCAGAATGACTATTGTTTCTGGAATCAAAGGACTGATAGATATTATAATTCAATTGATTATTTAACCCATTACCACTGAAGCCAACCCTCTGTGTATCACTATGTTTAGAACCTGAAACACTGGTATTTAAATAATTATTACGCAATGAATTCGATAACCTATCTAGTGGGATAGATAAAGATATAAAGATCGCTTTATCAACTTCAGAAATAGAAGGATTTTTATTTATAAAAAATGACAGCGAGCTATTTACAAAACCAATGTAATTAGAATAAGATATGTTTACATTATATCCTGAACCATTATTCCAATACTTATCATCAGAAGCCGACAAATAAAAAGCCCCTAATTCATCTCCGAGCGGCTGAGATAATGAAACACTTAATCTTGATTTCTGGTTATAAAAATCAAGCCCATTATTCACATATTGAAAATCATTAAAATCATAATATCCACTACTTTGATACTTATATCCTGCAAGATTAAATGCCGTATCTGTAGGAGAGAAAATTTTGGAGTACATAACCCGATAAGCTTGACCATCTTTTACTGTATTGTTATCCAATTCAGCAGAAGAAAAAGACGAATCAAAGGAGAATGCACCAAAGTTTTCAAAATATTTTCCCAAACCTAAGGTTGATTGCTTGTAATCCTCGGAGAAAATCCCCCCTCCGTATAATGTATAATTATATCCTAACCCATAAGCAAAAGATGATTGTATGAATCTAGGTTCTTTCGTGAATTCCTTATAATCACTCCTATATTCACCCAATGCTATATTATAACGAAACCTTCCTTTTCTTTGTAAGACTGGTAATTCTGCAGCTGACTGAGTAAATTTTCTAACTGTTCCGTTTGACTCAACAATTTCAATTTTTAAATCACCATTATAGACCTGAGTAACATCATTAAATTCAAATTCACCTGCAGGCACATTTTTTTCATATATTATATTGCCATTCTGTTTCACTATTACTCTTGCTGGTGAATTTGCTATTCCACGAATAGTCGGACTGTACTGCGCAAGCATTGGTTTTAACATCCCATCATCTGAGGATATTGTTATCCCCTCAAGAGGAATGCTATCCAGTATGGTACCGTCTGTTGTCGTTTGACCTATCGTCAACCGACCTCCCTGAAAGAAATCAAAACCTCTTTCTAAATAAGAGCTAACAGATTTAAATTTTTTTTGATAACTACTTCTCACATAATTACTAAAATTCTTTAACCGCCATGCGCCATAGTTTATTTGGCTCTCAAAGCTACCATAAGTATTTCCTGTTTTATTCCCATCGTAACTTTGTGATGTCCCTGAAAAGTTATAGTTAACAAGAAAAGAAGTTATTCCATCATCCCATGTTGCTGATGGTTCCCGAAACCAAACTTCATTTCTCATCGACGCCTGAGGGATTTTTATATAAATTGCGTTATCTTTAGCAGAAAACGATGCAGTGCTGCCAGGTATATTTTTATCAATAGGTTCCTTTTCGATATTATATTTATCAACATCGACTCCCCAACTAGCTAAAATGAACTGATTAAAGAATGGAAATGTAACCCCCTCCTGTTTTTTATCTGAAATAAACTCAACAGATTCCTCAGTACTAACTTTTACCCCATTAAGAAATATTGCCACAGTGTATGTACCTGGGCTCATTCCGCCCGGACGCATAAAATACTTTAAATCTAAATGTCTTGCTTCTTCACCGTCAGACATCTTTAAAAAATTAGGATCAAAGGTTGCGTTATCACTTGATGCGGCATAAGAGGAATATGTAACAACAATAAAAGCACAACCTAACAAGTTTTGTTTTTTCATTTTTGTCATAAATTTATTTTTATGGGTGGTGTTGTTCCACCTTTATCATTAACAGTTGAAAACTCGATCCATTTTGGATTTCGTGCATCAATATTAATTTCAGAATATGGTTTTATAACCTCATCAATATCTCTATGTATGGTCTTACCATCAATAGAAATATTGACCAATGTCACAAAAAAAGGCGTTGGATTCTTGATTGTAACCAAATCATTAAATTTATGGACATATAATTTTTTGGTAATATCATAAGGTTCTCCTATTCTTGCTGGCCGGTATATCAATTTTATCCTACTATTTATTGCAAATTGCAGATGACCTTTTATCTCTTTTCCATCTGTTGACAAAAATGTTTTTGGTGGAATAGCCAAAACATTAAGTCTAAATAATGACTCTCTGTCATCCGGTATTTTTTCCTCTCTAATTGCTTTTATCTGTAATTGAATCTCATCATTAGGCTCAATTCTATGAAGTGGTGGTGTCACAATAAAACATTCATTTTTTTGATCATCAAAATAATTTGACACCCATGACCGCAACAGCCAGTAATTTTTTTCTGAAAAATTGGTTGCCTTAACAACTGACATTTCATCAGTTGATTTATATATAACTCGAGTTGAACCTAATGTTACTCCTTCTATTGCTGAATGAGCAAATATTGGCATTATAGATATCGCTAATACTAGTCTTTTAATAAAATTCATAATATATCTTTAATAAGCGTGGCAATTGCCACGCTTAAACATTTTATTGATATGTCGCAGTGTATGTGAACTGAGCCGAAAGTGTACCTGATGTAGCAGAATTCATGGAACTACCACTGGCACGTAATGCTTCTACCTGTACAGGAATAGCAAAACTATCTTGATCGACCGTGAACATTAAGTTCGAACTTTCCTGTCCATCAACACGAACATATTTATTACTAATACCTTCTTTTAAAGCAATACCAACTACAGATTGGTTCGAACCATTCAGAGTTGGAAAAGCCATTATACCGTTAGAAGATTTATTGTTTGGGCTATTAATAACAACCTTTACATTTTGTCCGGTGCAACCATTAAAAGAAATATTACCCGCTGAAACAGAAGCATTTCCAATTAAACCATACTGACTTGCTGAAGCATAATCCGCTGTAGTAATGTTTGGCAGCGTTACATCACTTGGAAAAGAAACAGCACAGGTAGAGCTATTAAGAGAGCCAGTGACATTCTGATTCCCAGTACCAATAACATCTCCTGATGCTGCAAAACCTGATGCAGAGACCGTCAGCATTGCAACAATCATTGCGATCTTCTTCATATGATATAATCCTTATTAACAAAAACAAAAAACAAACTTTCTTTCCAAAGGCATTTCATTGCCTTGCCAAATAATAATCAGAAGAAATGTCGGGCGTAAACACAAAGAATATTTAATTATCGAAAACTTATATTTATTTTATAGTTTTACAACTGCCATGGTCTCCCCTCCTTTTGTTTTACAAAATTTCTGTTCATATTTATTATTTTTACTTGGTTAGATATATTTCATAATTACATCGCCTACAGTTAAAGCTAAGATTCACTAGTATAATGAGTCTGAACCTCTGCATCAGAGCAATCGCGGCACACACAAGTGAGTAAACTAGCGACACGATAAAATCCGTATCGACTATCATAACCTTCCGTACACCGCTGGAGTTGAAAATTATCAGGAAATTCTTAACGTACAGACCCTACCGAAAGGACTGTCTGTATAAACCAGAATTCTATGCTTATAGAAAAAGCTATGACATACTTTGCAAAAGTCTTAAATAAATTATGGCCTAGCATGAAGGTGCCAAGGGAACCATAAAACTTATCAGTGATACGTACCGATCCCCTCCGCATAGCCTCGTCCATACAGCCCCAGACTTTTAGCCTGACTAAGAAAATTATCCGCATTTATCTGAATAATGACATTTACATAGTAGTATGTATGTGAGCCGCTGTTGTTACGCGACCATCTATGCGCAAATGTTTTCCATACACCGAATTTACTACATGAAAAAATAACATTCATCACAACTATTTAGATTGATAAAGTGCGCCTTATGTTTTTCAGGATACAGTATGAACATACTTATCTGACCAGAAAATTCATGTAAATTCAAAAAATTGCAACTCATTACGTAGACTAGATAAGCACAGTACATCAGAAATTTTCGTGTTTTCTGTCAGTTTCAAAGTTACTTTATTTATTGCAGTTTTTTTATCAAATTTTGATATTTTTTATATGGATATTAAAAATAGTTTATTTTATAGTTTTCTCATGTTCATAAAGCTGATATTTCAGGATAGTTATGAGACCAGTCTTTATACTTGCAAGCGATAATAATTTTTTTAATTATGGAATAAAATCAATATCATACACTAACAAAAAAATTCAATGCGTTGATTTTACTAACATTGATAAATTAATACATAAAGACATTGCATCAAAAAAATACTTAGTTTGCGATGATTCTAGTTATTATATTTATAGTATTATATTCGCTGAAATCGAAATAAAATGCATTTGTATTGAGAATATCACATTACATAATGGAACCGTATGCGTTTATGAAAATAATGCATCTACTATTGGATCAATTAACTCATTTAATAGCATTGAGAGAGAGATCTTTTTTTTATATTTTTTCCATCAAAAGAGTGTAAAGGAAATATCCAAAATAACATGTCTTTCAATTGGTAAAATTTACTATAGATTCAATCGTATTAAATCAAAACTAGGAATAGAAACCACCAGAAAGTTACCAGCATCATTAAAGAAAATTTTCAGTCAACGTATAGGCAACCAATATAGCTTCGTTAATCACGCATAATTTCATAACAATAATATTACTATTATCATAATAAAGCTTGATTAACATAGCATAACATATTGTTTTTTTATTAATGTTTATGTTTAGACTTTTTTTTCATACGTTGAAATTTCGAGTTTACACAACGTAAAAACTCATGAAATCATATATACAAAGCATGAGGTAGCTTTATGAATAGTCGAGTTGCTTGTACCACGTTTGACCTCCCTATTAATACTAACTTGGATAACAATCACACACTTGTATTTAAAAAAATACGTTTTTACAATAGTGCAGTGATTTTTATCAGAAATGCACAACTAGTGATTAAGGCAACAGATGGAGATGTTATTGATATCTCTCCCGGCTCTTTGTGTTATATAGAAAAGAACCTTGTCATTGATGTAACATTAAAAGTGCTTGGAAGTGGCGTACCCTATGATATTTATACTATTGATAGCGATATATTAAGTAGTGTTTGTAAGGTCATGGAACCGATTTTGTCAGGGCAACATTTAGTTACCCAGGTAAGAAAAAGAATATTTTTTTATAAACTGGAAGAAACAGATAAAGAAATTTTTAGACGACTTATTAGTGATGATTTACCATCATACAGGCAAGTTTATAAGATTGCTTATTTACTTTCAAGGATTCATGAAATTGAGCCACTTACGTATTCCTTGTCTGTATCAACAGATATTACCTTTACTGAGAAACTCAAAAAAATCATCGAAGCAGATTTATCAAGAGGATGGAAACTGAGCGATCTGAGAGATATCTTACATATGTCAGAAGTTTCAATTAGGAAAAAACTCGAAAGAGAAAATAATAACTTCAACGCGTTAGTTTTAGATATCAGAATGCAGCATGCGACGAAAATGATTACATCCACTGAAAAACATATAAATAGAATTTCGTATGATGTTGGATATACAAGCACATCTTATTTCATTCGAAACTTTAAAAATTACTTTGGTATTACACCGAAACAGTTTTCTCTGAAGGTTAAACGAAAAGTCTAATATCTAAATTCTACAGAATGGTTTTTTATCCTGTGTATTAATAGTAAGTGCATCAAATGACATGAGATTAGCTACCAGTTCTGGCAATAGCCAGTAAGCCAGAACTGTGCCAATAGCGCCTGTACCTCCAAGCCCCTTCCCCCTCAATGATCCAAATACAAATAATGCATCCAACTGGTCATTCTCAGCAGCACTTTTCGCATCACCGAAACATGGCTGAAATGGTCGGAGTAAACTGCCACCTGGGCGTAGATGCCGTCGGGTAAAGCATCGATATCATCGTTGGGGTCCAGTTCAATGGTTCCCAGCACACCGTCCGTGCCGGGCACGACCGTTAATGATTGCAATACCCCTTGCGCCTGATACGAACCGCCTGGTACGACAGGTAAAATACTGGTCAGTTTGCCGTGGAACACCTGCCCAGGTAGCGCGTTAAACACCACTTCCGCATCATCGCCGGGTTTCAGACGTAACAGCGAGTTTTGCCGAAATTGGGCGACAATTTGCCGTTTTTGCTCGGGGATGAAAACCATCACCGGACGCAACGGCAAGGCAGCTGCGTATGTACCTGGGCGGATCAGTACCTGAGTAACGTAGCCATTGCTCGGCGCGCGAATGACAGTCTGCTCAAGGTTATATTTTGCTTCAGTAAGTTGCGCTCTTAAGCTCACAATCTGCGACTGCTCGCCGTTAACCATACTGTCGAGCTGGCTCTGGATCTGCGCCTGCTCCGCCACCGAGCCTTTCACCAGCGCGTCCTGCGCGAGGAAATTTTGCCGCGCATCGTCGATGTCACGTTCCGAGAACGGATTCACCGCCGCCTGGCTGCCTTTCAGGTAACGTTGATAATTTTTAAACAGACGGTCGCGCTCCGCTGAAACCTGGGTGGTGTTGGCCTGCGCTTCAGTGAGCTGCGCGCGCAGCGTCTTTATATTATGCGTCGCCGTCATCAGGTCAGCCTGAAGTCTGTCAACTCGCGCCTGGTAACGAACCGGGTCGAGCTTAAAAAGCACCTCGCCCTTTTGAATAAGCTGATTATTTTTGTCGGTGACTTCAGTAACAATTCCCGTCACCTGTGGCGTGATGGGGATCGCTATCACTGCCTTTTGCGCGGTAAAAGTGTAAGGGTGGTTGTAGTTCATCAACAAAATCAAACCACTCACCAGAAACACGCCTCCCAGCGCCGCCGTCGCCAGCGTCCACTGATTCACCGGAATGCGGAAGATTTTAAAGACCGCCCACGCCAGCGCCACGTAAGTTAAAACAATCAATAGATCCATATTTAGATCTCCGGGAACGTGGAATAGTCAGTCTTTTTCTCGGCGGCGAGTTGGTGCTCCAGCCGGGAAATTCGGTCAGAAAGTGCAGCGATTTCCGGGTCAGTCGCTTTCTCCTGCGACGCAACATGTGACTGCATACCCCAGCCACGCTCCGGTTGATAGAGCGTCGCCCAGATCCACAGAAACGGCCAGATAACATGCAGAGTAAACAGGCTCACCCAGCCCGCCGTATGAATAGCGTCGGCATGGGGATGGTTGCGCTTTTTGGCAATCAGATAAGGGATGTCATGTATCGCGATGATTCCATAAAAAATCACCAGAAAGACGAAGATCAGCACTCCCAACGCGAAATAGTTTAGAAACATATCTGCCTCGGATTCACGTTTATCGGTGTTGTTTTTTGGCTGGCAGCCAGAAGGGAGTCAGGCTGATATTTTGACAATAATTCGGGTTCGCGATTCTCGCCATAACACCAAAGAATAATTTTTAGAGGTGATGAGTTGCTTAGTTACATAACGATTTTATGACGAAGGCATAACATGCTGCAGATCACATCAGGTGAACGCCGTAAGAAAATATCTTGTGATTCAGATCACAAAGATTCAACAAACTAACAAAACAAAAATGTGACATTACTCACATTTAAATGCCATTTTTAGCGAAAATCGCCGTCTTGTTGCTTTTTTACACAGTCATTTTGTGATGAGCATCACGTCAATTACCTCTCTACCCCCTATATTTATGTGACTGATATCACACAAAAGACCGTCGACTGGACAGTTAACCGATTCAGTGCCAGATTTCGCAGTATCTACAAGGTCCGGCTACCTCTGCCGCCACATTAACAAAAAACCTCGGGCTTCCAGCCTGCGCGACAGCAAACATAAGAAGGGGTGTTTTTATGTCATCCGATATTAAGATCAAAGTGCAAAGCTTTGGTCGTTTCCTCAGCAACATGGTGATGCCAAATATCGGCGCGTTTATCGCGTGGGGTATCATCACCGCGTTATTTATTCCAACAGGGTGGTTACCGAACGAAACGCTGGCGAAGCTGGTCGGGCCGATGATCACTTATCTCCTGCCGCTGCTGATCGGTTATACCGGTGGTAAGCTGGTAGGCGGCGAACGTGGCGGCGTAGTCGGTGCCATCACCACCATGGGCGTTATCGTCGGCGCAGATATGCCGATGTTCCTCGGCTCTATGATTGCAGGTCCGCTGGGCGGCTGGTGCATTAAGCACTTCGACCGCTGGGTAGACGGTAAGATCAAATCCGGTTTTGAAATGCTGGTGAATAACTTCTCCGCAGGCATCATCGGGATGATCCTCGCTATTCTGGCATTTCTCGGCATTGGCCCGGTTGTTGAAGCCCTGTCTAAAATGCTGGCTGCGGGCGTTAACTTCATGGTTGTCCATGACATGCTGCCGCTGGCGTCTATCTTTGTTGAACCGGCGAAAATCCTTTTCCTCAACAACGCTATTAACCACGGTATTTTCTCGCCGCTGGGTATTCAGCAGTCCCATGAACTGGGTAAATCCATCTTCTTCCTGATTGAAGCTAACCCAGGTCCAGGTATGGGCGTGCTGCTGGCGTACATGTTCTTTGGTCGTGGTAGCGCTAAACAGTCTGCGGGCGGTGCGGCAATCATCCACTTCCTGGGGGGTATCCACGAAATCTACTTCCCGTATGTGCTGATGAATCCGCGTCTGATTCTGGCCGTTATCCTCGGTGGTATGACTGGCGTGTTCACGCTGACTATCCTGGGCGGTGGGCTGGTTTCTCCGGCATCTCCGGGTTCTATCCTTGCTGTACTGGCGATGACACCAAAAGGTGCATACTTCGCTAACATCGCGGGTGTGTGTGCGGCGATGGCTGTCTCCTTCGTTGTCTCTGCCATTCTGCTGAAAACCAGCAAAGTGAAAGAAGAAGATGATATTGAAGCAGCAACTCGTCGTATGCAGGACATGAAAGCTGAGTCTAAAGGTGCGTCTCCGCTGTCTGCGGGCGATGTGACTAACGACCTGAGCCACGTACGTAAAATCATCGTTGCCTGTGACGCCGGTATGGGTTCCAGTGCGATGGGCGCAGGTGTGCTGCGTAAGAAAATTCAGGATGCAGGTCTGTCGCAGATTTCGGTCACTAACAGCGCGATCAACAACCTGCCGCCAGATGTGGACCTGGTCATCACTCACCGTGACCTGACCGAACGCGCTATGCGCCAGGTTCCGCAGGCACAGCATATTTCGCTGACCAACTTCCTCGACAGCGGCCTGTACACCAGCCTGACCGAACGTCTGGTTGCTGCCCAGCGCCATACTGAAAACGAAGTGAAAGTGAAAGACAGTCTGAAAGACAGCTTTGACGATTCCAGTGCTAATCTGTTCAAACTGGGCGCGGAGAACATCTTCCTCGGTCGCAAAGCGGCCACCAAAGAAGAAGCGATTCGTTTTGCTGGCGAGCAGCTAGTGAAAGGCGGTTACGTTGAGCCGGAATACGTTCAGGCGATGCTGGATCGTGAAAAACTGACCCCGACTTATCTGGGTGAGTCTATCGCGGTGCCACACGGTACGGTTGAAGCGAAAGATCGCGTACTGAAAACGGGCGTGGTGTTCTGCCAGTATCCGGAAGGCGTGCGCTTCGGTGAAGAAGAAGATGACATTGCCCGTCTGGTGATTGGTATTGCTGCCCGTAACAACGAGCACATTCAGGTTATCACCAGCCTGACCAATGCACTGGATGATGAGTCTGTCATCGAGCGTCTGGCACACACCACCAGCGTGGATGAAGTGCTGGAACTGCTGGCAGGTCGTAAGTAATCCATTCCCACCCTCTCCGCATGAAGAAGGTGGGGCTAATTGCCTGATGCGCTTCGCTTATCAGGCCTACAACATAAAGCACAATTTGTTTTGTCGGTCGGATAAGGTGTTTACGCCGCATCCGGCAGTCGGTACACAATGCCTGATGCGACGCTGACGCGTCTTATCAGGCCTACAGGTCAGTGCCAAACACGTAGGCCGGATAAGGCGTTTACGCCGCATCCGGCAGTCGGTGCGCAATACCTGATGCGACGCTGACGCGTCTTATCAGGCCTACAGGTCAGTGCCAAACACGTAGGCCGGATAAGGCGTTTACGCCGCATCCGGCAGTCGGTGCGCAATACCTGATGCGACGCTGACGCGTCTTATCAGGCCTACAGGTCAGTGCCAAACACGTAGGCCGGATAAGGCGTTTACGCCGCATCCGGCAAAAAGCCCCTCTCCTCACGGAGAGGGTTTGGGTGAGGGAAAAGCCTCACCCCAGCCCTCTCGGGTAAAAACATTGATGAAGGTTAATACTATGAAAGCATTACATTTTGGCGCAGGTAATATCGGTCGTGGCTTTATCGGTAAACTGCTGGCGGACGCGGGTATCCAACTGACGTTTGCCGATGTAAATCAGGTGGTGCTTGATGCCCTGAATGCCCGTCATAGCTATCAGGTTCATGTGGTTGGTGAAACCGAGCAGGTAGATACCGTTTCTGGCGTCGATGCCGTCAGCAGCATTGGCGATGATGTCGTTGATCTGATTGCTCAGGTCGATTTAGTCACTACCGCCGTTGGCCCTGTCGTGCTGGAACGTATTGCTCCGGCCATCGCCAAAGGGCTGGTGAAACGTAAAGAACAAGGTAATGAATCCCCACTGAACATCATCGCCTGTGAAAACATGGTCCGCGGCACCACGCAGCTGAAAGGCCATGTGATGAACGCCCTGCCGGAAGATGCCAAAGCGTGGGTAGAAGAACACGTTGGCTTTGTTGATTCCGCCGTTGACCGCATCGTACCGCCTTCGGCTTCGGCAACTAACGATCCGCTGGAAGTGACGGTAGAAACCTTCAGCGAATGGATTGTCGATAAAACGCAGTTCAAAGGCACGCTGCCAAACATCCCTGGCATGGAATTAACCGACAATCTGATGGCATTTGTCGAACGTAAACTCTTCACCCTGAATACAGGTCATGCTATAACCGCGTACCTCGGAAAACTGGCCGGTCATCAGACCATTCGTGACGCAATTCTCGACGAGAAAATCCGCGCGGTGGTAAAAGGGGCAATGGAAGAAAGCGGCGCGGTACTGATCAAGCGCTACGGCTTTGATGCTGACAAACATGCGGCATACATCCAGAAAATCCTCGGTCGTTTCGAGAACCCGTACCTGAAAGATGATGTAGAACGCGTAGGCCGTCAGCCGCTGCGTAAACTGAGTGCTGGCGACCGTCTGATCAAGCCACTGCTCGGAACCCTGGAATATGGTCTGCCACATAAAAACCTGATTGAAGGTATTGCCGCTGCAATGCACTTCCGCAGTGAAGATGACCCGCAGGCTCAGGAACTGGTAGCGCTGATTGCCGACAAAGGCCCACAAGCCGCGCTGGCAGAGATTTCCGGTCTTGATGCCAACAGCGAGGTTGTATCCGAGGCGGTAACCGCTTATAAAGCAATGCAATAATGGTGGACCAGGCGCAGGATACCCTGCGCCCGAATAACAGATTGTCAGATATGCAGGCAACAATGGAACAAACCCAGGCCTTTGAAAACCGTGTGCTTGAGCGTCTGAATGCTGGCAAAACCGTGCGAAGCTTTCTGATCACCGCCGTCGAGCTTTTGACCGAGGCGGTAAATCTTCTGGTGCTTCAGGTATTCCGCAAAGACGATTACGCGGTGAAGTATGCTGTAGAACCGTTACTCGACGGCGATGGTCCGCTGGGCGATCTTTCTGTGCGTTTAAAACTCATTTACGGGTTGGGCGTCATTAACCGCCAGGAATACGAAGATGCGGAACTGCTGATGGCATTGCGTGAAGAGCTAAATCACGACGGCAACGAGTACGCTTTTACCGACGACGAAATACTTGGACCCTTTGGTGAACTGCATTGCGTGGCGGCGTTACCACCGCCGCCACAGTTTGAACCTGCAGACTCCAGTTTGTATGCAATGCAAATTCAGCGTTACCAACAGGCTGTGCGATCAACAATGGTCCTTTCACTGACAGAGCTGATTTCCAAAATCAGCTTAAAAAAAGCCTTTCAAAAGTAAGTACTTTCGCTTACTTCTCCTCTACCTGTTTCGGACGATAAAGCTGACGATAATACTCCAGACGTTGTAGATATAACGGCACGCTTTCATCAGGTATTCCGGACGGAATCGCGTTACGGGGAGGTAGTTTTTTCAGATACTCCCGGAACGCCTGGCTGGATGCCATGAAATCTACGGCTTTATCGATAAGAAGCGGAACGTTTTCACCTAATTTGCCCATGATGATATCTCCGTATTACCCCGCGCCGGGAATGCGCGGCCGCCAATTTTAGTTTAGATCCCGATATAAATGACATTAAGGAAAACGTGCTCAATCCTCAATAATCACCTGCTTCTGTTGACTATCTTTTTTCTTTAAATTTCTTAACTAATCAATGTATTGGGTGATTTTTTAACGCATTAATGGTTACAATCTGGAACTATTACAATGCCATCAGTTGTGAACAAAGCACCTGGTCGCGCATACTAGAGGCTATAAATTTATCTCTATCAGAAGTCATCACATGAAAGAAGTCGAAAAAAACGAAATCAAACGTCTCAGCGATCGTCTGGACGCCATCCGTCACCAGCAGGCCGATCTATCGCTGGTTGAAGCCGCAGACAAATATGCCGAACTGGAAAAAGAGAAAGCCACGCTGGAAGCAGAAATTGCTCGCCTGCGCGAAGTTCACAGCCAGAAACTCAGCAAAGAAGCGCAGAAACTGATGAAGATGCCGTTCCAGCGTGCAATCACCAAAAAAGAGCAGGCTGATATGGGCAAGCTGAAAAAAAGTGTTCGCGGACTGGTGGTTGTGCACCCAATGACCGCGCTGGGCCGCGAAATGGGCCTGCAAGAGATGACAGGGTTCTCAAAGACTGCGTTTTAAGTTCCTTTCTCGTCGCTGTAATCACAGCCTCTCACCATTTACTCGCTCCTGCTGGCACATGCAGGAGCCTGTTTCAGAGATCGAATCTTTATAACGTTCTTAACATTATATATTCAACTCCACCTACACTTCTGAGCGATCGTAGCAGGCTAAATTCTGAAAATCAGGTACACATTAAAGAATGATGTATCAATATCAACAATGAATTTCCGCATATCAATGCTCGAAACATAATTAATTATTTAAATTTTTCAATCAGCTTCGCAAATTCCACAATAAAACATCACTCAACTGAATATTTACCTTTCCCTGCCCTGTGCCTTTATCCGGTGAAACATTTGACATCGATTGACACCGATCATTAAAATCCGCGCGATTAATATTATTGGCTACAAACTGAAATCGTTTGACATTTAATAACATATTCGCACAACCAATTAATACAAAAACTCTCTAACAAATTTATTTTGCGGATATGCCTCATTCCAATCATTCATAAAAAAAATGATTGTGCCGTAATTATCAACTGTATCGGGATTATGAAAAGGAATTCATCCTATGAACCTAAAGAAAACACTGTTAAGCGTGTTAATGATATTGCAGCTTTGCTTATTGGTAGGGTGTGACTATATTGAAAAAGCGAGTAAGGTCGACGATCTCGTTACACAGCAAGAGTTACAAAAAAGCAAAATTGAGGCGCTTGAAAAACAACAAGAACTCGACAAGCGCAAGATAGAACACTTTGAAAAACAACAAACTACCATCATAAACAGTACCAAAACGCTCGCTGGCGTGGTGAAGGCAGTTAAAGACAAACAGGACGAATTTGTCTTTACAGAATTTAACCCGGCACAAACCCAATACTTCATTTTAAATAACGGTTCTGTTGGTTTGGCAGGGAAAATACTGTCTATTGACGCAGTAGAAAACGGCAGCGTTATTCGTATTTCACTGGTTAACTTATTAAGTGTTCCTGTATCAAATATGGGTTTTTACGCGACATGGGGGGGAGAAAAACCCACCGACATCAACGCATTAGCAAAATGGCAGCAATTGCTATTTAGTACCTCAATGAACTCCTCCCTGAAATTATTACCAGGTCAATGGCAAGACATTAATTTGACGCTAAAAGGTGTCTCGCCCAACAACCTCAAATATCTGAAATTAGCCATCAACATGGCAAATATTCAGTTCGACCGTCTTCAACCTGCTGAATCTCCACAGCGGAAAAACAAAAAATAAATGCAGCTTCTGCGCTTATATCAAGGAATAGAGAGCATCAATAATGAACAAAATATTTAAAGTTATCTGGAATCCGGCAACAGGTAGTTACACCGTTGCCAGTGAAACAGCAAAAAGTCGTGGTAAAAAAAGCGGGCGCAGTAAGCTGTTAATTTCTGCGTTGGTTGTGGGTGGGTTGTTGTCGTCTGGAGTACAAGCATCGACCGCGCTTGATGGTGGTGGGGCTAGCGAAAGCACTCCATTGACCGATACCTGGATTGCCATTGGTCAGGGTGCTAAAGCATCATCAGTAGACACTTCACCATCAGGAGGACCAGGAACATCAAGTATTGCAATAGGGCAAGAAGCCCAATCTGGGATAGGTAGTACCTCATTAGGTTTCAAGAGCCAGGCTACAGGAGAAAGATCTGTTGCTTTAGGACAAACAGCTGACGCAACCGGTAATAGGGCCATAGCAATCGGTAGTGGAGCTAAATCGACTGCCGATTATTCCCTTACGCTGGGGAATGGATCTAAGGCTTTCGCTGAAAACGCCACGGCGATAGGCAAGGACGCAAGAGCGGAGGGCAAAGGTAGTCAGGCCTTCGGAAAAGTGGCCTTGGCCACTGGGGAGAATGCCATTGCCTTGGGTAGTAACAGCAATGCATCTGGTGATAACGCCGTTGCGCTGGGTAGTACAAGTCAGGCATATGGCGACTCCAGCCTTGCAATAGGTGAGTTAAGTGAGACCAATGCTGAAAATGCTATTGCACTGGGAAAACTCAGTAACGCAAGTAAAATCAATTCAATCGCCCTGGGTAGTAACAGCACTGCATCTGGTGTGGGCTCCGTTGCGCTGGGAGAGAATAGTTTTGCTGGAGGCATAAACAGTCTTGCTTTGGGTAGTCAATCCAATGCAAACGGTGATAACGCAGTTGCCCTCGGTGTAGGATCTGTCGCAGAGCAAGACAATACCGTTTCGGTAGGGAACAGCACAACACAACGCAAAATTACCAATATGGCTGCCGGTCTTATACTACCAGGCAGTACTGAGGCCATTAACGGTTCACAACTTCATGCATTAAGTGCCTCAGTCGCAGCCCGACTCGGGGCTGGTGCTGGCGTAAATGGAGATGGAAGTATAAATGCGCCAAGCTACAAGCTGAAAAGCGGCACCTACAATAATGTGGGAGAGGCGCTTTTGGGAATCGACAATGACACTCTGCACTGGGACAAAACCGAGGGAGCATTTAGTGCCAGCTATATCGTCAAAAACGCTGATGGCAGCCCAAAGAGCAGCATAGCCCAAAACAAAATCATTAACGTTGCAAAGGGTACTATTTCCGCCACCAGCACCGATGTAGTAAACGGCTCTCAATTGTACGACCTGCAGCAGGATGCGCTGTTGTGGAACGACACAGCATTCAGTGCCGCACACGGCACCGAAGCCACCAGCAAAATCACTAATGTTGAAGATGGTACTATTTCAGACACCAGTAAAGATGCGGTTAACGGTTCCCAGTTGAAAGAAACCAAAGACGATGTGGCCACCAACACAGCCAATATCGCCACTAACACCACGGATATTGCAACCAACACTGCCAATATCGCCGATAACACTGCCAATATCGCCACTAACACTACGGATATTGCGACTAATACCGCCGATATAGCTACAAACGCTAGCAGTATCACTACTCTGAACGCGGACGTTGATACCCTGGAAAAAGATGCCCTGCTCTGGAATGGCACAGCATTCAGCGCCAAACACGGCACCGAAGCTACCAGCAAGATCACCAATGTTACCGCTGGCGACCTGACTGCTGGCAGCACTGACGCCGTTAATGGCTCCCAGCTCAAAACCACCAACGATAACGTGTCGACCAACACCACCAACATCACCAACCTGACGGATTCCGTTGGCGACCTTAAGGACGATTCCCTGCTGTGGAACAAAACGGCTGGCGCATTCAGCGCCGCGCACGGCACCGAAGCCACCAGCAAGATCACCAACTTACTGGCTGGCAAGGTATCTTCTGACAGCACCGATGCCATTAACGGATCACAACTTTATGGCGTAGCGGATTCATTTACGTCATATCTTGGTGGGGGTGCTGATATCAGCGATGCAGGCGTATTAACCGGGCCAACCTACACTATTGGTGGTACTGACTACACTAACGTCGGTGATGCTCTGGCAGCTATTAACACATCATTTAGCTCATCACTCGGCGACGCCCTACTCTGGGATGCAACCGCAGGTAAATTCAGCGCCAAACACGGCATTAATAATGATCCCAGTGTAATCACTGATGTTGCAAACGGTGCAGTCTCGTCCACCAGTAGCGACGCCATTAACGGTTCGCAACTTTATGGCGTTAGTGACTACATTGCCGATGCTTTGGGCGGGAACGCTGTGGTGAATGCAGACGGCAGTATCACTACACCGACTTATGCCATAGCGGGCGGCAGTTACGACAATGTCGGTGACGCGCTGGAAGCGATCGATACCACGCTGGATGACGCCCTGCTGTGGGATGAGACAGCCAATGGCGGTAACGGTGCATTTAGCGCCGCTCACGGGAAAGATAAAACTGCCAGTGTAATCACTAACGTCGCTAACGGTGCAGTCTCTGCCACCAGTAGCGATGCCATTAATGGCTCACAGCTCTATAGCACCAATAAGTACATCGCTGATGCGCTGGGTGGTGATGCAGAAGTCAACGCTGACGGAACTATCACTGCACCGACTTACACCATTGCAAATACCGATTACAACAACGTCGGTGAAGCCCTGGATGCGCTTGATAATAACGCTCTGCTGTGGGATGCAACAGCCAATAACGGCGCAGGTGCTTACAGCGCCAGTCATGACGGCAAGGCCAGCATTATCACAAACGTTGCTGATGGTAACATTGGTGAAGATAGCACCGACGCTATCAACGGTTCTCAGTTGAATGCAACCAACATGATGATCCAGCAGAACAGCGAAATCATCAATCAGCTTGCCGGTGACACCAGTAAAAACTACATCGGAGATAACGGTGCAGGTATTAACTATGTACGTACCAACGACAGCGGCTTAGCGTTCAACGATGCCAGCGCAGCAGGTATTGGCTCTACCGCTGTGGGGTATAACACTGTTGCCAAAGGCGATAGCAGCGTGGCAATCGGTCATGGCAGCAACAGCATCGTTGAGACGAGTATTGCGCTGGGTAGCGAATCCGTCTCCAGCCGTTTGATTGTGAAAGGCTCCCGTAATACCCGCGTTACGGAAAATGGGGTCGAGATCGGTTATGACACCACGGATGGCGAACTGCTTGGCGCGTTGTCGATCGGTGATGATGGTAAATATCGTCAAATCATCAACGTCGCGGATGGTTCTGAAGCCCATGACGCTGTTACTGTTCGCCAGTTGCAAAACGCCATTGGTGCAGTAGCAACCACACCAACCAAATACTATCACGCCAACTCAACGGCTGAAGACTCACTGGCAGTCGGTGAAGACTCGCTGGCAATGGGCGCGAAAACCATCGTTAATGGTAATGCGGGTATTGGTATCGGCCTGAACACTTTAGTTCTGGCTGATGCGATCAACGGTATTGCTATCGGTTCTAACGCACGCGCAAATCATGCCGACAGCATTGCAATGGGTAATGGTTCTCAGACTACCCGTGGTGCGCAGACCAACTACACTGCCTACAACATGGATGCACCGCAGAACTCTGTGGGTGAGTTCTCTGTCGGCAGTGAAGACGGTCAACGTCAGATCACCAACGTCGCAGCAGGTTCGGCGGATACCGATGCGGTTAACGTGGGTCAGTTGAAAGTAACGGACGCGCAGGTTTCCCAGAATACCCAGAGCATTACTAACCTGAACACTCAGGTCACTAATCTGGATACTCGCGTGACCAATATCGAAAACGGCATTGGCGATATCGTAACCACCGGTAGCACTAAGTACTTCAAGACCAACACCGATGGCGCAGACGCCAACGCGCAGGGTAAAGACAGTGTTGCGATTGGTTCTGGTTCCATTGCTGCCGCTGACAACAGCGTCGCACTGGGCACGGGTTCCGTAGCAGACGAAGAAAATACGATCTCTGTGGGTTCTTCTACCAACCAGCGCCGTATCACCAACGTTGCTGCCGGTGTTAATGCCACCGATGCGGTTAACGTTTCGCAACTGAAGTCTTCTGAAGCAGGCGGCGTTCGCTACGACACCAAAGCTGATGGCTCTATCGACTACAGCAACATCACTCTCGGTGGTGGTAACGGCGGTACGACTCGCATCAGCAACGTTTCTGCTGGCGTGAATAACAACGACGCGGTGAACTATGCGCAGTTGAAGCAAAGTGTGCAGGAAACGAAGCAATACACCGATCAGCGCATGGTTGAGATGGATAACAAACTGTCCAAAACCGAAAGCAAGCTGAGTGGTGGTATCGCTTCTGCAATGGCAATGACCGGTCTGCCGCAGGCTTACACGCCGGGTGCCAGCATGGCGTCTATTGGTGGCGGTACTTACAACGGTGAATCGGCAGTTGCTTTAGGTGTGTCGATGGTGAGCGCCAATGGTCGTTGGGTCTACAAATTACAAGGTAGTACCAATAGCCAGGGTGAATACTCCGCCGCACTCGGTGCCGGTATTCAGTGGTAATGATCCATTAACGAATGGGTAAACGCCACATTGCCTGATGCGCTACGCTTATCAGGCCTACGGGGTGATTCAGCACATTCCTGTAGGCCGGATAAGGCGTTCACGCCGCATCCGGCAAGATAAGGCGCACCAGATCAACAATCTGAGGGCAATTCTCTGATGGGAATTGCCCTTTTCTTTATTACCTCTCTCCCAGAATTGGCCCTACCAATTCTTCGCTTATCTGACCTCTGGTTCACAATTCCCCAATTAAAACTCACATCAATGTTGCCAACACATAACATTTAGTTAACCATTCATTGTCATTACCCCTACACAACACAATTGGCAGTACCACTTTTACACAACGTGTGACAAGGAGATGGGCAACAGACTCATTACACGATGTGCGTGGACTCCAGGAGACCTGCAATGAATCTCTGGCAACAAAACTACGATCCCGCCGGGAATATCTGGCTTTCCAGCCTGATAGCATCGCTTCCCATCCTGTTTTTCTTCTTTGCGCTGATTAAGCTCAAACTGAAAGGATACGTCGCCGCCTCATGGACGGTGGCAATCGCCCTTGCCGTGGCTTTGCTGTTCTATAAAATGCCGGTCGCTAACGCGCTGGCCTCGGTGGTTTATGGCTTCTTCTACGGGTTGTGGCCCATCGCGTGGATCATTATTGCAGCGGTGTTCGTCTATAAGATCTCGGTGAAAACCGGGCAGTTTGACATCATTCGCTCGTCTATTCTTTCGATAACCCCTGACCAGCGCCTGCAAATGCTGATCGTCGGTTTCTGTTTCGGCGCTTTCCTTGAAGGAGCCGCAGGCTTTGGCGCACCGGTAGCAATTACCGCCGCATTGCTGGTCGGTCTGGGCTTTAAACCACTGTACGCCGCCGGGCTGTGCCTGATTGTTAACACCGCGCCAGTGGCATTTGGTGCGATGGGTATTCCGATTCTGGTCGCCGGGCAGGTAACAGGCATCGACAGCTTTGAGATTGGTCAGATGGT
The DNA here is from genome assembly GCF_003000935.1 of Escherichia sp. R1. Taxonomy (NCBI): domain Bacteria; kingdom Pseudomonadati; phylum Pseudomonadota; class Gammaproteobacteria; order Enterobacterales; family Enterobacteriaceae; genus Escherichia; species Escherichia sp. R1. Next base: position 121,388 of record NZ_PSRU01000004.1, read on the forward strand.
GGGGCGTCAGCTGCCGTTTATGACCATTATCGTGCTGTTCTGGATCATGGCGATTATGGACGGCTGGCGCGGTATCAAAGAAACCTGGCCTGCGGTCGTGGTTGCGGGCGGCTCATTTGCCATCGCTCAATACCTCAGCTCTAACTTTATTGGGCCGGAACTGCCAGACATTATCTCTTCGCTGGTATCGCTGCTCTGTCTGACACTGTTCCTCAAACGCTGGCAACCAGTTCGCGTATTCCGCTTCGGTGACTTAGGGGCGTCACAGGTTGATATGACGCTGGCTCACACCGGTTACACGGCAGGTCAGGTGCTGCGCGCCTGGACACCGTTCCTGTTCCTGACCGCCACCGTAACGCTGTGGAGTATCCCGCCGTTTAAAGCCCTGTTCGCTTCAGGCGGTGCGCTGTATGAGTGGGTGATCAACATTCCGGTGCCGTACCTCGATAAACTGGTTGCCCGTATGCCGCCAGTGGTCAGCGAAGCGACAGCGTATGCCGCCGTGTTTAAGTTTGACTGGTTCTCTGCCACTGGCACCGCCATTCTGTTTGCTGCCCTGCTCTCGATTGTCTGGCTGAAGATGAAACCATCTGACGCTATCAGCACCTTCGGCAGCACGCTGAAAGAACTGGCTCTGCCCATCTACTCCATCGGTATGGTGCTGGCATTCGCCTTTATCTCGAACTATTCAGGACTGTCATCAACACTGGCGCTGGCACTGGCGCACACCGGTCATGCATTCACCTTCTTCTCGCCGTTCCTCGGCTGGCTTGGGGTATTCCTGACCGGGTCGGATACGTCATCTAATGCTTTGTTTGCCGCTTTGCAGGCTACCGCCGCACAACAAATTGGCGTTTCTGACTTGTTGCTGGTTGCTGCCAACACCACCGGTGGTGTCACCGGCAAAATGATCTCTCCGCAATCTATCGCTATCGCCTGTGCGGCGGTAGGTCTGGTGGGCAAAGAGTCTGATTTGTTCCGCTTTACTGTCAAACACAGCCTGATCTTCACCTGTATGGTGGGCGTGATCACCACGCTTCAGGCCTATGTCTTAACGTGGATGATTCCTTAATGATTGTTTTACCCAGACGCCTGTCAGACGAGGTTGCCGATCGTGTGCGGGCGCTGATTGATGAAAAAAACCTGGAAGCGGGCATGAAGTTGCCCGCTGAACGTCAACTGGCGATGCAACTCGGCGTGTCGAGAAATTCACTGCGCGAGGCGCTGGCGAAACTGGTAAGCGAAGGTGTGCTGCTCAGTCGACGTGGCGGCGGGACGTTTATTCGCTGGCGTCATGACACATGGTCGGAGCAAAACATCGTCCAGCCGCTGAAAACGCTGATGGCCGATGATCCGGATTACAGTTTCGATATTCTGGAAGCCCGCTACGCCATTGAAGCCAGCACCGCATGGCATGCAGCAATGCGTGCCACGCCTGGCGAAAAAGAAAAGATTCAGCTTTGTTTTGAAGCAACGCTCAGCGAAGACCCGGATCTCGCCTCACAAGCGGACGTTCGTTTTCATCTGGCGATTGCCGAAGCCTCACATAACATCGTGCTGCTGCAAACCATGCGCGGTTTCTTCGATGTCCTGCAATCCTCTGTGAAGCATAGCCGCCAGCGGATGTACCTGGTACCCCCAGTTTTTTCACAGCTGACCGAACAACATCAGGCGGTCATTGACGCCATTTTTGCCGGTGATGCTGACGGGGCGCGTAAAGCAATGATGGCGCACCTTAGCTTTGTTCACACCACCATGAAACGATTCGATGAAGATCAGGCTCGCCATGCACGCATTACCCGCCTGCCTGGTGACCATAATGAGCATTCGAGGGAGAAAAACGCATGATTATTTCCGCAGCCAGCGATTATCGCGCCGCAGCGCAACGCATTCTGCCGCCGTTCCTGTTCCACTATATGGATGGGGGGGCATATTCTGAATACACGCTGCGCCGCAACGTGGAAGATTTGTCAGAAGTGGCGCTGCGCCAGCGTATTCTGAAAAACATGTCTGACTTAAGCCTGGAAACGACGCTGTTTAATGAGAAACTGTCGATGCCGGTGGCGCTAGGTCCGGTAGGTTTGTGTGGCATGTATGCGCGACGCGGCGAAGTTCAGGCTGCCAAAGCCGCGGATGCGCATGGCATTCCGTTTACTCTCTCGACGGTTTCCGTTTGCCCGATTGAAGAAGTGGCTCCGGCTATCAAACGTCCGATGTGGTTCCAGCTTTATGTGCTGCGCGATCGCGGCTTTATGCGTAACGCACTGGAGCGAGCAAAAGCAGCGGGTTGTTCGACGCTGGTATTCACCGTGGATATGCCAACACCGGGAGCGCGTTATCGTGATGCGCATTCTGGGATGAGCGGCCCGAACGCGGCAATGCGCCGCTATTTGCAGGCGGTGACGCATCCGCAATGGGCGTGGGATGTGGGCCTGAACGGTCGTCCGCATGATTTAGGTAATATCTCGGCTTACCTCGGCAAACCGACCGGACTGGAAGATTACATCGGCTGGCTGGGGAATAACTTCGATCCGTCCATCTCATGGAAAGACCTTGAGTGGATCCGCGATTTCTGGGATGGCCCGATGGTGATCAAAGGGATCCTCGATCCGGAAGATGCGCGCGATGCAGTACGTTTTGGTGCTGATGGAATTGTGGTTTCTAACCACGGTGGCCGCCAGCTGGACGGTGTGCTGTCTTCTGCCCGTGCGTTGCCTGCTATTGCAGATGCGGTGAAAGGTGATATCGCCATTCTGGCGGATAGCGGAATACGTAACGGGCTTGATGTCGTGCGTATGATCGCGCTCGGTGCCGACACCATACTGCTGGGTCGTGCTTTCCTGTATGCACTGGCAACAGCGGGCCAGGCGGGTGTAGCTAATCTGCTAAATCTGATCGAAAAAGAGATGAAAGTGGCGATGACGCTGACTGGCGCGAAATCGATTAGCGAAATTACGCAAGATTCGCTGGTGCAGGGGCTGGGTAAAGAGTTGCCTGCGGCACTGGCTCCGATGGCGAAAGGGAATGCAGCTTAAGGGTTAGACGAATATCTGCTATCCTGCCCCCGCACTAAGGGGGCAGTATGCTAAACATCGTACTTTACGAACCAGAAATTCCGCCAAATACTGGCAACATCATCCGTCTTTGCGCTAATACCGGCTTTCGTCTGCATATCATCGAACCGATGGGATTTGCCTGGGACGATAAGCGCCTGCGCCGCGCGGGGCTGGACTATCACGAGTTTACCGCCGTTACGCGTCATCATGACTATCGCGCGTTTCTCGAAGCAGAAAATCCCCAGCGTCTGTTTGCCCTCACCACGAAAGGTACGCCTGCTCACAGCGCCGTAAGCTATCAGGATGGCGATTATCTGATGTTCGGCCCGGAAACACGCGGCCTGCCAGCGAGCATTCTTGATGCCCTGCCCGCTGAACAAAAAATTCGTATTCCAATGGTGCCGGACAGCCGCAGCATGAACCTGTCCAATGCGGTGTCGGTGGTGGTGTATGAAGCCTGGCGCCAGCTGGGGTATCCGGGAGCGGTGTTGAGAGATTAAGATGCGGTAGGCCGGATAAGGCGTTCACGCCGCATCCGGCACGATCACAGAATGTCAGATCCCATCACCATACTCAAACGTATGGTTAATGCCGTTGAAATGCTGATCCATATCCATTGACGGTTTATCGCTATCCGGCTTGCCGACAATGCGTGCCGGAACGCCAGCGGCAGTGGTGTGCGGCGGCACCGGTTGCAGCACCACGGAACCTGCGCCAATCTTCGCGCCGCGCCCAACTTCAATATTGCCGAGAATTTTCGCGCCCGCGCCAATCATCACGCCTTCACGAATTTTCGGGTGACGGTCACCACCAGATTTACCCGTACCGCCAAGCGTCACAGATTGCAGAATCGATACGTCGTTTTCAATCACCGCCGTTTCACCAACGACGATGCCTGTCGCGTGGTCGAGCATGATACCGCGACCAATTTTTGCTGCCGGGTGTATATCAACCTGGAACGTTACAGAGACCTGGTTTTGTAGAAAAATAGCCTGCGCGCGACGGCCCTGATTCCACAACCAGTGACCGATGCGATACGCCTGCAAAGCATGAAAACCCTTCAGATATAGCAACGGGGTTGAGTATTTATCCACCGCCGGGTCGCGGGTACGCACTGCCTGAATATCACAGGCCGCAGAAGCGATCATTTCCGGGTCGGCGGCGTAGGCCTCTTCCACCACTTCGCGGATAGCAATGGCAGGCATAATTGGCGATGACAGCTTGTTCGCCAGCATGTAGCTCAGTGCACTGCCCAGGTTTTCGTGCTTGAGTAGCGTCGCGTGGTAAAAACTGGCCAGCATTGGCTCACAATCCGCCAGCGTTCTGGCTTCGGCTTTAATATTGTTCCAGACAATTTCCAGTTCTTCACACGACATTGCTTACTCCACACGATAAGATAATGACCGACCCGTTCTGCGCGGGCCGGGTCATAGTGGTAACAAAGGTTCCCTGGGTTTAGTGGCTGCTGCGCTCGTCCTTGCGTGCACGACCTAGTAAAGTCAATGCTGCCTCGCGCGCGTTTTTTCCGCAATATAATACTTGATAAATTTCCTCGGTTATTGGCATTTCAACGCCGAAGCGATGCGCCAGTTCGCGGACTTCTTTCGTATTGCGGTAGCCTTCCACCACTTGACCAATTTTCTCCTGCGCGCTTTGTACATCCATGCCCTGACCGAGCATCATGCCAAAACGGCGGTTACGCGACTGGTTGTCGGTACAGGTAAGCACCAGATCGCCCAGCCCCGCCATTCCCATAAAGGTGGCAGGATCGGCACCCAGCGCCGCGCCAAGACGCGACATTTCAGCCAGTCCACGGGTGATCAGCGCCGTACGCGCATTCGCGCCAAAACCGATACCGTCGGACATCCCCGCGCCAATGGCAATGACGTTTTTCACCGCACCGCCAAGCTGCACACCGATGAAATCCGGGTTGCTGTAAACGCGGAAACTTTTGCCACAGTGCAGCAATTGCTGGAGGTCATCGGCAAAGGTCTGGTCCGTCGAGGCCAGCGAAATGGCCGTCGGTAAACCTGCCGCCAGTTCTTTCGCAAACGTTGGGCCAGAGATAACCGCCAGCGGAATTTGATCGCCTAAGGCCTCACGCGCCACGTCCTGTAACAGACGTCCGGTTTCTGCTTCCAGCCCTTTGGTCGCCCACACCAGACGCGCATCAGGACGCATCAGCGGTTTAATCTGGCGCAGCACTTCACCAAAGACATGGCTGGGTACGACGACGAGAATATTACGGCTGGCTGCCAGCGCAGTGGCGAGATCGCTTTCAAGATGGAGCGTATCGGGAAAAGGCACATCGGGGAGAAACGCGGCGTTACAGCGGTCGCGTTCAAGCGTTGCGATATGTTCAGGGTCATGGCCCCAGAGGACAACCTCGTGGCCATTTCTTGCCAGGGTGATGGCAAGAGCGGTGCCGTACGAGCCGGCACCGATCACAGTCATTGAAGCATTACGTTGGTTCATCAGGCATCCTGATGTTCTTCAGTACCTTCGCCAGCCTGCTGCTGCAAATAGTTCATGAACAGCGCATCGAAGTTAACCGGCGCAAGGTTCAGTTGCGGGAATGTACCGCGGGATACCATGCTGGTGATGCACTCACGAGCATACGGGAACAGAATGTTCGGGCAGTATGCGCCCAGGCAATGTGCCATCTGGGTGCCTTCGATACCCGCGATGGAGAAAATACCGCCCTGCTGAACTTCACACAGGAACGCGGTTTCTTCGCCCAGGGAGGCCGTTACGGTAACACGCAGTACCACTTCGTAAACGTCATCTGCCAGTTGAGTAGATGCCGTATCCAGATCAAGTTTAACTTCTGGTTGCCAATCTTTCTGGAAAACGTGCGGCGCGTTCGGCGCTTCGAAAGAAATATCCTTGGTATAAATACGTTGGATCTGGAAAGTCATTTCGGTGTTGTTTTGTTCTGACATGTGTAGAAAACCCTTAAGTGTTGTCCTTAAATACTGCGCAATGTAATGCCAACGTTCACACGTTATTTCAGCAGGGGATCCAGTCCACCACGTGCATCCAATGCATACAAGTCATCACAGCCACCAATGTGCTGTGCGTCAATAAAAATCTGTGGAACCGTGGTGCGACCACTGCGTTTGATCATCTCTTCACGCTTAGCGGCATTGCCATCGATCGGCAACTCCTGAAAACTCACGCCCTTGCTGCTCAGCAGTGCTTTTGCACGATGGCAATACGGGCAGGTTTCTTTGGTATAGATTTCAACATTGGCCATAAATTAGCTCCTGTTTTTTACCCTGAAATTTCATGTTGCAGGGCGGCAGCAAAATGGAGTGTCCCCAGAAGCTTATATCAATAAGTCGCTGGGGGCCTAATTGCAGCTAACGGCCTGCATCATGAAAGACGACAGGTAAATTATTTGCCGCGCACCAAAGGCAAGTTTTCGCCAGCCCAGCCAGCGACGCCTTCTTTCAGTACGAATACTTGCGCAAAACCAGCTTTCGTCAGCGCGTTTGCAGGCTCCTGGCACTGCATGCCAGAACCATCTACCACGATAACCGGTTTGTCTTTGTGCTTCTCAAGCTCACCAACATTGTTGGCTTTGATTTCGCTCGGCAACAGGTTGATAGAACCTGCGATATGGCCTTTACGGAAGTCATCACGCTGACGTAAATCCACAACCACAGCGTCTTCTTTGTTGATCAGACGCGTAGCTTCACCACGAGTAATCACCTTCACTTTCGAGGTCAGGCTCTTAAACGTAGTCACAAGAACCGCCACCAGTAACGCGATCCAGGCGATACTCAGTATGGGATGACGGCCAACAAATTGCATAATTTCTTGCATGGGGGGTAACAACTCCCGACGTAGTGATTAAAAAAACCAGGAAAGGAGTATACCTGCGCGGTGCGGCAAATACAGCCAGCGCGTTAACTGGAATGCAATTTTGCGGGGCGCGACGAAAAAAAAGCGCAAATCTGGCATCGGCTTGCCGCGAGCGGTCGTATATTTTGATCTTCAGAGGCTATTTTATCGATTCAGCTGTAGTAAAATTACGCAAATTTTGACTCTTGAGTATGAGGTTGTCGCAATGTCGGTTTCTAAAAAACCTATGGTACTGGTGATTCTGGATGGCTATGGCTATCGTGAAGAACAGCAGGATAACGCCATTTTTAGTGCTAAAACCCCGGTAATGGATGCACTGTGGGCCAATCGTCCGCATACCCTGATCGACGCTTCCGGTCTGGAAGTCGGTCTGCCTGACCGTCAGATGGGTAACTCCGAAGTGGGCCACGTTAACCTGGGTGCCGGCCGCATCGTGTATCAGGACCTGACTCGTCTGGACGTTGAAATCAAAGATCGCGCTTTCTTCGCTAACCCGGTACTGACTGGCGCGGTAGATAAAGCGAAAAACGCAGGCAAAGCAGTTCACATTATGGGTCTGCTCTCCGCAGGCGGCGTACACAGCCACGAAGATCACATCATGGCGATGGTAGAACTGGCCGCTGAACGCGGCGCAGAAAAAATCTACCTGCACGCATTCCTTGACGGTCGCGACACTCCGCCGCGCAGTGCTGAATCCTCGCTGAAAAAATTCGAAGAGAAATTTGCCGCGCTGGGTAAAGGCCGCGTAGCGTCCATCATTGGTCGTTACTACGCGATGGACCGCGATAACCGTTGGGATCGCGTTGAAAAAGCTTATGACCTGCTGACTCTGGCACAAGGTGAGTTCCAGGCCGATACCGCCGTTGCCGGTTTGCAGGCTGCTTATGCTCGCGACGAAAACGACGAGTTCGTGAAAGCGACCGTTATTCGTGCAGAAGGTCAGCCAGATGCAGCAATGGAAGACGGCGATGCGCTGATTTTCATGAACTTCCGTGCTGACCGCGCGCGTGAAATCACTCGTGCTTTCGTGAACGCTGATTTCGATGGCTTCGCGCGTAAGAAAGTGGTTAACGTCGATTTCGTGATGCTGACCGAATACGCTGCCGACATCAAAACCGCAGTGGCTTACCCACCCGCTTCCCTGGTTAACACCTTCGGCGAATGGATGGCGAAAAACGACAAAACTCAGCTGCGTATTTCCGAAACCGAAAAATATGCCCACGTTACTTTCTTCTTCAACGGTGGCGTAGAAGAGTCGTTCAAAGGCGAAGATCGCATTCTGATCAACTCACCGAAAGTGGCTACCTACGATCTGCAACCGGAAATGAGCTCCGCAGAGCTGACCGAAAAACTGGTTGCGGCAATCAAGAGCGGCAAATACGACACCATTATCTGTAACTATCCGAACGGCGACATGGTAGGTCACACCGGAGTGATGGAAGCGGCGGTTAAAGCGGTTGAAGCGCTGGATCACTGCGTGGAAGAAGTCGCGAAAGCGGTTGAGTCCGTGGGTGGACAACTGCTGATCACCGCTGACCACGGTAACGCTGAACAGATGCGCGATCCGGCAACGGGTCAGGCACACACAGCACACACCAACCTGCCAGTTCCGCTGATTTACGTTGGTGATAAGAACGTGAAAGCGGTTGAAGGCGGCAAACTTTCTGACATCGCGCCGACCATGTTGTCGCTGATGGGTATGGAAATCCCGCAAGAGATGACTGGTAAGCCGCTGTTCATCGTGGAATAATCCCTCCCCATGAGGGGAAAGGCGATTAATACCATGACACGGGCCGTGAAACCGCGCAGGTTTGCAATCAGGCCCATCATCTACGCCAGCGTTCTGAGCGCTGGCGTATTGTTGTGCGCCTTTTCCGCCCACGCGGATGAGCGTGACCAACTCAAATCCATTCAGGCTGACATCGCCGCGAAAGAGCGCGCGGTACGCCAAAAGCAACAACAACGCGCAAGCCTGCTCGCACAATTGAAAAAGCAGGAAGAAGCGATCTCTGAAGCCACCCGTAAACTGCGCGAAACGCAAAACACGCTTAATCAATTGAATAAACAGATTGATGAGATGAACGCGTCGATTGCCAAACTAGAGCAGCAAAAAGCCGCCCAGGAGCGCAGCCTCGCCGCGCAACTGGATGCCGCGTTTCGTCAGGGTGAACATACCGGTATTCAGCTGATTCTCAGCGGTGAAGAAAGCCAGCGTGGGCAGCGGTTACAGGCTTATTTCGGCTATCTCAACCAGGCGCGACAAGAAACCATTGCTCAGTTGAAACAAACGCGTGAAGAAGTCGCTATGCAGCGTGCCGAACTGGAAGAGAAACAGAGCGAGCAACAAACGCTTTTATATGAGCAGCGCGCCCAACAGGCGAAGCTGACCCAGGTGTTGAGCGAGCGTAAGAAAACACTGGCAGGGCTGGAGTCTTCCATCCAGCAAGGTCAGCAACAGTTGAGCGAGCTGCGCGCCAACGAATCCCGTCTGCGTAACAGCATTGCCCGTGCGGAAGCCGCGGCGAAAGCGCGTGCTGAACGTGAAGCGCGCGAAGCCCAGGCGGTTCGCGACCGCCAGAAAGAAGCGACGCGCAAAGGCACCACCTACAAGCCGACCGAAAGCGAAAAATCGCTGATGTCCCGTACCGGTGGTCTGGGTGCGCCGCGTGGTCAGGCATTCTGGCCAGTTCGCGGGCCGACGCTGCATCGCTATGGCGAGCAGCTACAGGGTGAATTACGCTGGAAAGGAATGGTTATCGGTGCCTCTGAAGGTACTGAAGTTAAAGCAATTGCCGACGGTCGGGTGATTCTGGCTGACTGGCTGCAAGGCTACGGTCTGGTGGTGGTGGTTGAGCATGGTAAAGGCGACATGAGTCTTTACGGCTATAATCAGAGCGCACTGGTGAGCGTTGGTTCGCAGGTTCGCGCGGGCCAGCCGATTGCACTGGTGGGCAGCAGTGGCGGTCAGGGCAGACCTTCACTCTATTTCGAAATTCGCCGCCAGGGTCAGGCGGTCAATCCACAGCCGTGGTTGGGAAGATAAGTTTTGTTTCCATTTCGTCGTAACGTTCTTGCATTTGCCGCCCTGTTGGCGCTCTCCTCCCCCGTAATTGCTGGCAAACTTGCCATCGTCATTGATGATTTTGGGTATCGCCCGCACAACGAAAACCAGGTGCTGGCGATGCCTTCCGCTATCTCCGTCGCTGTATTACCCGATTCACCGCACGCCAGAGAGATGGCGACCAAAGCACATAACAGCGGTCACGAAGTGTTGATTCATCTACCGATGGCACCACTGAGTAAACAGCCGCTGGAGAAAAATACGCTACGCCCGGAGATGAGCAGCGACGAAATTGAGCGCATTATTCGTAGTGCGGTCAATAACGTGCCCTATGCCGTGGGGATCAACAACCACATGGGCAGCAAGATGACCTCTAACCTGTTTGGTATGCAGAAAGTGATGCAGGCGCTGGAGCGTTACAATCTTTACTTCCTCGACAGCGTAACCATCGGTAATACCCAGGCGATGCGCGCCGCGCAAGGCACTGGCGTGAAGGTGATCAAACGGAAGGTGTTCCTCGACGATTCGCAAAATGAAGCGGACATCCGTGTGCAATTCAATCGCGCAATTGACCTGGCGCGTCGCAACGGTTCAACCATTGCCATTGGACATCCTCACCCTTCAACGGTACGCGTGCTACAACAGATGGTTTATAACCTGCCGCCAGACATTACGCTGGTGAAAGCCAGCAGCTTGCTGAATGAACCGCAGGTTGATACGTCTACACCGCCGAAAAACACTGTGCCCGACACACCGCGTAATCCATTCCGTGGCGTGAAGCTGTGCAAACCGAAGAAGCCGCTGGAACCTGTTTATGCTAATCGCTTCTTTGAAGTATTAAGCGAAAGCATCAGCCAGAGCACGCTGATCGTTTACTTCCAGCATCAGTGGCAAGGCTGGGGCAAACAGCCCGAAGCGGCAAAACTTAACGCTAGCGCAAATTAAAGGCGCTACGCGTAATGCGATGGTGCGACCGCGTTTTGTCGCGCCATTGCCATAAGCGGAAAGACCACAGTAACGCCTGGTAACCCACCTTCACGCTGCGCACATTGGTAATCAGGCGCTTATACATACCGGAAGTAAATATCTCAGCAATCATCCGTTGGCGGGTAATAATATCCGGCTCTTTGCGCACCGCATGGCAAACACGCAATGCTTCGTAGGTTATTTGCTGATGAAATTCCGGATAAATCGTAATTTTGTCAGCATAATTTCGATTTAATTTCTCCAGCAGGCGGGTAATCTTAATATAGTGACGTTGATAATTAAGGTTTTTATTCCCTTGTCTGTTCAACCGACTCACTGACGTATTATGCAGATAATATTTATATAATGATTGCTCGGTATATCGCGCACGCAGCGCGTTAAACATAAATTCTGTTGTCCAGACAATATCCTGATGATGTAATCCGGCAATAAATTTAATGTTATTTTTAACAATAACATCGCGGCGATAAACCCCCATCCAGACCACGTGTGTCCAACGGCGGGAAGAAAGTCCCATCCGCAGCCAGTCCGGACCAGTTAATACACCGGTTGAGCGAAGGCGATCGGTAGGGATGGATTGCCAGGTTTCACCCGTTTCACGAAAACACCAATCAGCGTTGCACTGCGCCACGTCGAGGTCGTCCTCTAACGCCATGGTCATCAGCGTTTCGTACATGGTGGGATACACCTCATCGTCAGCATCGACAAAAGCGACATATTTTCCCGTTGCCACTTCAATCCCACGATTACGCGCCACCGATGCGCCAGCATTCGCCTGATGCAACAAACGAACGTGCGGATAGTTTTCTGCGTAATGCTTTGCTATTTCAACAGAATTATCCGTTGAACCATCGTTAATAATAATGATTTCCAGAGCAGTCCATGTTTGCGTAATTAAAGATTCCATACAAGTGCGGAAATCATCGCCCGCATTATATAACGGAATAATAACACTAAGTTTATTGGTGCTGTTCATCATAAATTACCGACGACCTCTGAAGTTATCCTGACGTTTTACAGGCTTTGTATTAAGAAACTATTAAGCCTGTGAGATATTATTTTTACCGGTGAGAGAGTCACGTCAGGGTAGAGAGATAATGAGAGCAGCTATATAAGAGATCAGCGCAATTACGAACTCTTGATTACACTGACAGGATTTTACATATTTAACGGATTATCCTCAGGCAAAAGGGCTGGAATACCAGCCCTTGTTCGTGTTAATCCCAGCTCAGAATAACTTTCCCGGACTGGCCCGAACGCATGGCATCAAAGCCCTTCTGGAAATCATCGATAGAGAAACGATGGGTAATGATCGGCGAGAGATCGAGGCCAGACTGAATCAGCGCCGCCATCTTGTACCAGGTTTCAAACATCTCACGACCGTAAATACCTTTAATGAACAAGCCTTTAAAGATTACTTTGGTCCAGTCGATAGACATATCGGACGGTGGAATACCCAGCATCGCAATACGACCGCCGTGGTTCATGGTGTCGAGCATGGTACGAAACGCTGGCGGCGCACCGGACATTTCCAGACCGACATCAAAGCCTTCGGTCATGCCCAGTTCTGCCATCACATCATTAAGGTTTTCTTTAGCGACGTTAACCGCACGGGTGATACCCATTTTGCGTGCCAGCTCAAGGCGGTATTCGTTAACATCAGTGATCACCACATTGCGTGCACCAACGTGTTTCGCCACCGCCGCAGCCATAATACCTATCGGACCTGCACCAGAGACCAGCACATCCTCGCCAACCAGATCGAACGACAGCGCGGTATGCACGGCGTTACCGAAGGGATCAAAAATGGAAGCCAGGTCGTCGGAGATATTGTCCGGGATTTTGAAGGCGTTGAACGCCGGAATCACCAGATACTCGGCGAAGCAGCCCGGACGGTTAACACCGACGCCGATCGTGTTGCGGCACAGATGGGTACGACCGCCACGACAGTTGCGACAGTGACCGCAGGTGATATGGCCTTCGCCAGAAACGCGATCGCCAATCTTGAAGCCTTTCACTTCCTGACCAATACCTACCACTTCACCGACATATTCATGGCCCACGACCATCGGCACCGGGATGGTTTTTTGCGACCACTCATCCCAGTTATAGATGTGAACGTCAGTCCCGCAGATGGCTGTTTTACGGATTTTAATCAGCAGATCGTTATGCCCGAGTTCCGGTACAGGAACGTCGGTCATCCAGATGCCCTCTTCCGCTTTCAGTTTGGATAACGCTTTCATCTCACACCCTCAGGCGATAACGCCCAGTTGTTTACCAATACGCGTGAATGCTTCTACTGCACGCGTAATTTGCTCAGGGGTATGCGCCGCAGACATCTGGGTACGAATACGCGCCTGACCTTTAGGAACGACCGGATAGAAGAAACCGGTGACGTAAATGCCCTCTTTTTGCAGCTCACGGGCAAATTTCTGCGCCACTACCGCATCACCAAGCATGACCGGAATAATGGCGTGATCGGCTCCCGCCAGGGTAAAGCCCGCCGCCGACATTTGCTCACGGAACTGACGCGCGTTCGCCCACAGACGGTCACGCAGCTCGCTACCCGCTTCGACCATCTCCAGCACTTTGATGGATGCGGCGACAATCGCTGGTGCCAGCGAGTTGGAGAACAGGTACGGACGAGAACGCTGGCGCAGCCACTCAACCACTTCTTTGCGCGCCGCGGTATAACCACCAGAAGCCCCGCCCAACGCTTTACCCAACGTACCGGTAATGATGTCTACACGTCCCATCACATCGCAGTATTCATGGGAACCACGACCATTTTCACCGACAAAACCGACCGCGTGGGAGTCGTCTACCATCACCAGGGCATCGTATTTATCTGCCAGATCGCAAACGCCCTTCAGGTTGGCAATCACGCCGTCCATCGAGAACACACCATCGGTGGCAATCAGCACATGACGCGCACCGGCTTCACGCGCTTCTTTCAGACGTGCTTCCAGCTCCTGCATATCGTTGTTGGCATAACGATAGCGTTTGGCTTTACACAGACGCACACCATCAATAATAGACGCGTGGTTCAGTGCGTCGGAGATAATGGCGTCCTCCGCGCTCAGCAGCGTTTCAAACAGGCCGCCGTTAGCATCAAAGCAGGAAGAGTAGAGAATCGCATCTTCCATCCCCAGGAAGGCCGCCAGTTTTTGTTCAAGCTCTTTATGGCTGTCCTGAGTGCCGCAAATAAAACGCACCGAAGCCATGCCGAAACCGTGAGAATCCATTCCCGCCTTTGCCGCCGCAATCAGATCCGGATGATTCGCCAGTCCGAGATAGTTGTTGGCACAAAAGTTAATGACGTGGCTTCCATCAGCCACAGTGATATCTGCTTGCTGCGCAGACGTAATAATGCGCTCTTCTTTAAACAACCCTTCCGCCCGTGCGGTTTCCAGATCGTTGGTTAACTGCTGATAAAATTCTCCACGCATTGCGATTCTCCAGACAGGGCAAATTCCAGCACATATTACCCAAACTTATAGGTCGCGACGAGATGACGCGTTAACACTTCTGCAAAATTCAGGATAAATAACGTCCATCAATCTCACTTTTGGCGAATGGCTGAAGCCAACGCCGTGTAGTGATATGATAGAAGCATTCGTGTCTGAGATTGTCTCTGACTCCATAATTCGAAGGTTACAGTTATGATCATCGTTACCGGCGGCGCGGGCTTTATCGGCAGCAACATCGTTAAAGCCCTGAATGACAAAGGCATCACCGATATTCTGGTGGTGGACAACCTGAAAGACGGCACCAAGTTTGTGAACCTGGTGGATCTGGATATCGCGGACTATATGGATAAGGAAGACTTCCTGATCCAGATTATGGCTGGCGAAGAGTTCGGCGATGTCGAAGCGATTTTCCACGAAGGCGCGTGCTCTTCCACCACCGAGTGGGACGGCAAATATATGATGGATAACAACTATCAATACTCCAAAGAGCTGCTGCACTACTGTCTGGAGCGCGAAATCCCGTTCCTGTATGCCTCTTCCGCAGCCACTTACGGTGGACGCACCTCCGACTTTATTGAATCCCGCGAATATGAAAAACCGTTGAATGTCTACGGTTACTCAAAATTCCTGTTTGATGAATATGTTCGCCAAATCCTGCCTGAAGCGAACTCGCAGATTGTTGGCTTCCGTTATTTCAACGTTTATGGACCGCGTGAAGGCCATAAAGGCAGTATGGCGAGCGTCGCTTTCCATCTCAACACCCAGCTTAATAACGGTGAATCACCGAAGCTGTTCGAAGGTAGCGAGAACTTTAAACGTGACTTCGTCTATGTGGGCGACGTGGCAGATGTAAACCTGTGGTTCCTGGAAAATGGCGTTTCCGGCATCTTCAACCTCGGCACCGGTCGTGCGGAATCCTTCCAGGCAGTAGCAGATGCTACGCTTGCTTATCACAAGAAAGGCCAAATCGAATACATTCCGTTCCCGGATAAACTGAAAGGCCGCTACCAGGCGTTCACTCAGGCAGATCTGACGAATCTGCGCGCGGCGGGTTACGATAAACCGTTCAAAACCGTTGCCGAAGGCGTAACGGAATACATGGCCTGGCTGAATCGTGACGCATAAGAGCTCTGCATGAAAATACTGGTGATCGGCCCGTCTTGGGTTGGCGACATGATGATGTCGCAAAGTCTCTATCGCACGCTCCAGGCGCGCTATCCCCAGGCGATAATCGACGTGATGGCACCGGCATGGTGCCGTCCATTATTATCGCGGATGCCGGAAGTTAACGAAGCGATCCCTATGCCTCTCGGTCACGGAGCGCTGGAAATCGGCGAACGCCGCAAACTGGGTCATATTCTGCGTGAAAAGCGCTACGACCGCGCCTACGTCTTACCTAACTCCTTCAAATCCGCATTAGTGCCTTTCTTCGCAGGTATTCCTCATCGCACCGGCTGGCGCGGCGAGATGCGCTACGGTTTACTCAACGATGTACGCGTGCTCGATAAAGAAGCCTGGCCGCTAATGGTGGAACGCTATGTCGCGCTGGCCTATGACAAAGGTATTATGCGTACCGCACAAGATCTGCCGCAGCCATTGTTATGGCCGCAGTTGCAGGTGAGCGAAGGTGAAAAATCATATACCTGTAATCAATTTTCGCTTTCATCAGAACGTCCGATGATTGGTTTTTGCCCGGGTGCGGAGTTTGGTCCGGCAAAACGCTGGCCACACTACCACTATGCGGAGCTGGCAAAGCAGCTGATTGATGAAGGTTATCAGGTGGTTCTGTTTGGCTCGGCGAAAGATCATGCGGCGGGCAATGAGATTCTTGCCGCTTTGAATACAGAGCAGCAGGCATGGTGTCGGAATCTGGCGGGAGAAACACAGCTTGATCAAGCGGTTATCCTGATTGCAGCCTGTAAAGCCATTGTTACTAACGATTCTGGTCTGATGCACGTTGCGGCGGCGCTCAATCGTCCGCTGGTTGCCCTGTATGGACCAAGCAGCCCGGACTTCACACCACCGCTATCCCATAAAGCACGCGTGATCCGCCTGATTACCGGCTATCACAAAGTGCGTAAAGGTGACGCTGCGGAGGGTTATCACCAGAGCTTGATCGACATTACTCCCCAGCGCGTACTGGAAGAACTCAACGCGCTATTGTTACAAGAGGAAGCCTGACGGATGCGGGTTCTGATCGTTAAAACATCGTCGATGGGCGATGTTCTCCACACGCTGCCCGCACTCACTGATGCCCAGCAGGCAATCCCAGGGATTAAGTTTGACTGGGTGGTGGAAGAAGGGTTCGCACAGATTCCTTCCTGGCACGCTGCCGTTGAGCGAGTTATTCCTGTGGCAATACGTCGCTGGCGTAAAGCCTGGTTCTCGGCTCCCATAAAAGCTGAACGCAAAGCGTTTCGTGAAGCGCTACAAGCAAAGAACTATGACGCAGTTATCGACGCCCAGGGGCTGGTAAAAAGCGCGGCGCTGGTGACGCGTCTGGCGCATGGCGTAAAGCATGGAATGGACTGGCAAACCGCTCGCGAACCGTTAGCCAGCCTGTTTTACAATCGTAAACATCATATTGCAAAACAGCAGCACGCCGTAGAACGCACCCGCGAACTGTTTGCCAAAAGTCTGGGCTATAGCAAACCACAAACCCAGGGCGATTATGCTATCGCACAGCATTTCCTGACGAACCTGCCTACAGATGCTGGCGAATATGCCGTATTTCTTCATGCAACAACCCGAGATGATAAACACTGGCCGGAAGAACACTGGCGAGAATTGATTGGTTTACTGGCTGATTCAGGAATACGGATTAAACTTCCGTGGGGCGCGCCGCATGAGGAAGAACGGGCGAAACGACTGGCGGAAGGATTTGCTTATGTTGAAGTATTGCCGAAGATGAGTCTGGAAGGCGTTGCCCGCGTACTGGCCGGGGCTAAATTTGTAGTGTCGGTGGATACGGGGTTAAGCCATTTAACGGCGGCACTGGATAGACCCAATATCACGGTTTATGGACCTACCGATCCGGGATTAATTGGTGGGTATGGGAAGAATCAGATGGTTTGTAGGGCTCCGGGGAATGAGTTGTCTCAATTGACAGCAAATGCTGTTAAGCAATTCATTGAAGAAAACGCTGAAAAAGCTGCCATGATTTAAATTACAACTCTTTAATAGATAATTTTGAAATAAAATCAGCTTCCTTGCTGATTTTATTTCACATATTCATTACTTATCTAATAAACATTGGTCCGATTGTACTTTAAAATAAGCACAAAGCAATATTATGGTGACAAACACAGCAGTCGGAACCGGTTTAGAAAAGAGTATTACATCACTTAGGCCTACTACCAGTAGTGAAAAAAGCAAGATTAAAATATAAGGTTCTTTAGCAGTTCTTAAGGCATATATGAATATTGCTGAGAAGGCTAAAATTGTTAATGCTACTCCAGGAATACCACGCGTTGATAACGTATCTATGAGATCGTTATGCAAATGAGAATCTACAAAGGGTAAAGCACCACTTAATCTAGGCTCTTTCTCTTCTAGTTCATGTATTTTTTCCGCACGTTTTTCCAGTGATTGTCCTATTGGAGAATATGTTTTTAAACCAACTTCATACATTGCCAGACGGGCACCGACTGAAGTTCTGGTGTTATCATGCGAATAATTAACTAAATCCCTATTTAAGTCATTCATTCTCGTAAGTAATGTATCTTTAAAAGAAAATACACCTGCTAATAATGCAATCGCAATAAAACAATATAACTTATAATTAATTCGCTTATTAATATAACTATCCATTACGATTAATAGTAACGCAAAGAATGGAAACACTAATATGGCTGCACGCGTTTCAGTTACTATAACAGCACATAAGCTAAGCATGAAGTTAATTGTATATAATGTTGTTTTATGTCTAAAGTCGGATTTTAAAATGAGAATTGATGCCAGTAAAGAAGGGAAAAGGATGATGTAGCCTGCTGTTGTAGCGTGGGAAGCTGATAATGCAACACGGTCGACGTTTAAATAGAAATGTTGCCACATGGCATGCGCAAAAAAAAGTAACTGCGTTGCCAAGGATGCGAACAGAATTAGTTTCCCAAATTTTATTTTGGTTCTCATCTCATCTTTAGCAAAAAGAACTAAGAAAATAAAAGCACTACACAAGGCAATTTTTCCAGTTTCCATTGGGCCACGATATGCATTGGTATAAACCGAGCCTGAAACTTTATAATGTGAATACCAGATGATATTAACGATACCCAAAAGACATAATGAGATGAAAATTAACAAAGTAGGATTATTAGTTATTGTTTTTTTTGGTGTCGCTAGAAAATATAATGCAGATATAATTCCAGCTGCATGAAGAAACTTTGTTGCAACATCATCCCACAAAGACAAAGTCATTAAAGACAACATACATAATATGAGAATTAAAGACTTGACACCAGAGTTAATTTCATTCCAACAAAACGACATATAATTTCAACCTATGCTACGAGGATGGGTTATTTAATGCAAGACCTAACGTTTATTCTTTTTTCTATTTACCAGTCTTACCATCCTCCAGAGAATATAGTTTTTTGATGCTAATATCTTTGCTCGCCTCTTATCTCTCTTGCCAAGAAGATTACAATCTTTCAATTCTTTTTCATTGCTTTCAACTAATTGATTTAATAATTCAAAATCGCCATTAAGTAGAACATTCCATAAATAACGAGTTTTATGATAAGTTCTATTTTTACTCAATAATGTATGAATTTCTTCTTTCCGGTTACCTTTGTATAACTGCATCACAGAAGAGTAGATTCTTTCGTGCGCAAATGACTCATGTCGATAATGAGTGATGGTTCTACATGAGTTCATTAAGGAATTTTCTCTATAGTTATGCTTATACATATAATATGGAACCGCATACATATCGCATGTAATTAGCAGTCGATAGATAAAATCCAGATCTTCTCCTAGTCGTAAATCTTCATCAAAAAAAAGATTATTATCTTCCAGGAGTTGTTTTCTTATAAACAAGCATCCTATATGGAATATGACCTTTTTATAAAAAAAATCGAAAAGTAAAGACCCTTCATTAAAATCTGTATTTATAGGTGAGTAAGTAACACCATTTTTTATATGATGGCCATAAAGCCCACAATAAATCGCATCCCCTCCCGTCTCATGTTGTCTGGAATACATCTTCAGCAGATAGTTAGGATCTATCTCATCATCATCATCCATAAAACATATAAACTGTCCTTGCGCCTTGCGGATACCTGTATTCCTGGCAGACGAAACACCGCCATTTTCTTTATTGATAATAATTAATCGAGAGTGGGTTAACCCATATTCTCTCAAAACACTTGATGTGTTATCTTTAGAACCATCATTAACAATAACAATTTCAAAATTTGGGTAAGTTTGTTTTTCTAATTTCGTTAGAGTTTCAGTAATGTAATCAGATGAATTATACGTCGGTATTATTATGGATACTAAAGGGTAATCATTGCTCATCGTGTTCTCTTGCCTGAACTAATAAAATATTATAGTACTCATCCTTAATTATTATTGTAACTCAGACATCCATGATTTTTATTATTGCCCAAATAGTTTTCTTTTATACTTATTTAATTTGAATTTAATGAAGTAAATAAAAGCGTTAAACGTATCACCATTTTTCTTTGCATGTTGGTATTTCACTTGATACTGCTTTTCATTCGTGGCTGGAATAAACGCCACATCATTCCAGCAAGAAACCTGATAAGCCTCATTAAAATACTTCTGGCAGGGATAATTCGTCCAGTCGTTCCAGGGCTTCGTTACGCCAACATAATGAATCAGCTTAGTATCATCGGTAATGGTCTTTTTATAATCTTCATCGCTTTTATTTTTTAACTCATAGTCAATGCCATAAAAGCAATCATAATCGCCGCTAATAAAAATACAATGACTAAAGAACAGAATATTTAAAATATCCTGATCAAGGCATTTATATTTCGTGTGCTGCGGGTCACTTGCCAGCATAGCAATGGCTTTATTCATAAAATCATTTTTCGCCCATGCTTCAAGCTGCAGATATACTACACCGGCGTTGAAATAATTCCCTGGAAGTCCCTCTATAGCCAGACGCTTCGCTGGTTTTTCCTGCATAAAAGGCACATCTTTAATAACAGCCGCGAACTTATCGCCATCAAAATTAATATCAAGCAATCCAGCTAATGAGCCTTTACAGATGACATCAGCATCGATATATAACAGATTTTCAATAGTTTCACTCAGATACTGGAACGCAACTAAACGGAAGAATGTTGCATAAGACCACTGTTTCAGGCTGGGGAAGATATCAATAAAGGCACTGGATACTTTATAAATTCTTACTTCAACGTTAGCATTTTTGCTGGTAAAAGCATTAACACGTTGTAGATAATCTTCATCAATGTAGTCAGTAAAGAGATGAAACTTAACCGCAAGGTCCGGGTTATGCATAACAACTGATTGCATAGATACTGCCGCACCAAATAAAAAGTTGCGGTCAATACCGTAAGCGATATTTAACACACGATCGGTGTTAGCAATTTCCCCAGAGACAGCGACTTCAGTAATACTCTCAGCTAATAAATCCATGTTGGTTCCGTTTTGACTGTGTGGTTTACGCTTTGCCTTTTAATTTTTTAATAAATTTGCGTAGTTTGGTTCTGTAGATTACTGAATAGTAGCCATAATCTTTTATTTCGTTGGCAATACCCAGGTGACGTTCCATGGCCAGACGATCACGGGCTTTCCGCTCTGCCGTACAGCTTTTACCGGATAGGTCAATTATCCTGACACCATCTTTACTAACGATAAAGTTACCCCGGTGTGGGTCGCCCGATAGCATATTTAAGGCATGCAATTTTTCCATTGAAGCCTTAATTTCTGCTTTAACATCTTCTGGAATAATCGGCATATCATTGAGCTCTACGCCCTCGACATACTCGATAAGCATGATAAAAACACTGGCATAGTTGAAAATTTTACGCTCAGCCAGAAAATAAAAATCATTAGGAAAAGTAAGACCTGCACTTCTGACACGATCGGTTTCAACGATCAAATTCTGATAGTAGTCACCTTTTACAAAAGATTTTAAAAAACGTTCATTCCTTTTCGTTTTCGGGGCAAAGACTTTAAAAACATAGCGACCATATTTCGTATCAATCAACGATACTTTGGTATCATCAATATTACGTAATACTTTTACTGTTTTAAAATTATAGGCCAGTATTTCATCAAAGATTTCTTTATATTTATTATCGTTATCTTTGTAATAAAATGAGAAGCCGCGATAGCGTATACTTGTAATCATAAGAGTAATTTATTTCTTAAGCTTGTACTTAATTAATGAAGTTATACCTTTAATATACTCACCATGGGCAAACAGATGCTTATATTGTTTCTGCATTTCTGCAACAGTCCGCGCCTCTTTAAGAGGATATTTCTTCCAGGGAGATTGTTCACGCGCGATATTAAAGTATGATGCAGACGGATATCCAGCCCAGCTATGCCATGGTTTAGTTATCCCTGTATAGTGAATCAATACTGTTTTATCGGTAATGGTTTGCTGATACTTTCGATGACTACGATCATGAAGTTCGTTTTTCAGGGTATAAATAGTATCAAAATCCTTCGCGAGGTAGATATTATTCATATTAAATGCGATATTCAACGCATCCTGATCTAAATATTTAAGAGAGCCATATTTAGTTTCCCCTCGTAAAAGCGTGAGTAAATACGGTGTCAAATTTGCTTCATGCCATTTTTTAAGATTGACATAGATAACGCCTGCATTGAAATAACGTCCATTCATTTCGGGAATGTTAAGACGTTTTGCACATGCCGCCTGAGTACTATCATTGTCAGGAATAACCGCAGCAAACTCATCTTTAAATATAATTTTTGTGAGAGGTTTCAGACTTCCTTTACAAACGACATCGGCATCCAGATACAGCAGTGTGGAAATACTTTCACTAAGATATTCAAAGGACAATACCCTGAAGTATGTCGCGTACGACCAAAACTGTGACGTCGGCAGATCAGCAAAGTATTTTGGGTCAATTAAATATACAATAATTGAGGTATTAAATTGTTTTGCTGTTTCATTAAATGACTTTAAATAATCATCATCCACATAATCAGTGAAAACATGAAAGATAAAATTAATATCTGAATTATTAATCAAAACGGAAGAAATTGAAACGCCAGCACCATACAAAAAATTCTTATCGATACCGTAGGAAACATTTAGCTCTGGGACGTTTTCTTTTTTATTATCTGCTAAATACGAAAACCGTTCTTTTATAAATTCATTCATTTAACTTTTCTCAATGTCATTTTATTATCTTTAAATAAAAATAATAAATATAATTCATTATCCCGTTAATTGGTTTATTTTGTTTAAAATTATGCTTAGCGCAATAACGAGCATAATTTGAGTTCATTGGCCGCATTAACGGTTCATTTTTCCAGGGCGATGCTTCTTTGGCTTTGATAAATGGCTGCGCGCTTGGATAACCGGCCCAGTAATGCCAGGGTTTTGTCGGGCCGACATAATGAATTAATACGGTTTCATCATTAATTGGACAAATAAATGATTTTTTTAATTCATAATTTAAACTAAATTGCGTATTGTATTTAGCATCAATGAATTTAACTTTCCCTAACAGGATAAGATTTAGTATATCTTGATCCATATAGGTTAAACGGGAAACGACGGCTTTATCAGCAAGCATCGACATCGCTTTAGCAGAAACGGACTCCTGCGCCCACGCTAGTGTATTAATTAACAGGACACCTGAATTAAAGTAACCCTTTTCAAGTTCATTACACTGCAGACTTTGAGCCCGTAACGACCACCAGTTAGCATCGCGTTCAGTAACAACAGCAGCAACGTTATTGGCAAGATCCATTGTTATCAGCGGTTTTAAGGTTCCCTGACAGGCGATATCAGCATCCAGGTACAGGATCTTATCTTGTTGATCAATAAAGTAATCTGCAATTACAAAACGGAAATACATGGCAATAGACCAATTTTTGGTCGTCGGTAATACCTTAAGCCGTTCACAATTTACCAGATGGATCTGGATACAGGTATGATAGCTTTTCGCCAATTGGGATAAACGCTGGATATCGGCGTCAGGGATATCATCAATAAAAACGTGGAAGACAAAACTCACGTCGTTGTTATGTAACAAAACTGACGTGATTGAAACACCACAACCAAAAAGAAAGTTCTGATCAATGCCATAAGCAACATGGAATGATGATGCCACTGACGCCGCTGGCCTTTCATCGAAGATGATTGTCTTATTGATCATCTCTTGTGGATTAAAATAGTGGGCACTCATATTTCTCTCCGGAAATTACAACGATTTTCGAATCGTTCTTTCCCTGATTTTTGTGGCTTTTTCTTCTGCTTGCGACAGCAGCCCTTGTTCCTGCTTGAGAATGTCTTTAAGCGGGGCAGAAAAATACACCTTCATGAACCGCCAGATATCCCGCTGAGTCAGGCCAATATTCATCGAAGAAAAATAAAGTCCAATAAGATCTTTATCCCGCCAACGACGCGGTACTTTTGCACGTATCTGCGCCCGGTGCAGGTCAATTACTGAAATTTTTAACACCTCTTCCTTACCGGAAAAAGGCAAGTGCAGCAGGAAATGACAGATATAACAGTCACGGTGGTTAATGCCCGCAGCATGCATATCGCGCACCATCGTCGCGACACGCTTAATAAGCATACGCTTTACGCGAACATCTGGTGGGTTGGTCGCCCAGTCAGCACAGTAATCTTCCAGACTGATGGTTGGTGTCAGATCTTCGGTAATAATAAACGAGGTTCTGGTCAGCGGATTAATGCCTTTTTCGCCGAATGCCACCCCATACATAGTATCAACGCCGACATCCCGCAGTCGATGAATCGCATTCCATTCGCGGTCTGCGCCTAATACTGGCATCCGCAATGAGAGTAAATTTTTGATTATCTCTTTCAGGGTCGTGCCGCGATGCCATTTGAGAAAATAGCTTTTGCCCGCCATTTCAAAGCGCAGAGTGCGGCGAGTTTCCAGTTCACGAAATACCTCACCCTGCAAGGTTTTAACTTCCTCAAAAGGATCTTTACCGCGCCATAACGTGGCAAACGGCTCTTTAAGTTCAACCATCCAGACCACCCGTTATGATGTCCGCCGCTTTCTCTGGCAGACTGTATAAATCTTGTGTATCAGCATAATGTCGCGCATTTTCCGCCCAGGCCTGGCGCAATGAAGATTGCGTTAACGCTTTGCGTAAAATCTCATTCAATGTTTCCTGGCGGAATGGCTCAGCAATAGCCTCGCCGCAATTGGCATCGACAATATAATGCGCATAGCCACAAACGGCTGTTGTTAGTACCGGTAATCCTGCAGTTATCGCTTCCAGCAGTACAATTCCTGCGGCTTCCTGGTAGGCAGGATGAAGTAATAAATCCGCCGCCGCCATTAATTCCGAGACATCGTTGCGCCCCGAGAAGAAGTGAACATTACTGCGCACGCCGCGTTTTTCTGCCAGCGCCTCAAATTTTCGCGGTTTATCCTGCCCAACAACATATAGTAATGTGTTGTGGCGCAGCGAATCCGGTAACGAAGCAAGTGCTTCAATGGAACGATCGACACCTTTACGCGTGAAGTCTGAACCGACCTGCAACAATAAATATTGTTGTTCGGTTATTCCATTCTTCTTACGGAAGATTTCACGGCTATTGGCTGGCTGCTGGCTATATTTACGATCAGGATAAATCCCCGGTGGCAGAATATGAAAACGCTCCGCTTCAGTCTGATAATGTTTCTGGAAATCGGCGATTTGCTTATCTGTCAGCATCAGCAGCTGTGTCGGCTTGCCCTGTTCGAAGGTTGCCCGCTCAAAGGCGGCATAATGGCGATAACGTGACGTCAGGCGATAGAAAAAGCCTTTCTCCTGCGCTACTTTCTCGGCATAACAAACATCAGCGGCATAATAAACGTCCAGCCCCGGCATTTTGTTGAATCCAACGACTCTATCGACGGGGTGTTCACGTAAATGTTTTTGCACCCAGGCAAAATATTCCGCATTGCGCCCGTGATTGGTATGCGATTTAACCGGCACTTTGATCAGTTCAAATACATCAGGGCATTCGCCTTCCCACGACTGGGTATAAACCCGAACATGATGACCTCGGGCGGCGACTGTCTGAGCAATACGCATAAAATCGCGCTGCAAACCGCCAAAGGGAAAATATTTATATAAACAAAAAGCAACGATCATAACGACGTACCTGTCGTGGAGGAGGGAAGTAATTTATCGACAGCTGCAATGACATCTGCCGCCGGAATAACCGAAAGATACATCTCATTTCGGTCACGCTGATCGCGCGTTGGCATTTCCCGGTAATCTCCCGCCCAGAATTGAATCATGTTATTTGACCAGGGACGCCAGAAAATATGGTCTGTCGCACCAAACAGCGATATCAGCGGCGTATTAACTGCAGCGGCAATATGCGCCGGTGCGGAATCAACGCCAATAAACAGCTGCGCATGATCGATTAACGCACCAAGTTCCGGAAAGGTCACCTTTCCGGCCAGCGCCGTTACTGGTGGCGTCTGGCATCCCTGCGCAATTTCATTGACGCAGGCCAGATCGTCTTTATCTGGGCCGGACGTCAGAACGACTTCATAACCACGAGCATGTAAGGCATCAATCACAGCGGAAAACTTGGCGTTGTCCCAGCATTTGAAGATTTGCCGCGCCGTAGGTTGGATAACCACATAATTTTGTCCAACACCAGCGTGATCAAGTTCGCGACGCATACGTTTCCAGCTTGCAGGCGGGTAACTCATGGTTGTCTGCTTCACCAACGATTCAAGTCCCAATGGCGTCAGCACGGATAAGTTACTTTCCACCACATTTCCACCCTGCAACGGCACCAAATGAGTGAAACTATTACGCCAAAAAGCAGACTGCCGATGATGATAATCCTGGGAAATTTTCACACGGGCATTTAATAAGCGAACCAGTATAGCAACCATCCATTGATCGGTAAGATTAACGATAAGGTCATACTTATTGGCACGTAATACCTTGATGAGATGAAAAAAGTTGGTAATTTTTTCTGAAGCTTTTGCTTTTTTATTTTTTATGCCGTAGAGCGCGTTAATCTCTGGATTTTCAGACAGGATCGGGATGGTGTCCTGATAAAGCAGCACATCGATTTTTGCGTCAGGGTAATTTTTTTTCAGCGAACTAATGACGGGAGTAGTTAATAACATATCCCCATGAAAACGCATCTTAATGAGCAAAATTCTTCGAAATGGCTTATCCACAAGTAACTCTTTTTGTTGAGATTATCCGATTAAGGTGAAGCAGAAAAAGCACGCTACCGCCCCAGGCTCAACAGCTACCTGAATACTGATACCGCACTGATATTGACGCGCTAGTGTATCACTTCTTTCGCGGCAATCCGACTCGAATGATTTTTAAGCACATTGTTGATTTTCAATAAAGAAATCAATCAAATAAAATCATTAGCAACCATATTCTTTTACTGTTGCTCTGCGATTCCTTCCTGCACGTACTGCAGAAATCAATGAATCGCATAAAAATACAAAAAAAGTATAGATGTTCAGCAAGAATTGGCGGGTAAATTGCTATTTAAGTCAAAAATGGGAAAAGTAATGGTAAAGCCACAGCTAAATACATAGAATCCCCAGCACATCCATAAGTCAGCTATTTACTATGCTCGAATTGCTTTACACCGCCCTTCTCTACCTTATTCAGCCGCTGATCTGGATACGGCTCTGGGTGCGCGGACGTAAGGCTCCGGCCTATCGAAAACGCTGGGGTGAACGTTACGGTTTTTACCGCCATCCGCTAAAACCAGGCGGCATTATGCTGCACTCCGTCTCCGTCGGTGAAACTCTGGCGGCGATCCCGTTGGTGCGCGCACTGCGTCATCGTTATCCTGATTTACCGATTACCGTAACAACCATGACTCCAACCGGTTCGGAGCGCGTACAATCGGCTTTCGGGAAGGATGTTCAGCACGTTTATCTGCCGTATGACCTGCCCGATGCACTCAACCGTTTCCTGAATAAAGTCGACCCTAAACTGGTGTTGATTATGGAAACCGAACTATGGCCTAACCTGATTGCGGCGCTACATAAACGTAAAATTCCGCTGGTGATCGCTAACGCGCGACTCTCTGCCCGCTCGGCCGCAGGTTATGCCAAACTGGGTAAATTCGTCCGTCGCTTGCTGCGTCGTATTACGCTGATTGCCGCCCAAAATGAAGAAGATGGTGCTCGTTTTGTGGCGTTGGGCGCAAAAAATAATCAGGTGACCGTTACCGGTAGCCTGAAATTCGATATTTCTGTAACGCCGCAGTTGGCTGCTAAAGCCGTGACGCTGCGCCGCCAATGGGCACCACACCGCCCGGTATGGATTGCCACCAGCACTCATGAAGGCGAAGAGAGTGTGGTGATCGCCGCACATCAGGCATTGTTACAGCAATTCCCGAATTTATTGCTCATCCTGGTACCCCGTCATCCAGAACGCTTCCCGGATGCGATTAACCTTGTCCGCCAGGCTGGACTAAGCTATATCACACGATCTTCAGGGGAAGTCCCCTCCACCAGCACGCAGGTTGTGGTTGGCGATACGATGGGCGAGTTGATGTTACTGTACGGCATTGCCGATCTCGCCTTTGTTGGCGGTTCACTGGTTGAACGTGGTGGGCATAATCCGCTGGAAGCGGCCGCACACGCTATTCCGGTATTGATGGGGCCGCATACGTTTAACTTTAAAGACATTTGCGCGCGGCTGGAGCAGGCAAGCGGGCTGATTACCGTTACCGATGCCACTACGCTTGCAAAAGAGGTTTCCTCTTTACTCACCGACGCCGATTACCGTAGTTTCTATGGCCGTCATGCCGTTGAAGTGCTGTATCAAAACCAGGGCGCACTACAGCGTCTGCTTCAACTGCTGGAACCTTACCTGCCACCGAAAACGCATTGAGGTTGTTATGCAAAAACGGGCGATTTATCCGGGTACTTTCGATCCCATTACCAATGGTCATATCGATATCGTGACGCGCGCCACGCAAATGTTCGATCACGTTATTCTGGCGATTGCCGCCAGCCCCAGTAAAAAACCGATGTTTACCCTGGAAGAGCGTGTGGAGCTGGCACAGCAGGCAACCGCGCATCTGGGGAACGTGGAAGTGGTCGGGTTTAGTGATTTGATGGCGAACTTCGCCCGTAATCAACACGCTACGGTGCTGATTCGTGGCCTGCGTGCGGTGGCGGATTTTGAATATGAAATGCAGCTGGCGCATATGAATCGCCACTTAATGCCGGAACTGGAAAGTGTGTTTCTTATGCCGTCGAAAGAGTGGTCGTTTATCTCTTCATCGTTGGTGAAAGAGGTGGCGCGCCATCAGGGCGATGTCACCCATTTCCTGCCGGAGAATGTCCATCAGGCGCTGATGGCGAAGTTAGCGTAGCGTTTATGCCGGATGGTATGCCATCCGGCTCGCATCAATTACTTCTGGCACTGCCGACAATAAAACGTTGCCCGCTGCGCATGTTTAGTCGCCACAATCGGCGTACCGCACACCCGACACGGCTCGCCTTTTCGCCCGTAAACCTGCAATTCCTGCGCGAAATAGCCCGGTTTACCATCACTTTGCAGAAAATCTTTCAGCGTTGTACCACCCTGCTCAATCGAACGCAGCAACACCGCTTTAATCACCCGAGCTAACAATTCACACTCTGCCAGCGACAGTGATGACGCCAGCCGATCCGGATGGATCCCCGCAGCAAACAGAGATTCGCTGGCATAGATATTCCCTACGCCTACCACCAGCTTGTTATCCATCAGCCATGGTTTAATCGCCGTTTTTTTCTTCTCGCACTTCTGATGCAGGTACTCACCGTTGAAATCGTCGCTAAGCGGCTCCGGTCCAAGATGGGCCAGCACGTTGTGCCCTTCCAGCTCTTTGGTCCATAGCCAGGCACCAAAGCGGCGCGGATCGGTGTAGCGCAGCACTTTGCCGTTGCTCATCACCAAATCCACATGGTCATGCTTTTCAGGGGGAAGTTCTTCTGGAAGGATGCGCAGGCTGCCAGACATCCCCAAATGAATGATAATCCAGCCCTCAGGCAGCTCCAGCAGCAGATATTTAGCCCGGCGCTGCACGCTAAGCACTGGTTGGTCGCTTAAACGGTAGATCTCTTCTGAAACCGGCCAGCGCAAGCGTCCGTTGCGCACCACCGCATGAAGAATGGTTGCACCAACGAGATGCGGTTCTATGCCGCGACGGCTGGTTTCAACTTCGGGTAATTCAGGCATAGCATCTCCAGGAATGAACAGATGCAGTCAATATGGGGGCAAGCAGATAACAAAAAACCCCGCCGGGGCGAGGTTTTTTGTTACATCAAAGCGAGAATTATTTGATTTTCGCTTCTTTGTAGATCACGTGCTGGCGAACAACTGGATCGAATTTTTTCAGTTCCAGTTTTTCCGGCTTAGTACGTTTGTTCTTCGTAGTGGTATAGAAGTGACCAGTACCAGCAGAAGAAACCAGCTTGATTTTCTCACGAATACCTTTAGCCATGATTTATTTCCTCTAAGTACTTAGTACTTTTCGCCACGGGCACGCAGTTCAGCCAGAACTGTATCGATGCCTTTTTTATCGATTACACGCATACCTTTAGCAGATACGCGCAGGGTGACAAAACGCTTCTCGCTCTCAACCCAGAAACGGTGAGAGTGCAGATTCGGCAGGAAACGGCGTTTAGTCGCGTTCAGTGCGTGGGAACGGT
The DNA here is from genome assembly GCF_003000935.1 of Escherichia sp. R1. NCBI lineage: Bacteria > Pseudomonadati > Pseudomonadota > Gammaproteobacteria > Enterobacterales > Enterobacteriaceae > Escherichia > Escherichia sp. R1. Next base: position 151,695 of record NZ_PSRU01000004.1, read on the forward strand.
TGTTACCGGTCACCGGACGCTTGCCAGTAACTTGGCAGACTCGGGACATGTCTATTCTCCAAAAATCAAATTAGCTCGAGCTTCGTATGGGGTATTGGCGCCTCGTCAGGCTTTACAGCCCGGTCATCGCAGTTCTATGTGAACTCTCGATTGCCAGGCCCAAATGCCAAACCCGAGATTCTCAAAGGTGGCGTAGTATACGCTGACTCAGCGATGTGCTCAAGTCCCGAACAGACAAAGATCCCGAAGGATCGCGCATAGCGGGTTAAATCCAGCCGCGTTCGGCAAAAGAAACATACTCTCCACGCCCAATCACGATATGGTCGAGCACGCGTAAATCCATGAACTGACAACTCTTTATTATCCGTTCAGTAATGAGTTTATCCGCTTTACTGGGTTCAGCACAACCCGAAGGGTGATTATGCGCAAGGATCAGCGCCGAGGCGTTTATTTTTATCGCTTCGCGGATAATTTCCCGAGGATGGACTTCAACATGGTTTAGCGTGCCGGAAAAAAGACGGCTATGCGTTATAACTCTGTGTTGGGAGTCGAGAAAGATCACCATAAAGATCTCCCGCTCCTCGCCCGTGAGCTGGCTTTGTAAAAATTCCCTCGTCATCTCCGGGCTGAGTAAAGGGCTTTCTTCACGCATCCGTACGTTGTAGTAACGCCGCGCCAGTTCGGCAATCCCCTTTAACTGGGCGAATTTCGCCACGCCAATTCCATGAACGCCACTAAATTGCTCATATTCAGAGGTTAACAAGCCATAAAGAGAGCCGAAATTCTCCAGCATCTCTTTTGCCAGGGTTAATACATCTTTACCGCGCGTTCCGGTACGCAGAAATAGCGCCAGCAGCTCGACATCCGTTAAGGAGCTAATACCAAACTTCAGCATTTTTTCGCGCGGCATCAACAGCTGTGCATTGTTTTTCACCTTCACCTCCTTTGTGGTGCTCGCATCCTGTCATAGCCGTTCCTTTAAATCGACGGCCAGTTTTCAATCCTGGAAAGCGCCTCGCAAAGTGAATCTCAGGTGAAGGCACGACAACAAAAGTATTGTGATAAAATCGCCAACTTCTGGTGTCACCCAACAGGAAAAATCATCATGAGCCTGGCCGGTAAAAAAATCGTTCTCGGCGTTAGCGGCGGTATTGCTGCCTATAAAACCCCTGAACTGGTGCGTCGTTTGCGCGATCGCGGGGCCGATGTCCGCGTAGCCATGACCGAAGCGGCAAAAGCCTTTATCACCCCACTTAGCTTGCAGGCGGTTTCTGGTTATCCCGTTTCCGACAGTCTGCTGGACCCGGCAGCCGAAGCCGCTATGGGCCATATTGAGCTGGGTAAATGGGCTGATTTAGTGATTCTCGCCCCTGCCACGGCAGATTTAATTGCCCGTGTTGCTGCCGGAATGGCGAATGACCTGGTATCGACGATTTGTCTGGCTACACCTGCGCCTGTAGCCGTGCTCCCCGCCATGAACCAGCAGATGTACCGTGCCGCTGCCACGCAGCATAATTTAGAGGTGCTTGCCTCACGTGGTTTGCTCATCTGGGGGCCAGACAGCGGCAGTCAGGCTTGTGGTGATATCGGCCCAGGACGAATGCTCGATCCGTTAACCATTGTGGATATGGCGGTAGCGCATTTTTCGCCCGTCAACGACCTGAAACATCTGAACATTATGATTACCGCCGGTCCGACGCGTGAACCGCTCGATCCCGTGCGTTATATCTCTAATCACAGCTCCGGCAAGATGGGTTTTGCTATCGCCGCCGCCGCAGCCCGTCGTGGCGCGAACGTCACGCTGGTATCAGGTCCGGTTTCACTACCGACGCCACCGTTTGTTAACCGTGTTGATGTGATGACCGCGCTGGAAATGGAAGCCGCCGTGAATGCTTCTGTACAGCAGCAAAATATTTTTATCGGTTGCGCCGCCGTGGCGGATTATCGCGCAGCTACCGTGGCCCCAGAAAAAATCAAAAAGCAGGCCACGCAGGGTGATGAATTAACAATAAAAATGGTTAAAAACCCCGATATCGTCGCAGGCGTTGCCGCACTAAAAGACCATCGACCCTACGTCGTTGGATTTGCCGCCGAAACAAATAATGTGGAAGAATACGCCCGGCAAAAACGTATCCGTAAAAACCTTGATCTGATCTGCGCGAACGATGTTTCCCAGCCAACTCAAGGATTTAACAGCGACAACAACGCATTACACCTTTTCTGGCAGGACGGAGATAAAGTCTTACCGCTTGAGCGCAAAGCGCTCCTTGGCCAATTATTACTCGACGAGATCGTGACCCGTTATGATGAAAAAAATCGACGTTAAGATTCTGGACCCGCGCGTTGGGAAGGAATTTCCGCTCCCGACTTATGCCACCTCTGGCTCTGCCGGACTTGACCTGCGTGCCTGTCTCGACGACGCCGTAGAACTGGCTCCGGGTGACACTACGCTGGTTCCGACCGGGCTGGCGATTCATATTGCCGATCCTTCACTGGCGGCAATGATGCTGCCGCGCTCCGGATTGGGACATAAGCACGGTATCGTGCTTGGTAACCTGGTAGGATTGATCGATTCTGACTATCAGGGCCAGTTGATGATTTCCGTGTGGAACCGTGGTCAGGACAGCTTCACCATTCAACCTGGCGAACGCATCGCCCAGATGATTTTTGTTCCGGTAGTACAGGCTGAATTTAATCTGGTGGAAGATTTCGACGCCACCGACCGCGGTGAAGGCGGCTTTGGTCACTCTGGTCGTCAGTAACACATACGCATCCGAATAACGTCATAACATAGCCGCAAACATTTCGTTTGCGGTCATAGCGTGGGTGCCGCCTGGCAAGTGCTTATTTTCAGGGGTATTTTGTAACATGGCAGAAAAACAAACTGCGAAAAGGAACCGTCGCGAGGAAATACTTCAGTCTCTGGCGCTGATGCTGGAATCCAGCGATGGAAGCCAACGTATCACGACGGCAAAACTGGCCGCCTCTGTCGGCGTTTCCGAAGCGGCACTGTATCGCCACTTCCCCAGTAAGACCCGCATGTTCGATAGCCTGATTGAGTTTATCGAAGATAGCCTGATTACTCGTATCAACCTGATTCTGAAAGATGAGAAAGACACCACAGCGCGCCTGCGTCTGATCGTGTTGTTGCTCCTCGGTTTTGGTGAGCGTAATCCTGGCCTGACTCGCATCCTCACTGGTCATGCGCTAATGTTCGAACAGGATCGTCTGCAAGGGCGCATCAACCAGCTGTTCGAGCGTATTGAAGCGCAGTTGCGTCAGGTATTGCGTGAAAAGAGAATGCGTGAGGGTGAAGGTTACACCACCGATGAAACCCTGCTGGCAAGCCAGATCCTGGCCTTCTGTGAAGGTATGCTGTCACGTTTTGTCCGCAGCGAGTTTAAATACCGCCCGACGGATGATTTTGACGCCCGCTGGCCGCTAATTGCCGCACAGTTGCAGTAATATGACGCCGGATGACTTTTCATCCGGCGAGTTTCGTTAAACGCCAAACTCTTCGCGATAGGCCTTAACCGCCGCCAGATGTTCCGCCATTTCTGGCTTCTCTTCCAGGTAAGCAATCAGGTCTTTCAGGGTGATGATAGAGATCACCTTGCAGTTGTAATCACGCTCAACTTCCTGAATCGCCGAAATTTCGCCGCGCCCGCGTTCCTGACGATCAAGCGAAATCAACACGCCTGCAAGCGTCGCGCCATTAGCCTGAATAATCTCCATCGACTCGCGAATCGCCGTTCCTGCGGTGATCACATCATCTACCAGCATTACGCGTCCTTGTAACGCGCTACCAACCAGATTACCGCCTTCACCGTGGTCTTTTGCCTCTTTGCGGTTAAAGCAGTACGGCAGGTCAAGGTCATGATGCTCCGCCAGCGCCACGGCGGTAGTGGTGGCAATCGGGATCCCTTTGTAAGCAGGGCCAAACAGCAGATCGAACTCAATGCCGGAATCCACCAATGCTTCAGCGTAAAAACGGCCTAACAGTGCCAGATCGCGCCCGGTATTAAACAGCCCGGCGTTGAAGAAATAGGGGCTTTTGCGCCCGGATTTCAGCGTGAACTCGCCAAACTTTAACACCTGCTTGCTAAGCGCAAATTCAATAAACTGGCGCTGATATGGTTTCATGCCTTCGCTCCTCATCTTACTTTTCTACAGACAAAAAAAAGGCGACTCATCAGTCGCCTTAAAAATCAGTTTGCCAGCGCCGCCTTCTGCGTCGCTACAATGGATTCGATTCCCCCTCGGGCCAGCGCCAACAAGGTGAGTAACTCTTCGTGGGTGAACGGTTCGCCTTCTGCCGTCCCCTGCACTTCAATGATACGCCCGTCTTCGGTCATCACTACGTTCATGTCGGTCTCTGCGGCAGAGTCTTCAACGTATTCCAGATCGCAAACCGCTTCGCCGTTCACAATCCCGACAGAGACCGCGGCTACCATCCCTTTCATTGGATTAGTTTTCAGCTTGCCGTTTTCCACCAGCTTCTGTAGCGCATCTGCCAGCGCCACGCAGGCACCCGTAATCGAAGCGGTACGCGTGCCACCATCAGCCTGAAGCACGTCGCAGTCCAGCGTAATGGTGAACTCACCCAGTGCTTTCAAATCTACTGCCGCGCGAAGAGCACGGGCGATCAGACGCTGGATTTCCATTGTGCGTCCACCCTGCTTACCTTTCGCCGCTTCACGCGCGTTACGGGTATGGGTAGAACGTGGCAGCATACCGTACTCTGCGGTGATCCAGCCCTGGCCCTGACCTTTCAGGAAGCGCGGCACGCCTTCTTCAATAGAGGCGGTACACAATACTTTGGTATCGCCAAATTCGACCAGCACCGAGCCTTCTGCATGTTTTGTATAGTTACGAGTCAGGGTAACGGGACGCACCTGATTATTGCTACGGCCTGCTGGACGCATATTGAAATCTCCGGCTTGAAACAAATGTGGCTGCGCATTATACGGACTTCCGGCGGTTATTCCTATCCTGACAAGGCATCGATGGCTATAATCCTTCCACCTCTCCTTTTATAAACAGGAACGTCTATGATCCGCAGTATGACCGCCTACGCCCGGCGTGAAATCAAGGGTGAATGGGGGAGCGCAACCTGGGAAATGCGCTCGGTAAACCAGCGTTATCTGGAAACTTACTTTCGTCTGCCGGAGCAGTTCCGTAGCCTTGAACCTGTCGTTCGCGAGCGTATTCGTTCTCGCCTGACGCGCGGTAAAGTGGAATGTACTCTGCGCTATGAGCCAGATGTTAGCGCGCAAGGTGAGCTGATCCTCAACGAAAAACTGGCTAAACAGCTGGTAACTGCCGCGAACTGGGTAAAAATGCAGAGCGACGAAGGAGAAATCAACCCGGTTGATATTCTACGCTGGCCGGGCGTGATGGCAGCCCAGGAGCAAGATCTCGACGCGATTGCAGCTGAAATTCTCGCGGCGTTGGATGGCACCCTGGATGACTTTATCATCGCGCGCGAAACCGAAGGTCAGGCGCTGAAAGTGTTGATTGAGCAGCGTCTGGAAGGCGTCACCGCCGAAGTGGTCAAAGTCCGCGCCCATATGCCGGAAATCCTGCAATGGCAGCGTGAGCGTCTGGTAGCGAAGCTGGAAGATGCTCAGGTGCAACTGGAAAACAACCGTCTGGAGCAGGAGTTGGTTCTGCTGGCACAACGAATTGACGTTGCCGAAGAACTGGACCGCCTCGAAGCGCATGTCAAAGAGACCTACAACATTCTGAAGAAAAAAGAAGCCGTTGGTCGTCGTCTGGACTTTATGATGCAGGAGTTCAACCGCGAGTCGAACACTCTTGCGTCGAAATCTATCAACGCCGAAGTGACAAACTCCGCCATCGAGCTGAAAGTGTTGATTGAGCAGATGCGCGAGCAGATTCAGAACATTGAATAACTCGTAACGCCAATTCTTCCTTTTCAGCCTTCACAAATGCCGCCCACTCAAACAGAGCGGCATTTTTCCTCCCCGCAACATTCAATTCTGTTTTGCGTGCCTGCTCCAGATTTTGCGATGTTTTTTTGCCCAGCGCAGTGAGAACGTGAGATACTCACAACTGTATATAAACACAGTTGTAAACTTACTTTCCTTGCAATCGATATCATATGGAGTGGGCAATGAACGAACATCATCAACCTTTTGAAGAAATACGGCATTATGGCACTGAAGGGCAAGAATTTTGGTCAGCGAGAGAATTGGCACCGTTACTGGATTATCGGGACTGGCGCAATTTTCAAAAGGTACTGGCCCGCGCGACTCAAGCGTGCGAAGCCAGCAATCAAGCTGCATCTGACCATTTCGTTGAAACCACCAAAATGGTTGTATTAGGTTCAGGGGCTCAACGAGAACTTGAAGATGTTCATCTCTCCCGCTATGCCTGTTACCTGGTAGTACAAAACGGCGACCCTGCGAAACCGGTTATTGCGGCAGGGCAAACTTATTTTGCTATCCAGACCCGACGGCAGGAGCTGGCTGACGATGAAGCTTTCAGGCAACTTCGTGAAGACGAAAAGCGTCTTTTTCTGAGAAATGAGTTGAAAGAACATAACAAACAATTAGTTGAGGCAGCGCAGCAAGCTGGGGTAGCGACAGCTATCGATTTCGCCATATTTCAGAATCATGGTTACCGGGGACTGTATGGTGGATTAGATCAGAAAGCCATCCATCAGCGGAAGGGGCTGAAAAAGAGTCAGAAGATCCTGGATCATATGGGTTCAACAGAACTGGCGGCTAATCTCTTTCGAGCTACCCAAACAGAAGAAAAACTCAAGCGGGATGGCGTGAATTCAAAACAGCAAGCTAATACCACACACTTTGACGTGGGTCGCAAGGTGAGGCAAACCATTCAGGAACTTGGCGGAACCATGCCTGAGGAGTTGCCGACCCCGCAGGTCAGCATCAAGCAGTTGGAAAACAGTGTAAAAATTACAGAGAAGAAATAGCAGAAAATAAAAACTCTTTTTGTTGATTGAGATACCCGATGCGTAAGCCAAAGTCCAGGTGCGGTGAACACAATGGCTAAACATTGCACCTTTCTTTTCCACCCCTCAATTTTAACCTATTTTTTCTTATGCATTTTCTCAGACAAGAAGTCAGAAGAATGCATCTACGCTACAGAAAATAGCGATTTCACATAACTACAAGTTATCAATTTCCTCTCACCTTAAAAAATCTCAATCGTGACAATACGCACAAATCGCTACCCTGCCAGACAGATTTTTAGGGAGAGAACCATGCTGTTACACATTTTGTATTTGGTTGGCATTACTGCCGAAGCCATGACGGGGGCGCTGGCGGCCGGACGACGGCGCATGGATACATTTGGCGTAATTATTATTGCGACCGCCACGGCAATTGGCGGAGGGTCAGTGCGCGATATTCTGCTGGGCCACTATCCGCTCGGCTGGGTCAAACACCCGGAATATGTGATTATCGTCGCTACCGCCGCAGTACTCACCACTATCGTTGCTCCTGTAATGCCTTATCTGCGCAAAGTGTTTCTGGTGCTCGATGCGCTCGGACTGGTGGTCTTTTCTATCATCGGCGCACAGGTTGCACTGGATATGGGGCACGGCCCAATTATTGCCGTTGTCGCGGCGGTAACCACCGGCGTGTTTGGCGGCGTTTTGCGCGATATGTTCTGTAAACGCATTCCACTGGTATTCCAGAAAGAGTTGTATGCCGGTGTCTCATTTGCCTCCGCCGTGCTGTACATCGCGCTGCAACACTATGTTTCTAACCATGATGTTGTGATTATCTCCACCCTGGTATTCGGCTTTTTTGCCCGTTTACTGGCGCTACGTCTTAAGCTGGGATTACCGGTCTTTTACTACAGCCACGAAGGTCACTAAGGTTCAAAACCTGTGATCTGCTGGGCAGCCAGCCAACTGCCCAGCTTCTTGATTTGCGCATTTTCCTTCCATTCAATAACCTGTCTGGCGCGCCCCGATCCAGTCCCCGGCTGCTGCTGCCAGAACTGTTCCGTGCTAAATAAAAGTTGCGACCAGGACCGTTCATCACTGGCATTAAGCGCCGCCCGGGTTAGCGGTATTCCCATTGCCATCACCCAGCGAGTAAAAGGCTGCTGACGAGCCAGATTAAACTGATGCCATAACTGCGCACTTTTACTTTTCGCGATCCCCGGCGTGTTCTGTAATTGCTCTGGCGTTAATAAAAGCCAGGAAAAGATATGCTCAAAGCGATGAGTCTGATGCAGGGCGCGCCAGCCGGCCTCACCAATGCCATCAAGCCCCAGAACCTGTTTTGACCCCAGCCAGACTAAGCGTGAAATGAACTGTTCCTGACAAACATCAGAAGCAAAGTAGCAGGTCAACGAGTTAAAGCGGTTTTCTGGTGGTGTCGGTTTTGTACGTTCTGCTCCGCGCCAGACCACATCATCAATGCGAGGAATCCCCTGACCGGCAAGGCTGACGAGGATCTGATCACCAGGCGCAATATCCCACTCCTGCCAGCGCCTGACGGAACCAATATTCACCCGCTGGACTTTTTTATCATCCAGCATGACAGGTGCGAGTGACGCCACCACCGATATTTTACCGCTCTTACCCACCGCAAACTGAATCGCCTTCACTTCGGCAACCTGAGCTACAGGTTGATATTTCCAGGCCACCAGCCACTCCGCCTGGCCCGGTAACCAATGACGGGATTCGGGTTCTTTCGCCGCTCGCACAACCACGCCATCGGTGACGAAGGGTAATTTTGCTTTCCACCACTCATTGCGTACGTGCGCAACCTCATCAGCATTTTTAACCGCGCGGGTATACGTCTGCGTTAAAGTAAAACCTGCGGTAGCCAGATCCTTTAAACGATCGGTCATTAAATGCGGTCCATCCGGCCATGCCCAGACAAAAACAGCCAGTGAGTTTAGCGTATCGCTATTCCCCTGGCGCATCATCAGGCCAGCAACTTTTGCGCGGGCATTTATTCCCCCCATTTGTTGTTGGATATGCCCCTTACGCTTGAGAAATATTTCCCCCTGAAGCGTGCTGTTGGCTAAAGGCCCGCTAACGGTTTGCGGCACAGCGGAAATTAAGCGAACTTTCTGCGTCCAGTCCTCGCCTTTCAGGCCATTACCGCGACTGATTGCTTTGTTCAGTTTCCCGTCCCGATAAACCAGGGTTACCGCAACGCCATCAACTTTTGGCTGCACCCAAAGATCGCTACGTTCGCGCATCCACAGACTTAATGCGTTTTTATCCGCCATTTTGCGTACACCCGTATGGGCAACCGGATGCATAACCGCACCGTTTAAAGGCGGCATCATCACATCGCGAGTCTCGTTCCCAAAACAGCGTTGCCACTGCGTGAGACGGGCGCTTAACTGATCGTAAACACCGTCTTCCACCTCACTTTTCCCTTCCTTCCAGTAGTCATCGTCCCACTGTTTTATTTGCTGTTGCAGGCGGGAAATTTCTTCCTGTGCTCTGGCTGGCGACCAGGCCGGACAGACCGCCCACGCCGATGATTGCCAGCACAAGATACTTATTAATATCGCCATCCATACTTTCATCATCACCTCCGCTGTAGATAGTCAGGCAGATATACAACGTGGTGAAAGCAAAGCCGAGTGGCAAAAACGGAGTCTGCGAGGACGCTTCCTGAGAATCGTCTTTATTGCAGTGAATCACAGGCAAATGCGGAAGCAGCTACGCAAAATGCAACAACTTTGCGCAAAAAGTGTGAGCAAGGGCTACGTCACATGGCCGCGCCGTGTATAATAAGCTCGTATGTAGGCTTTATTTCGCTAATCACATACGAAAGATACTCATGGCTCAAGGCACGCTTTATATTGTTTCTGCCCCCAGTGGCGCGGGTAAATCCAGCCTGATTCAGGCTTTATTAAAAACCCAACCGTTGTATGACACCCAGGTTTCTGTTTCACACACCACACGCCAACCGCGTCCTGGTGAAGTCCACGGTGAACATTATTTCTTTGTTAATCATGATGAATTTAAAGAAATGATTAGTAGAGATGCGTTCCTCGAACACGCAGAAGTTTTTGGTAATTACTATGGCACTTCGCGTGAGGCCATTGAGCAAGTACTGGCGACCGGTGTCGATGTTTTTCTCGATATCGACTGGCAGGGTGCGCAGCAAATTCGCCAGAAGATGCCGCACGCGCGGAGTATCTTTATTTTACCGCCGTCTAAAATCGAACTGGACCGCCGTCTACGCGGTCGCGGTCAGGACAGCGAAGAGGTCATTGCAAAGCGTATGGCGCAAGCTGTTGCAGAAATGAGCCATTACGCCGAATATGATTACCTGATTGTGAATGATGACTTCGATACCGCGTTGACCGATTTGAAGACCATTATTCGCGCCGAACGTCTGCGCATGAGCCGCCAAAAGCAGCGTCATGACGCTTTAATCAGCAAATTGTTGGCAGACTGAACCTGATTTCAGTATCATGCCCAGTCATTTCTTCACCTGTGGAGCTTTTTAAGTATGGCACGCGTAACTGTTCAGGACGCTGTAGAGAAAATTGGTAACCGTTTTGACCTGGTACTGGTCGCCGCGCGTCGCGCTCGTCAGATGCAGGTAGGCGGAAAGGATCCGCTGGTACCGGAAGAAAACGATAAAACCACTGTAATCGCGCTGCGCGAAATCGAAGAAGGTCTGATCAACAACCAGATCCTCGACGTTCGCGAACGCCAGGAACAGCAAGAGCAGGAAGCCGCTGAATTACAAGCCGTTACCGCTATTGCTGAAGGTCGTCGTTAATCACAAAGCGGGTCGCCCTTGTATCTGTTTGAAAGCCTGAATCAGCTGATTCAAAACTACCTGCCGGAAGACCAAATCAAGCGTCTGCGGCAGGCGTATCTCGTTGCACGTGATGCTCACGAGGGGCAAACACGTTCAAGCGGTGAACCCTATATCACGCACCCGGTGGCGGTTGCCTGCATTCTGGCCGAGATGAAACTCGACTATGAAACGCTGATGGCGGCGCTGCTGCATGATGTGATTGAAGATACACCCGCCACCTACCAGGACATGGAACAGCTTTTTGGTAAAAGCGTCGCCGAGCTGGTAGAGGGGGTGTCGAAACTTGATAAACTCAAGTTCCGCGATAAGAAAGAGGCGCAGGCCGAAAACTTTCGCAAGATGATTATGGCGATGGTGCAGGATATCCGCGTCATTCTCATCAAACTTGCCGACCGTACCCACAACATGCGCACGCTGGGCTCACTTCGCCCGGACAAACGTCGCCGCATCGCCCGTGAAACTCTCGAAATATACAGCCCGCTGGCGCACCGTTTAGGTATCCACCACATTAAAACCGAACTCGAGGAGCTGGGTTTTGAGGCGCTGTATCCCAACCGTTATCGCGTAATCAAAGAAGTGGTGAAAGCCGCGCGCGGCAACCGTAAAGAGATGATCCAGAAGATTCTTTCTGAAATCGAAGGGCGTTTGCAGGAAGCGGGAATACCGTGCCGCGTCAGTGGTCGCGAAAAGCATCTTTATTCGATTTACTGCAAAATGGTGCTCAAAGAGCAGCGTTTTCACTCAATCATGGACATCTACGCTTTCCGCGTGATCGTCAATGATTCTGACACCTGTTATCGCGTGCTGGGCCAGATGCACAGCCTGTACAAGCCGCGTCCGGGCCGCGTGAAAGACTATATCGCCATTCCAAAAGCGAACGGCTATCAGTCTTTGCACACCTCGATGATTGGCCCGCACGGCGTGCCGGTTGAGGTCCAGATCCGTACCGAAGATATGGATCAGATGGCGGAGATGGGTGTTGCCGCGCACTGGGCTTATAAAGAGCACGGCGAAACCAGCACTACCGCGCAAATACGCGCCCAGCGCTGGATGCAAAGCCTGCTGGAGCTGCAACAGAGTGCCGGTAGCTCGTTTGAATTTATCGAGAGCGTTAAATCCGATCTCTTCCCGGATGAGATTTACGTTTTCACACCAGAAGGGCGCATTGTCGAACTGCCTGCCGGTGCAACGCCCGTCGACTTCGCTTATGCGGTGCATACCGATATCGGCCATGCCTGCGTGGGCGCACGCGTCGACCGCCAGCCTTACCCGCTGTCGCAGCCGCTTACTAGCGGTCAAACCGTTGAAATCATTACCGCACCGGGTGCTCGCCCGAATGCCGCGTGGCTGAACTTTGTCGTCAGCTCGAAAGCGCGCGCCAAAATTCGTCAGTTGCTGAAAAACCTCAAGCGTGATGATTCTGTAAGCCTGGGCCGTCGTCTGCTCAACCATGCGTTGGGTGGTAGCCGTAAGCTCAATGAAATCCCGCAGGAAAATATTCAGCGCGAGCTGGACCGCATGAAGCTGGCAACGCTTGACGATCTGCTGGCAGAAATCGGCCTTGGTAACGCAATGAGCGTGGTGGTCGCGAAAAATCTGCAACATGGGGACGCCTCCATTCCACCGGCAACCCAAAGTCACGGACATCTGCCCATTAAAGGTGCCGATGGCGTGCTGATCACCTTTGCGAAATGCTGCCGCCCAATTCCTGGCGACCCGATTATCGCCCACGTCAGCCCCGGTAAAGGTCTGGTGATCCACCATGAATCCTGCCGTAACATCCGTGGCTACCAGAAAGAGCCAGAGAAGTTTATGGCTGTTGAATGGGATAAAGAGACGGCGCAGGAATTCATCACCGAAATCAAGGTGGAGATGTTCAATCATCAGGGCGCGCTGGCAAACCTGACGGCGGCAATTAACACCACGACCTCGAATATTCAAAGTTTGAATACGGAAGAGAAAGATGGTCGCGTCTATAGCGCCTTTATTCGTCTGACCGCCCGTGACCGTGTGCATCTGGCGAATATCATGCGCAAAATCCGCGTGATGCCAGACGTGATTAAAGTCACCCGAAACCGAAATTAATGTTTTATGAACCCAACACGTTATGCACGCATCTGCGAAATGCTCGCCAGGCGGCAGCCTGATCTGACCGTCTGCATGGAGCAGGTCCACAAACCTCATAACGTTTCTGCGATTATTCGTACCGCAGATGCCGTTGGCGTACATGAAGTTCATGCTGTCTGGCCTGGCAGCCGGATGCGCACCATGGCTTCGGCAGCTGCGGGTAGTAACAGCTGGGTACAGGTGAAAACGCACCGCACCATTAGTGATGCCGTCGCTCATCTGAAAGGCCAGGGCATGCAGATTCTGGCAACCCATCTTTCTGATAACGCTGTTGATTTCCGCGAAATTGATTACACTCGCCCGACCTGTATTTTGATGGGACAGGAGAAAACGGGCATCACGCAGGAAGCGTTGGCCCTGGCGGATCAGGATATCATCATTCCGATGATCGGCATGGTGCAGTCGCTGAATGTTTCCGTTGCCTCAGCCCTCATTCTTTACGAAGCCCAGCGCCAGCGGCAAAATGCGGGCATGTACCTGCGTGAAAACAGCATGTTGCCGGAAGCCGAGCAACAACGCCTGCTGTTTGAAGGCGGCTATCCGGTGCTGGCGAAAGTCGCAAAACGCAAAGGTCTGCCCTACCCCCACGTTAATCAGCAAGGCGAGATTGAAGCCGATGCTGACTGGTGGTCCACCATGCAGGCTGCAGGGTAAGTGCGATGAAAGGTCGCCTGTTAGATGCTGTCCCGCTCAGTTCCCTAACGGGCGTTGGCGCAGCGCTTAGTAACAAGCTGGCGAAAATCAACCTGCATACCGTGCAGGATCTACTCTTACACCTTCCCCTGCGCTACGAAGATCGCACACATCTCTACCCCATCGGTGAACTACTGCCGGGTGTTTATGCCACGGTGGAAGGCGAAGTGCTGAACTGCAATATCTCCTTCGGCGGTCGGCGGATGATGACCTGCCAGATCAGCGACGGTTCCGGCATTCTCACTATGCGCTTTTTCAACTTCAATGCGGCAATGAAAAATAGCCTGGCGACAGGCCGCCGCGTGCTGGCCTATGGCGAAGCAAAGCGCGGCAAATATGGTGCGGAGATGATCCACCCGGAATACCGTGTGCAGGGCGATCTCAGCACGCCAGAGTTACAGGAAACGCTCACACCGGTTTATCCAACTACGGAAGGCGTAAAGCAGGCTACGCTGCGTAAATTAACCGACCAGGCGCTGGATCTGCTCGACACATGCGCCATTGAAGAACTCCTGCCGCCGGAACTGTCACAAGGAATGATGACGCTACCGGAAGCGTTGCGCACTTTGCATCGCCCACCGCCGACGCTGCAGCTTAGCGATCTCGAAACCGGGCAGCATCCGGCACAACGCCGTCTGATTCTGGAAGAGTTGCTGGCGCACAACCTCAGCATGTTGGCGTTACGTGCCGGTGCACAACGTTTTCATGCTCAGCCGCTGAGCACCAATGACGCGCTGAAAAATAAACTCCTCGCCGCCTTACCGTTCAAGCCAACGGGCGCACAGGCACGCGTAGTGGCGGAGATCGAGCGCGATATGGCGCTGGATGTGCCAATGATGCGCCTGGTGCAGGGCGATGTAGGTTCCGGTAAAACGCTGGTCGCCGCCCTCGCCGCGTTGCGTGCGGTTGCCCACGGCAAACAGGTGGCCCTGATGGCACCAACCGAATTACTCGCCGAGCAGCACGCCAATAACTTCCGTAACTGGTTTGCACCGCTCGGTATCGAAGTAGGCTGGCTCGCCGGAAAACAGAAAGGTAAAGCACGACTGGCTCAGCAAGAGGCCATCGCCAGCGGTCAGGTGCAGATGATTGTTGGTACGCACGCCATTTTCCAGGAACAGGTGCAGTTTAACGGCCTGGCGCTGGTGATTATCGACGAACAGCATCGTTTTGGCGTGCATCAGCGTCTGGCGTTATGGGAGAAAGGCCAGCAGCAGGGCTTCCACCCGCATCAGTTGATCATGACCGCCACGCCCATCCCCCGCACGCTGGCGATGACTGCGTATGCCGATCTCGATACCTCGGTGATAGATGAGCTGCCGCCAGGCCGCACGCCAGTGACTACGGTCGCTATTCCTGATACCCGCCGTACCGATATCATTGACCGCGTGCGCCACGCCTGTATGACTGAAGGGCGTCAGGCGTACTGGGTTTGTACGTTGATTGAAGAGTCGGAATTACTGGAAGCGCAGGCGGCGGAAGCGACCTGGGAAGAGTTGAAACTGGCGCTACCAGAGTTGAATGTTGGCCTGGTACACGGACGGATGAAACCCGCCGAGAAACAGGCTGTGATGACATCGTTTAAACAAGGCGAGCTACACCTGCTGGTTGCCACTACTGTCATTGAAGTCGGTGTTGATGTACCCAATGCCAGTCTGATGATTATCGAAAACCCGGAGCGTCTGGGTCTGGCGCAGTTACACCAGCTTCGCGGGCGTGTAGGTCGTGGCGCGGTGGCTTCTCACTGCGTGCTGCTCTACAAAACGCCGCTCTCCAAAACCGCGCAAATCCGCCTGCAGGTACTACGCGACAGCAACGATGGTTTTGTGATTGCACAGAAAGATCTGGAGATTCGCGGCCCTGGCGAATTGTTAGGTACACGTCAGACGGGGAATGCTGAATTTAAAGTGGCGGATTTACTGCGCGATCAGGCGATGATCCCGGAAGTTCAGCGCCTGGCGCGACATATTCACGAACGTTACCCACAGCAGGCAAAAGCCCTGATAGAACGCTGGATGCCAGAAACAGAACGTTACTCGAATGCGTAAAAAGCGGCGGTGAGAAGACCGCCGCTTCATCGGTTAACCGGCAAAAATCGGCAACATCAAATACAGCTTAATCACCAGTGCATTGACGATATCGATAAAGAACGCACCGACCATCGGCACGACCAGGAACGCCATGTGCGACGGGCCAAAGCGTTCAGTGATCGCCTGCATGTTGGCGATTGCTGTTGGCGTTGCACCGAGGCCAAAACCACAGTGACCCGCAGCCAGCACTGCCGCATCGTAGTTTTTGCCCATCATGCGCCAGGTAACGAAGATGGCATACAACGCCATGAAGATGGTCTGTACCACCAGAATCGCCAGCATCGGCAACGCCAGCGAAGCCAGCTCCCACAGTTTCAGCCCCATCAGCGCCATCGCCAGGAACAACGACAGGCTTACGTTACCCAGCACGGATACCGCTCGCTCAAAGACGCGGTAAAAGCCCATCATTGACAGACCGTTGCTCAGAATCACGCCAACAAATAGTACACAGACGAAGGTCGGTAGTTCAAAAGCAGTACCAGCCAAAAGTTGCGCAACAATTTTCCCCACCGTCAGGCAGATAGCAATCAGCGCGATAGTTTCAATCAGCACCAGCGAGGTGATCATGCGGCCCACATCCGGCTTTTCGAACGCAGTCGGAACTTCCTGGTCATCCGGAATACCGTTCGGTGTGGTGGAGTGTTTCACCAGATAGCGTGCCACCGGACCGCCAATCAAGCCGCCCAGCACCAAACCGAACGTTGCACAGGCCATCGCCACTTCTGTCGCATTGGTGAAGCCATAACGTTCAATGAACAATTTACTCCATGCAGCACCCGTACCGTGACCGCCGGAAAGCGTAATAGAACCGGCCAGCAGCCCCATCAGCGGATCAAGCCCTAACAGGCTAGCCATACCAATGCCAATGGCATTTTGCATCACCAACAGGCCAACAACCACAATCAGGAAAACCCCCACCACACGCCCACCAGCTCGCAGACTGGCAAGGTTGGCGTTCAGGCCAATGGTGGCGAAGAAAGCCAGCATCAACGGATCGCGCAGGGACATATCAAAGTTGACTTCCCAGCCCATGCTTTTTTTCAGTATCAGCAGCGCCAGCGCCACTAATAAACCACCCGCAACAGGTTCCGGTATGGTGTATTTCTTCAAAAAGGAGACGGAATGGACCAACTTGCGCCCGAGCAGCAACGTCAGCGTTGCGGCAACAAGCGTTGCTAAAGTATCGAGATGAAACATAGTTACTCCTTTGTGTCCGCATCACTCTTTCATACTCGTCATACTTCATCGCGCATTTGCAGTAAGGCGAAATATGACGAGTATCGAGTCATGCTTTCCTGGTTCGAATTCTTAGCTGAAACTAGAAAAATGGCATGGATTTTAAGCAGAAAACAACTAAAAGTTATATAAAAAAGTACATTTATCTCATTTAAATATTTAGATGAGGATGTGGCAAACGTTTGCTTTTCTCTTTCGGTCAGCTAAAATGCCCGCTTTGCTACCACGGGATTGTTTTCGATGTCTGTTTCCACCCTCGAGTCAGAAAATGCGCAACCGGTTGCGCAGACTCAAAACAGCGAACTGATTTACCGTCTTGAAGATCGTCCGCCGCTTCCTCAAACCCTGTTTGCCGCCTGTCAGCATTTGCTGGCGATGTTCGTTGCGGTGATCACGCCAGCGCTATTAATCTGCCAGGCGCTGGGTTTACCGGCACAAGACACGCAACACATTATTAGTATGTCGCTGTTTGCCTCCGGTGTGGCATCGATTATTCAAATTAAGGCCTGGGGTCCGGTTGGCTCCGGGTTGTTGTCTATTCAGGGCACCAGCTTCAACTTTGTTGCTCCGCTGATTATGGGCGGCACAGCGCTGAAGACCGGTGGTGCTGATGTTCCTACCATGATGGCAGCTTTGTTCGGCACGTTGATGCTGGCAAGTTGTACCGAGATGGTGATCTCCCGCGTTCTGCATCTGGCGCGCCGCATTATTACGCCGCTGGTTTCTGGCGTTGTGGTGATGATTATCGGCCTGTCGCTAATTCAGGTTGGACTGACCTCCATTGGCGGCGGTTACGCAGCCATGAGCGATAACACCTTCGGCGCACCGAAAAATCTGCTGCTGGCAGGCGTGGTCTTAGCCTTAATTATCCTGCTTAACCGTCAACGTAACCCTTACTTACGCGTGGCCTCACTGGTGATTGCGATGGCGGCCGGATATGCGCTGGCGTGGTTTATGGGCATGTTGCCAGAAAGCAACGAACCGATGACACAAGAACTGATTATGGTGCCAACGCCGCTCTATTACGGTCTTGGCATTGAATGGAGTCTGCTGCTGCCGCTGATGCTGGTCTTTATGATCACTTCGCTGGAAACCATTGGCGATATCACGGCGACCTCTGACGTTTCCGAACAGCCGGTTTCCGGTCCGCTGTACATGAAACGCCTGAAAGGCGGCGTGCTGGCAAACGGCCTGAACTCGTTTGTCTCGGCGGTATTTAATACTTTCCCGAACTCCTGCTTCGGGCAGAACAACGGGGTGATCCAGTTAACCGGTGTTGCCAGCCGCTATGTCGGTTTTGTCGTCGCGCTGATGTTGATCGTGCTGGGTCTGTTCCCGGCAGTGAGCGGTTTTGTACAACACATTCCAGAACCGGTTCTGGGCGGCGCAACGCTTGTAATGTTTGGCACCATCGCCGCCTCCGGTGTGCGTATCGTTTCTCGTGAGCCGCTGAACCGCCGGGCGATTCTGATTATCGCGCTGTCGCTGGCGGTCGGTCTGGGCGTGTCTCAGCAGCCGCTGATTTTGCAGTTTGCTCCTGAATGGCTGAAAAACCTGCTCTCCTCCGGGATTGCCGCGGGCGGTATTACTGCCATCGTGCTGAATCTGATTTTCCCACCAGAAAAACAGTAATTCACTGGCGGCGGTAAGATAATTACCGCCGCAGTCTCACCTCTTTCACCATTCCCGCCTTGAGGATTGCGCGTAAATCGTGCATAACTCCCTTATGTGCATTTCACGGGATGGAAGACCATGAAATTTATTGGGAAGCTGCTTCTCTACATTCTCATCGCTCTGTTAGTGGTGATCGCTGGCCTCTATTTTCTTCTGCAAACTCGCTGGGGAGCAGAACATATCAGCGCATGGGTTTCCGAGAATAGCGACTATCATCTGGCCTTCGGGGCGATGGATCACCGTTTTTCCGCGCCATCTCATATCGTGCTGGAGAACGTCACGTTTGGCCGTGATGGCCAGCCCGCGACCCTGGTAGCAAAAAGTGTCGACATTGCGCTAAGCAGTCGGCAACTGACCGAACCACGCCATGTCGATACCATCCTGCTGGAAAACGGGACGCTGAATCTCACCGACCAGACCGCGCCGCTACCGTTCAAAGCCGATCGTCTGCAACTGCGTGATATGGCGTTTAATAGCCCGAATAGCGAATGGAAACTGAGCGCGCAGCGGGTAAATGGCGGCGTGGTTCCGTGGTCACCAGAAGCCGGTAAAGTGCTGGGTACGAAGGCACAGATTCAGTTTAGTGCCGGATCGCTTTCGCTCAATGATGTTCCTGCCACCAATGTACTGATTGAAGGCAGTATTGATAACGATCGCGTTACGCTGACTAACCTGGGTGCCGACATCGCCCGCGGGACATTAACCGGAAACGCGCAGCGTAACGCTGACGGCAGCTGGCAAGTGGAAAACCTGCGCATGGCGGATATCCGTCTACAAAGCGAAAAATCGCTAACCGACTTCTTTGCACCATTACGCTCTGTCCCGTCGTTGCAGATTGGTCGCCTGGAAGTCATCGACGCTCGTTTGCAAGGTCCGGACTGGGCGGTGGCCGACCTCGATCTCAGCTTGCGCAACATGACCTTCAGTAAAGATGACTGGCAGACACAGGAAGGTAAACTGTCGATGAACGCCAGCGAGTTTATTTATGGCTCGCTGCATTTATTTGATCCGATTATAAACGCGGAATTTTCCCCGCAGGGCGTAGCACTGCGCCAGTTCACCAGCCGCTGGGAAGGGGGTATGGTCAGAACGTCAGGAAACTGGCAACGCGACGGGAAAACGCTGATCCTCGATGATGCGGCAATTGCCGGACTGGAATATACCTTGCCCAAAAACTGGCAACAGTTGTGGATGGAAACGACACCCGGTTGGTTAAACAGCCTGCAACTGAAGAGATTTAGCGCCAGCCGCAATCTGATCATTGATATCGACCCTGACTTCCCGTGGCAGCTCACCGCGCTCGATGGTTACGGTGCCAATCTGACGCTGGTTACCGATCATAAATGGGGCGTCTGGAGTGGCTCGGCGAATCTGAATGCCGCCGCCGCAACGTTTAATCGTGTTGATGTCCGTCGTCCGTCGCTGGCGCTAACTGCCAACAGCAGCACGGTGAATATCAGCGAACTGAGTGCATTTACTGAAAAAGGCATTCTGGAAGCCACCGCCAGTGTTTCACAAACGCCACAACGTCAGACCCATATCAGCCTGAATGGACGCGGTGTGCCGGTGAATATTTTGCAACATTGGGGATGGCCTGAATTACCGTTGACTGGCGACGGCAATATTCAGCTTACCGCCAGTGGCGATATTCAGGTCAATGTCCCGCTGAAACCTACGGTTAGCGGGCAATTGCATGCCGTGAATGCCGCAAAGCAGCAAGTGACTCAAACCATGAATGCGGGCGTAGTTTCCAGTAGTGAAGTTACGTCGACGGAGCCGGTGCAGTAAAAATAAGGACGCTAGCGGATATCAGCGCTAGCGTTCCCCGTTATTAGCGCAAAATTCCATACTCACCGCACAATAACCATTTCACCGGTTCATCTTCTTCTATCGCCGGAAAACGTCCTCCCGGCTCAAGAAAATAATTATCGTGTTGGTCATCATTTACCATCGAGATTTCCCAGCCGAGAACAAACGCTTTTTCCGCCCAGAAGCGATGATACAGACGCGGCGGCAGGCAAATGCCCTGCCCCGGCTTTAGCACCAGCGTTTCACCAGGTTTCATGGTACGCCGCTGACCATCAACACTCACGGTAATGACTCGTTGATCATCACAGAGATTGGCTTCGTTGGCCCAGGCCAACTGCATGCATAAGTCTCCACCGCCCCGATTGAGGATATCTTCCATTTTGTGGGTGTGAAAATGCCAGGGAGTCTGCTGATCTTGTTGGATCTGCAACATTTTCTCAGCATACGGTTTTGGATATGCCGCCGACCCCAGCGCGCCGTTGCGCATCGTTAGCAGTGTTAGTCCCGTTTGGTTGAAATCACCACGACCAAAATCGGTGATATCCCAACCGAGCTGTAAGTCGACCACTTCTTGCCAGTTATCCCGTTCCCGCTGCAGCCAGTCATCCACCGTAAAATAGGCGAACTCTGGCAAACAAACGCGGAAGGTCTGCGCAATGGCATGTGCTTTATCAATAACATAATTAATTTGTGAACGTTTCATTGGCTTCTCCGTTGCGCATAGCAAGCCAGGCAGCGCCACGCATTCCGCTACTGTCGCCGTGCTGTGCTTTTACAATGGGAGTGGTGAATTGATCGGTGAAAACCAGTGGAGCGACTTCTGCGTTCAGATCGGTGATAAGCAGTTCCACATTCGAAAGCCCGCCGCCGATCACAATCACGCCAGGGTCAACAACGTTAACGATGGTTGCCAGCGTGCGGGCAAGCTGTTGGCGAAAACGTGCCACCTGCTGCATGGCACAAGCATCACCACGTTGTGCCAGGGTGACAATCGCCGCAGGAGTGAGCAAGTTACCAGTCATCTGTTGATAGCGTTCACTAAAACCGCTGCCGGAAACAAACGACTCCACGCAGTTGTGTTTGCCGCAATAGCAACTGACTGATGGACCATCTTCCTGCTCCGTATAGCCTGGCAACGTGATATGACCGCATTCGGCAGCATTTCCCCAGGCCCCTATAAACGGTCGTTGCTTGATGGCAATGCCACCGCCGCAGCCCGTACCAAGCGTAATACCAAATACCACGTCATAATCTTGCCCGGCACCGTCGCAAGCTTCTGATAGCGCGAAACAGTTACCATCATTGGCTATCACCACCGGTTGCCCAAGCAATTGCTGCAAATCAGCCTGTAACGCATGACCGTTAATCACCTGAATATTCGCGTTTTTAATCAGGCCAGTGAGTGGCGAGATACTGCCGGGTAAGGCGATCCCTGTCAGCATCGGTCGTTGAACGTCCCGCCTAATCTGCTCGATAAGCGCCACAACGCATGAGACAAATTGTTGATATGTCGACTTTTGCGTCGGGCAGCGGTAACGGCGAATCTCCCAGCCATGCGCATCCATGACAACGGCGGCGATTTTGGTCCCACCAATATCCAACCCCAGATAGTGCATATCTCGTTCCTTGTTGCGTAAAAGGCGGGTCACCCCGCCCTTCTGGCTTAGTACAGTGATGCTTTACCGAGCGAACCGAACAGTTTCATTTTGTGGCGAATGACTTCCCGCGCCGCGTTAATCGCATCCGGATAGATGACGTTCGGGTCCCACCAGCTCTCTTTAGCGAGAATTTCACGCACTTTCTGGAAATAGGCGTATTTCATATCGCTGGAGATATTGATTTTGCCGACGCCGAGCGTAACTGATTCAGCAATCTCCGCGTCCGGGTTTGCCGAACCACCGTGTAGTACCAGCGGAATATCAATGCGTCCGGCAATGTCGCGCAAAATGTCCATTTGCAGCTTCGGTTGCATCCCTTTTGGATAGATGCCGTGTGCCGTACCAATCGCTACCGCCAGTGTGTCGGCACCTGTACGAGCAATAAAATCGGCGGCCTGCGCCGGATCTGTGTAGGTCACTTGTGAAACACCACCTTCCACCGACGTTCCTGTTTGTCCGATGGTTCCCAGTTCACCCTCAACCGATACTCCAACCGCGTGAGCGAGGCGAACCACTTCTGCGGTCAGCGCCACGTTTTCTTCATACGGCAGCAGCGAACCGTCGATCATTACTGAGGTAAATCCGCAGCGAATCGCACGCAAAACATGCTCTACAGAGGCACCATGATCGAGGTGCAGTACAAACGGGACCGGACTACGCTGGGTAATTTCGCGAACGTGAGCGAAAAAGGCATCGCCCACAAAATCATGTTCGCTGGGATGGATGGCAATAATCGCCGGAGTATTTGTCGCTTCTGCTTCATCCACGACTGCGCGAAGGAAACAGTTATCCGCCACATTAAATGCGCCAATGGCAAAGCCGTGCTGGCGGGTAGGTTGCAGTAATTCTTTCATCGAAACTAACATGTTAAATCTCCAGTTTCAGCGTGTAGTCCGCCCTGCCGGTGCGTTATTGCACTGGCATAAAGGCCATGACAGAAAATGAATCAGGCTTTGCCGATAGCGCCGCTCGCCTGTAAATACGGTGTAATCGCTTCTTCGAAGGCCAGTTCCATAGCTTTCAGCGCGTCCACCAGTTCAATGGATATATCGTGACAGAGGGTATGCAGGAGCGCGGATTTCCCCCGTTCAAAAATGGCCGCCCCCACGTTGATTTTTGCTACCCCCAGCGTCGTACAGAGCTGGAGCTGATCGAACGGCGTACCGCTACCGCCATGTAATGCCAGAGGCACGCTCGAGCAGCGCGAAATCTCCGCCAGACGCTGAAAATCAATAGCAGGTACAACGCCAGGCGCGTACATGCCGTGCGCCGTGCCTACCGAGACGGCCAGTAGATCAATGCCTGTCTGCGCGATAAACGGTTCCACATCAGTGGGTTGCGTCATCAGGTCTGCATTGGCGGCCTGGTCGTAACGCGGCGCATCTGCCAGATGGCCCAGTTCGCCTTCCACGCAGAGCTGCACGCTGGCGGCGAGTTCCACCACCGCCCTGGTCTGGCGCACGTTTTCCTCCAGGGGAAAAGCAGAAGCATCAATCATTAATCCGCTGAAACCAGCACGAAACGCCTGACGAATACAGTCCGGATTTTTGCCATGATCAAGCGCCAGAGCGACCGGTACTGAGGCAGATTCCGCGAGCGTTTTAACCACTGCCGCCGCGACGGGTGCAGGAAAATGCGCCAGATGCCCCTGATAGAGATTGAGAATGATCGGAGCGCGATTCTTCTCCGCCACGCGGATAGCTGCGTGAGCACTTTCCAGATTCATACAGTTGATCGCCAGTAAGGCGTAATGTTCATGCCAGGCTTTCATCACCATACTTTTCATATCGGCAAACATAGGGCCTCCGGTTATTCGAGGGTGAAAGTGATCTCTTCATCTTTCAGCTTTTGATCGCTCAGTTCGTCAAACTCTTCGTCACGTTCCGTTACCGGTTTCTTCCAGAGTGAAAGCATCACGCCACAAATCACCGTGCCTATACCCAGCGCCAGGCAAAACAGCAGAGGATGGGTGAACAGAGGCACAACAAACATGCCGCCATGCGGAACCGGACTCTCCACGCCCCACACCATGATTAAGCCGCCCGCGACCGCCGATGCCACCACACAAGATCCCACTACTCGCAGCAGGTCACGCGCGGCGATCGGAATGACTCCTTCAGTGATCATGCAGATCCCCATCGGAAACGCGGCTTTCAGCGCCTCGCGCTCCGCACGGGTGTATTTATGGCGTGTCAGTAAGAACGAAAGTGTGATGCCAAACGGAGGGATGATTGAGCCGACAAATTTCACGGCTTCTGGTCCGTAGACGCCACTGACCAGCAAGCCATCGGAAAACAGCGACATGGTTTTGTTGACCGGACCACCGAAATCGAAGGTTGCCATCGCGCCAAGTATGGCCCCCATCAGGAAGCGCGATCCGCCCTGCATCGACTCGAGCAAATGAATCAGTGCTTCTTGTAACCAGGCGATGGGTTTACCAATCAGCGTCATCATTAACAGCCCACCGATAATGGTGCTTAATACCGGCAACACCATGATTGGCATGAGTCCTTGCATCGACTGCGGCAGGCGGATATAGCGTTTAAGTAGCAAAATGGTGTAGCCCACCAGGAAACCACCCAACATACCGCCAATAAATCCGGTATGGATTTGCCCGCAGAGAAAGCCGACAATCAGGCCCGGGGCAAATCCGGGACGATCGGCAATAGAATAGGCAATTGCCGCGCTAATCAGCGGCACAATCAGCCCCATTCCCCAGCCGCCAATCTGATTAAGCATCCACGGGATTGTTCCTGTTTTTTCACCAACATCTGTACCGCCAAGAACTTGCCCCAACGCAATACATATCCCGGCGGCCACAATAAGGGGTATCATCCACGAGATGCCGGTTAATAAATGTTTTTTAATTTCCTGTGAAACCGGAATTTTATTGTCTTTCATATTAAGATCCCTCCAGTATAAGGATCATTTGTTTCCCAGTGATTTTTCGACCTTTTCAAGAAATTGAACGGGCGATTTAATGACGATCTCTGTCTTTACTCGCACAATACGTTTATTGGTGAAGCGTTCTTCTCCTTTTATTTTCACATCTACAGCAAGAATCACGACGTCAGCAGCAGAGATATCTGCCGCCTGTAATTCATTTTCTGTACCAATGGTTCCCTGGGTTTCAACTTTAATGGTATGGCCCAGAGCTTTTGCTCCTTTGATTAACTTTTCACGAGCAATATAGGTATGAGCAATACCCGCCGTACAGGCGGCAACACAGACAATATTCATGACATACTTCCTGTTATTTAGCAGACATCGGATTGTGCATACTGACTAAAGAGATCAATGATTTTTTGCGGACTCGTCTCAACTAATAATTGTTCTATGATGTCATCATCCGCCAGCGCGCCCGCGACCTGGGAAAGTAAACGGATATGGGTGGTATTTTGATCTTCAAGACGTACCGCAAATAAAATAATACAGCGCACGCTACTGCCATCCAGCGTTTCCCAGGGAATATCCTGGCGGGTACGGCCAATTGCCAGCGTAGTATTAATTACCGCAGAAGATTTACCATGCGGGATCGCAATATGATTTTCAAAACCAGTCGAGCCTTCCGCTTCGCGCTGCCAGACATCTTTAATAAAGGTTTCCCGACAATCGATCGCACCATCTTTTTTGAGAAGATTAGTTAATTCTTCAATCGCCTCCGCTTTATTCGTCGCTTGCATATCTAAAATAACGCGATTCGTATTCAGGATTTTTGTTATGTCCATTCGTCATACCTCATAAAATTCTGACATTAAATTTCAACGACCCGAGACGTCGCATGATGTAATTTTTCCGTAATCACCATTTCAGTGACCCGCTTAATATCGGCATCATTAAAAAAAGCGGTAACATAAGCGACCGGCATAGTGACTGTAGGCAAATTAATGGTCGAAATAATCAGTTCGATATTGTCAGGCAAAACCTGTGATAAATTCGCTGCTGAAATAACATCAACAATCGTCCATTCAGGAAATGCTCGCAGAATACGGCTTTTCAGTAGATGCGAAGTTCCGATTCCGGTTGAACAGACCAGTAATACACGTTTACGGGCAATTTGCCGCTCCATCGCAGCCTGAAAATGAACGGTCAGGTAACCCACTTCATCCTCGCTCACTGCATTCTCACCCCAGGTTTTAAATACCTGATTCACCACATATTGCGTCAACCGCCAGACATCCGCTAATTCTGCTTTAATATCTTCCAGCAATGGATTACGGATATGAATGCGATAATTTAGACGGTTAATCAGCGGCTTAATATGCACCAATAAGCCATCATATAATGCGCTGTCTTCACTAAAATCGCAGTCCACGATGTCACTGAATACCGTAATTAAACGCCAGGTAATCAGACGCGCTTCATTGCTGGCCTGCATATGTGAAATAATGCTAACATCTTTTTGTCCATCAATCGCCACACCTGATGAAATGATATATTGATAAATAAACCAGACTTCATCATCGGGCAATGTATGTGCAATTCGTTGTTCTATCTTATGAATCATCTGACTGGCAACATTAAAGATATTTTCATCATATTGTCTGGTTTGATCTTCTTCTCTTGATAACGCATTCCCGTGCGTGTTGCGATACATCATAATAAGGATGTGAGTAAAAATGTTAACGTAATAAGGTTCTCCCAAAGACCAACTTAATTCATTTTCCATATCCAGTAACAATGACTGGACAAATAACACCTCTTCTTCTCCAAAATAATGGACTAATGCTTTATAGCTTCCGGGATCCAGACGTGAATACACGACACCTTGCGGCTCATTATGGTTAATAATGCCGTTAATCAGTAATGCCATTGCCTGTCGGACTTGCCCTTCACTACCTTCAATATGCGTACCACTTGGACTGCGGATCAACGATAACCCCAACGGCGCAAGCCAGGACTCAATTACTCTCAGGTCATTAACAATAGAGGCTCCGCTGATAAAGTAGCGTTCTGACAATTTACTGATCGACGTTTCATTCGGTGTTTCACTTAATAACTGCGACGCTATTTTAACGCGCCTGGCATTATTCATTACACCATCAATCTCTTCACATTCTGCCACCAACAAATGATCAAGATGCAGCAAATCAGCAATATTCTCCGCGCTTAACATCACACCCGCGCCAGCACGCTTCTCAACATTTATTCTCCATTGTCCCAGCCATTGCTCAAGTAAACGTAAATCACGTTGAATGGTTTTTTCCGAAACATTTAAATAGCCGGCAATCGTAACAATAGTCGTATATTCCCTTCGAGGTAAAAGGAATCGTAATAATCTGTTTTGTCGCGAGGTAATCATTTGCATTTTTTACCCTTATCACAGATTAAGAAGCCCCATATGGAAGAGCTTCAGTTGCCATCTCTGAGGGTAAATATAAAGCAGAATAATTTCACAACAATACTAAAATCTGTCCGTAATCCGGACAGTGATAAAACAAAGCAAGGCGGTTAAGGGATATTTTTCAGCACAGATCACATTTTCGTGATGAATAATCGTGATCATGCTCGCAAATACGATGGAAGAAATATTTATTACCAGATGTGAGATTATTTACCGGATACGACACAAAACCATTCGTATCCGGCATTCTTCAATAGATTACAACGTAATTGTCAGCGCATTCCCTTGAGGAGTCACCACCAGTCCCTGCTCACTTTCAGCCTGCGAACCGCCTTGCAGACCATTTACTTTCACAACATTGCGCAAGCACAGTGTCCAGTTCTTCGCCTCGCCCGTACCAGTCACAGTAATCGTGTTGCCAGTACGTGCTGCTTTTAAAGTAAAGATCACCGAACCGTCAGCAGTGGGCACTTCACAGACAGCCTCATGCCCGTCTTGCAGATTAAAGAGGTGGAATGCCGTACCTTCGTGCCACGCGTAATCGGGACGTTGATCGTTGTTGCCCAGCGCCAGTAGGGTGCTATCACGCACATAAACGGGCAGACTCAGGAAGCTGTGCTGCTGTTTATGCCAGCGACTACCGTCGAGTTCATCGTTGTGCCACAGGTGTGTCCAGCGACCTTCCGGCAGGTAGAACTGCACATCGCCCGCTTCAGTGAACACAGGCGCAACCATCACGTTGTCGCCTAACATGTATTGACGGTCAAGGTAATCACAAGCCGGATCGTCCGGGAACTCCATCATCATGGCCCGCATCATCGGCGTACCCCGGGCGTTTGCACGTGCAGCTTCACGATACAGATACGGCATCATGCGGCATTTCAGTTGCGTGAAGAAGCGCACCACATCACAGGACTCATCATCGTAGGCCCACGGCACACGATAAGATTTGCTGCCATGTAAACGGCTATGGCTGGAAAGCAAACCAAACGCGCACCAGCGTTTGTAAACGTGCGCCGGAGCGGTATTTTCAAAGCCGCCGATATCGTGGCTCCAGAAGCCAAAACCTGAAAGGCCAATAGACAAACCACCGCGCAGGCTTTCCGCCATTGATTCGTAGTTAGCGTAACAGTCGCCACCCCAGTGTACCGGAAATTTCTGCGCACCAACGGAGGCCGAGCGGGCAAACAAGACGGCTTCTTCCTCACCAACGGTGTCCTTGAGCACGTTCCACACCAGTTCGTTGTAGATGTACGCATAATGGTTATGCATTTTCTGCGGATCGGAACCATCAAACCACTGAACATCGGTTGGAATACGTTCGCCAAAGTCGGTCTTAAAGCAATCAACGCCCATCGCGACCAGACCTTTCAGTTTGTCGGCGTACCATTTGCAGGCATCCGGATTGGTAAAGTCATAAATCGCCAGACCTGGCTGCCATTTATCCCACTGCCACAGCGAACCGTCCGGGCGTTTGAGTAAATAACCTTTCTCTTGTAACTCTTTAAAGACGGGGGATTTTTGCCAAATATAGGGGTTAATCCAGACGCAGATTTTCAGCCCTTTCGCTTTCAGACGGCGGATCATCCCTTCCGGGTCCGGAAAAGTCAGCGGGTCCCACTCAAAATCGCACCACTGGAAGGCTTTCATCCAGAAACAGTCAAAGTGGAAAACATGCAGCGGCAGATTGCGTTCCGCCATACCATCGATAAAGCTGTTTACCGTCGCTTCGTCGTAGTTGGTGGTAAATGAAGTGGTTAGCCACAGACCGAAGGCCCACGCGGGCGGCAGCGCCGGACGGCCAGTAAAACGGGTATAACGATCAAGTACCGCTTTCGGCGTCGGGCCGTCGATAACAAAGTATTCGAGATATTCACTCTCAACGCTGAACTGTACTTTGGAGACTTTCTCCGATCCCACTTCAAAAGAGACGCATTGAGGATGATTGACCAGTACCCCATAACCACGGTTAGTCATATAAAACGGGATATTTTTATACGCCTGTTCAGTACTTGTGCCGCCGTCCCGGTTCCAGGTCTCTACCGTCTGACCATTGCGCACCAGGGCAGTAAAGCGCTCTCCCAGACCGTAAACTGTTTCGCCAACGCCAAGATCCAGCCGCTCAAACATATAATTTCGTTGATTATTCGTGTCCTGCACGTAGCCGTTATTTTTCACCTGACTACCGGTAATACGTTCGCCGTTGCGCAGAAAATCCAGTGACCAGAACTCACCTTTGCTGACACGCGCACTTAAGTTGCCACTTTTAAACTCAGCGTAACGTTCTGTGTTTTCGATAGTGACCTTCACGTCCTGCAAAATATTGAGCGGGTAATGAGGACCGTTATTCAGCGCCCCCTGAAAATGCTCAATCCGTACACCGACAATACCTTCCTGTGGGGAGAAAAAGCGCAGCGTAAATAAAGGCGTATCAAGCTGCCAGGTACGTTCACGCACATCACGAGGGGCAGCATAGACCACCATTTCATTACCCTGCTGTTCAACCTCGAACACCTGAAGCGGGTGAATCAAATTGAGGCCAGGTTGAATCAACCAGTTTCCGTCGCTAATTTTCATTGCCGTTCCTTAGTTCTGCACTTCTTGAGAGGTGAATTGTTGCTGGCAACGGCGTTTGCCCTGCGCCAGCTGTTCCATAACGGTTTTCAGATTGTGCGTCGTGAGCGAGTAGTAGCGTTTAGCGATAATCGCGCTCAGCAAGTAACAGATCGCCGGAACAATCGTGAATAGCGCGATAATGATGCTAATTGTGACGCTGTTCTGCGCTTTTTCTGCCGCATCATATCCGCCATAAGCCAGCATCCAGCCGATAAGGGCACCACCGAAGGCCAACCCCAGTTTGAGCACAAACAGCGTGCCAGCAAAACTGATCCCGGTCAGGCGTTTACCATTGCACCACTCGCCGTAGTCGACGGTATCGGACATCATTACCCACTGGATAGGTGTCACCAGTTGATGCAACACACCAATCACGAAGATGAAGACAAACATGGTGATGCTGGCCTGCATAGGAACAAAGAACATCGCGAGGCTAATCACTGCCAGCAGGGCGTTCGTCCACCAGAAGATAGTGACTTTACATTTCCAGTCGGTCAGCGGTTTCGCCAGTGCGGAACCAATCAGGTTACCCACGCAATAAGTGGTGAGAAAAGCGACAAATACTTCCGGCGTGCCCAAAATCCATGTGACGTAATACATCATCGCCCCACCGCGTACGCACACCGCCAGGATATTGAAAATGGTCAGGAAACCGACAATACGCCACTGGTCGTTTTGCCAGATATCACGTAAATCATCCCGCATAGACGTCGTTGTAGGTGGTGCTTCAACGCGTTCTTTAGTGGTGAAGAAACAGAATGCCAGCATCATAAATGCCACCACGGAAAGGACCGCGATACCGCCCTGGAAACCGAGAGGTTTATTATCACCACCAATTAAATTAACCAGTGGCATCATCAGAACAGTAGAGAGCATGCCTCCCGCGGTCGCCAGCACAAAACGCCAGGATTGCAGCGAGATACGCTGAGTCGGGTCATTGGTGATTACACCACCCAATGCGCAGTAAGGGATATTGACGATGGTATAAAGTAAGGTAAGTAGGGTGTAAGTAATTGCTGCATAAATCATTTTTCCGTTCATACTGAGATCTGGCGTGCTATAGGCCAGTACACAGACGATCCCGAATGGCAGTGCGCCAAACAGCACCCACGGCCGAAATTTACCCCAGCGAGAGCGCGTTCGATCGGCCAACAACCCCATGCAAGGATCGGAAATCGCATCCAGTGCACGAGCGACCAAAAACATGGTTCCGACAAATCCGGCAGGAATGCCAAAAATATCGGTATAAAAGAACATCATATATAACATTACGTTATCGAAAATAATGTGGCTGGCGGCGTCTCCCATGCCATAACCAATTTTCTCTTTAACGGACAACACTTCACTCTTCATCTGCTTTTCCTTGATGCTATAGGGGTGCTGAGACCGATAACGCATTTTGTAAACCATCCCTGCGAGAGCGAATATTCCGATATCTGGTTATTAATTTATGATTCTTGTTTTATGTGATCGTGGTAGCGTTAATTTCGCTCATATATCATTGTAAAATATGAGTTTTATATGAACTATAATGTTTTCGTGATAATACGCTGCGTGTATTAGGCGGAAAAAACTGATCTGGGGGATGTAGAAACTCAAGGAAGTAGCTATAATGCGCCCCGCCTCCATGTAGCAATCGAGGCGCGGAAGATCGTCGTCTCCGGTGAGGCGGCTGGACTTCAAATCCAGTTGGGGCCGCCAGCGGTCCCGGGCAGGTTCGACTCCTGTGATCTTCCGCCAAAATGCCTCTCCTGAACTCTCCCGACGTCAACAACACTCCTTCGGAGGCGACATGTCAGACAAAGACTTAACCCAGCCCCCAGCAGGCGAGTTTATTATGTTTGCCAGCGGTGACGGAAGAGTGCGTGTTGAATGTCGCTTTGAGTCAGACACAATCTGGTTATCCCAGGCGGCAATGGCTGAACTGTACGATAAAGATGTTCGCACTATTAACGAACATTTAATCAATATATTTTCCGAAGGTGAACTTGTTCAAAACTCAACCATCCGGAAATTCCGGATAGTTCGCCAGGAAGGAAAACGTCAGGTTTCCAGAGAGATAGACCATTACAACCTCGAAGCCATTCTCGCTGTCGGCTATCGCGTTCGCTCGCCTCGAGGCACGCAATTCCGCCAGTGGGCCACCCAGACGCTTCAGGAATACCTGATCAAAGGTTTTGTGATGGACGATGAGCGGCTGAAGAATCCGCCTGTCGGTTCATCGGTTGTGCCCGACTATTTTGATGAGATGCTTGAACGCATCCGCGATATTCGCGCCAGCGAGCGTCGGGTATATTTGCGGGTGCGGGAGATCTTTGCTTTAGCTGCCGACTATCAGCCATCGCTTAAAGAAACCACGCAATTTTTTCAAACCATCCAGAATAAACTGCATTTTGCCTGTACCGGGCATACCGCTGCGGAACTCATCCACAAACGAGCAGATGCCAACCAGCCGCACATGGGCTTGACCAGTTATAAAGGTGAAGAGGTACGTAAGGGCGACGTGACGGTGGCAAAAAATTATCTCACCCAGGATGAGGTCAGCGAACTTAATCGCGTGGTTAATATGTGGCTGGACTTTGCCGAGGATCAGGCCCGTCGTCGTCAGCAAGTCTTTTTGCGCGACTGGCAGGATAAGCTGGATCAGTTCCTGCAATTTAACGACCGAGAGGTTCTACAGGGCGCTGGTAAAATCAGCAAGAAAATGGCCGATGAAAAAGCGCAGGCGGAGTATGTTCAGTTTGCCGAACAACAACGGCGCTTAAAAGAAGCCGAAGGCGAGAAGGATATCGCTGGTTTGCTACAGTGGAATAAAGAGTCGAAAAAGTAGCCCGGAATCCCCCCAAACGCCATACGCAAAACCATTTGGGGGTACTTATGGGGTTACTCATTTATCAAATTCAAAATATAAACATTAAATCAATAACTTAACCATCAAATGCGACTCCTGTGATCGCCAAAATGCCTCTTCAGTGATCCCCATCCTGCTTATTTCTGAGCAACCTGACCCTGCTGATGTATCTGGTAGTATGACAGAGTGATTCGTTTTTCTTGCCGAGTGTACGAAAACGTCTTCCTTGCCACCGACTATCAACCGTCACTCAAAAAAACCTCTCTTTTTTTCAAGCTATCAAGAATAAGTTGCATTTTATCTGCACCGGACACCAGCCATCCATATATGGCTTTTACCTGCTACAAAGATGAAGAAGTGCATAAATGTGATGTTAAAACAATCAAAGAAAAATTACATGCGCAATAATTTCACTATAACATTATAATCCATGGTGAAAATAACACTGCACAAGGATTGTCATCATCAAACTCATCGGAACTATTTTTTCTGTCGTCATTGGTGTAATACTGATTGTAAGTATCCTTTCAGGAGATTATTTTTGCCGTGTGGGGCATGGAACTTGTAAAGCAGCCAAAAGCGCTAGGCATTTAATTGAAAGTAAAGAGAAAAACAGAAGTAGTCGCGTCAAAGTCTTTAGCACGCATATTAATTTGAGTCATCCAGCGGCATCCTGGCTAGCAACTCAAACTTGCGCTACCAATATATTCAATCTGTTTCAAAACAATAATGCCATTTATTTATTCGAAAACGATAATAAAATTGAACTGCGAATGGGGCATGATTCTTTTTTCTCTATTGAAACGATTGATAAAATTAACAAAGAAAACATCAAAGAAATAAAACTAAAAAATGAGACAACATATATTTATCTTCCTAATCCAACCATTTTAATAACCACGACATCAACACCTGAACGACAGTTTTCTATTTCTGTTCTGAATGATGACAACAAAGAAAATATACCTACCGATACCGCACCTTGTTTTACAATTGGTATTCCTGATGAATATACTAAAGCCATAGAGTTATTGAACATTAAATAATTAAATTTCATAGTGAGTTTTTTTAAATACCATATGAATAATTGTTATATGTCATTATTTCCTCCATTCACTAAAACTGATTGATTACTCTACTCCCTCACCGTCATCGGTAGTGGTATCCTTAACGTATATTGATGAAAAGACAAAACAGTATGCAGAGGGAAAAATGGGTTCCACCAGAAAGGGGATGCTGAACGTTCTGATTGCCGCCGTGTTGTGGGGAAGTTCAGGGGTCTGCGCGCAATACATCATGGAGCAAAGCCAGATGTCGTCGCAGTTTTTGACTATGACGCGTTTGATATTCGCCGGTTTGATTCTGCTGACGCTATCATTTGTTCATGGTGATAAAATCTTTTCTATTATTAACAATCACAAAGATGCCATTAGCCTACTGATTTTTTCCGTGGTTGGCGCGCTAACCGTACAGCTCACTTTTTTGCTAACCATCGAAAAATCGAACGCAGCCACGGCAACGGTGCTGCAATTCCTCTCACCGACTATTATCGTCGCCTGGTTCTCACTGGTGCGTAAATCCCGCCCAGGCATTCTGGTTTTCTGCGCTATTTTGACATCGCTGATCGGGACTTTTTTATTGGTGACACACGGTAATCCGACGTCATTATCGATCTCTCCTGCCGCGTTATTCTGGGGGATTGCCTCGGCATTTGCTGCTGCATTCTATACCACCTATCCCTCAACGCTGATTGCCCGCTATGGCACGTTACCGGTCGTCGGCTGGAGTATGCTGATTGGCGGTCTGATCCTGCTGCCCTTTTATGCCAGACAAGGGACAAACTTTGTCGTTAACGGCAGTTTGATTCTGGCGTTTTTTTATTTGGTGGTCATTGGTACGTCCCTGACATTTAGTCTGTACCTGAAAGGAGCACAATTAATTGGTGGTCCAAAAGCCAGCATTTTAAGCTGTGCAGAACCATTAAGTAGCGCGCTGCTCTCTTTGTTGTTGCTGGGGATCACCTTCACATTGCCGGACTGGCTGGGAACGCTGCTGATTCTGTCATCGGTGATTTTGATTTCAATGGATTCCCGCCGCCGCGCCAGAAAAATAAATCGTCCGGCGCGGCATGAGTGAGAATTACCAGCCAGGCACCGCGCCACCGTTAAAGATGGTTTCTGCCGCTTTAGCGACTTCGGGTGATTGATAAGATTGCAGAAATTCCTTCACGTTTTCTGCATTCTTATTATCTTCCCGTGCCACCAGAATATTCACATACGGCGAATTTTTATCTTCAATAAATACGCTGTCGTTAACCGGAGAAAGTCCTGTTTGCTGGATGTAAGTGGTGCTGATAATCGCTACATCCACTTTCGGGTCGTCCAGTACACGTGGCAACTGTGCCCCTTCCAGCTCCATTATCTGCAAATGGCGTGGATTATCGGTTATATCCAACGCGGTAGGTAATAACCCTTTTCCCTCTTTCAGAGTAATTAGCTTCTCTTTTTGCAGCAGTAAAAGCGCGCGACCAAGGTTAGTCGGGTCGTTGGGGATCGCCACTGTCGCACCTTCTTTTATTTGCGCCACTGTTTTGATTTTTTTGGAATAGCCCGCCATGGGGAAGACAAACGTATTTCCCACCGCTACCAGTTTATAACCATGCGCCTGATTATCTTGTTCAAGAAAGGGTCGATGCTGGAAGACGTTCGCATCAAGCTCGCCATGATTTGTCGCATCGTTCGGTAGCAACGAACCGCTAAATCCTACCAGTTCAACATCGAGGCCATATTTCTCTTTTGCTACCTTTTTAGCGACTTCCGCGACATCTTGTTCTGCGCCATTAATAACGCCAACTTTAATATGCTTTTCATCGCTGCTGCTCTGGTCGCAACCTGCCAGCAGAACTCCTGCCAGTAATAATGCGGCCCCCGCCCGTAGATGATGTGTTGTCAGTTTCATTTTTTTATCCTTTTATTAATGATTACCTGACTATAGCGGTAAGGTCGCTGCAGTTTAAAAAACGAAACGCTATCGATAAGAATAAAAAGGAATAAAAGTGGAATATAAAGTCTGGCACTTCTTACTGACCACGCAAACACCTTTCGTACAGCATGATGAGAGCGGCAAAAGCAAACTACACTTATGCTTCATTCGATGCACATTTGCAGAAGGTTGCCGCTATGAAGCCAACGATGCTACTCATGATTACCGTATTCCTGATTTTTCCAGCCATTTCTCAGGCCGAGTCGCCATTCAGTTCTCTACAGTCGGCAAAAGAGAAAACCACGGTATTGCAAGATTTACGTAAAATTTGCACGCCACAGGCGTCATTATCAGATGAAGCGTGGGAAAAGTTAATGTTGTCAGATGAAAACAATAAACAACATATACGCGAGGCCATCGTGGCGATGGAACGTAATAATCAGAGCAATTATTGGGAAGCGTTGGGTAAGGTAGAATGCCCGGATATGTAAGAACGGCAACAACCACTGACCAACGCTTCTTTACCTGATATCAGGATTTCTTCATTTTCACCTTTGCAGTCACCAACAATGCAGTCAGCAACATCAATGTGCCGGACAACATCAGCGGCGAAGTCAGACCAATGTTATCCAACGCATAACCGCCGATTGCCGCACCGCAGGTGTTAGCAAGCTGAATAACGGCCACCTGAATAGATCCAGCCTTTTCTGCCTGATCGGCCAATGAGCGAGTGATCCACGTTGACCAACCAACGGGAATTAAAGCAAAGGTCAGCCCCCAGATAATCGCCACACCAGTAGCAACAATTTTATCGCTTCCCCACAGCGTCAGTACCAGCGCGCTCAGGGCGAGCACAAACGGTGCGCCCGCTAAGGCCAGTTTCACCGAACGTTTGAGAATAAACGACGAAAGCGATGTCCCGACAAAGCTGGCGATACCAAAACTCAGCAGCACCAGGGTTAAGCCATCAACACCGAATCCCGCCAGATTCATATACACTGGGCGAATATAAGTGAAAAAAGCAAACTGTCCGGCAAAGGACATAAAGATGGCGATCATCCCGGCCATCACTCCCGGACGTTGTAATAAGCGGAAAGTATTTTGTTTCTGATGCGAAGGTTCACCTGGCAGCGAAGGCAGTGATTTGATAATCCAGAAAATACACAGCACACCCATCGCCGCCGCCGCATTAAAGACATTGCGCCAACCGATAAGCTCGCCTAAAAAACTGCCCAACGGCGCGGCAATCACCAGCGCAATAGAAACCGCGCCGAAGATCACCGACAGCGCCTTCGGCACCGTACGCGGCGGTACCAGACGCATGGTCAGCGACGCCGACATCGCCCAGAACCCGCCCAGCGCCAGCCCCAGACAGGCGCGACCGATTAACAGCAGACTGAATGAGTTGGCAAAGGAAACCAGCAAACAGGAAAGCGTCAGCAAAACGGCGAACAGAATGACAACGTAGCGGCGGTCAGTGGCCTGAATGGTCTGGGTAAT
The DNA here is from genome assembly GCF_003000935.1 of Escherichia sp. R1. Taxonomy (NCBI): domain Bacteria; kingdom Pseudomonadati; phylum Pseudomonadota; class Gammaproteobacteria; order Enterobacterales; family Enterobacteriaceae; genus Escherichia; species Escherichia sp. R1. The sequence goes on from NZ_PSRU01000004.1 coordinate 189,077, forward strand.
AAACAAACTGGCAAACATCGCCACAAAGGCGGTCACGGTCACCGATTGCCCGGCAACCCCTTCCGAAATGCCTAAATCCTGGGCCATTGGCGTCAACAAACTGACAGGCAAAAACTCAACGATAATCAGACAGGCGACGCAAAACGCCACCGAGAAAACGGCTGACCAGTTCGGTCGGGTGATGGCATTCGCGCCGCGGTTTTCAGCAATAAATTCACTCATGGTGTTACCCGTGGCATGTTTCAGGGGAAAAGCCGACCAGTCTAACATTGAAATGTGTGATGCATTTAACGTTTTTGCAACTTTTACGATGTTGCTTGAGCTGGAGTTAAGATCGAAACGGAACAGGGCAAAGATTACCGGATGCGGTGTGAACGTCTTATCCACCCACCAGGTCAGGCGCGGTCTGTAGGCTGATAAGACGAAGCGGTTTTAATGCAGCCAGTGAACGCCCTCGGCAGGCTGAAAGAACGCGTTATAGCGCATCTGAAAAGCATTGATATCCTGCATTTCAGGTTCGGTTTCGCGCAGAAAACCCAGCGCCAGCCTGACCTGAGCATCAGTAATCGGCGCGGCAAGGCGGGCTTTTTGTAAAATCCGATGCCATTGCAGCAGGTTCTGTTCGCTACCATCGACAATGACAATTTGCCAGATGAGCAACACCTGCGCGGCGTTTTGCAGGTGCGACTCATCCGGGCGATGCAAATAACGTAAAAATTCGTCACCGGCTGACTTTCCCATTTGATCGACCATCGACTCCACGGGTACGACATCGATGTTCAGCCGATCGCTGAGACGGCGAATCGCTTTTCTGGCCCCGGATGTCAGCACCCGAAAACCAACCACAAACACTACCGCCAGCGTGGCGAGCATTATCCAGATCATGAGTTCTCCTGCGTAATCAGAACTCATGATATCTGGAAACCCTCGCCAGTTACTAATCCACCAGAATAATCTTCAGTGCAAACAGAGTTGCGACCACCACCACACACAGGTTCAGATCGCGCCAGCGCCCGGTGCACACTTTCATGATGCAGTACGACATAAAGCCTAGTGCAATCCCTTCGGTGATCGAGAAAGTAAAGGGCATCATCACCGTGGTAATAAACGCAGGCACCGATTCGGTAAAATCATCCCAGTTAACGCGCGCCAGGCTTGAAGTCATCAGCACGCCAACAAAGATTAACGCTCCGGCGGTTGCGTAAGGAGGAACCATCGCCACCAGCGGTGAGAAGAACATAACTAACAGGAACATAACGCCGACTACGACAGCCGTCAGACCCGTGCGACCACCGACAGCCACACCTGAAGTACTTTCAATATAGGCGGTAACAGACGAGGTACCGATAAACGCACCCGCCACCGAACTGACGCTATCAACACACAGCGCCTTATTCATATTGGGGAATTTACCGTTACTATCTATTAAGCCAGCTTTATCAGTCACACCAATTAATGTCCCTGATGAATCAAATAAGTTGATCAGCATAAAGGAGAAAATGATACCGGCGAGTTCAAGTGATAACGCACCGCTCAAATCCACTTCACCAATGACGCCGCTAATATCAGGCGGAATGGAATAGACGCCGCTAAAATGAACATCTCCGAAAAACAATCCACAGCAAGACGTCACCACAATAGAAACAAGCACCGCGGCATGAAAATGACGTGATGACAACACGGTTATAATAAAAAACCCTAAAATACCTAACAACACGCCGTGAGAACTTAAATCGCCAATCATCACCAGGGTGTCTTTATTGGCGACAATAACGCCAGTATTTTTTAATCCCATTAAGGCGATAAATAATCCGATTCCGCTGGTGATACCAATACGTAAACTTAATGGAATGTTGGAGATCATCCAGTACCGGATACGAAACAGCGTGAGCAAAAATAGCCCAACTGCGCCCCAGAATATCGCGCCCATCCCGGTCTGCCAGGAGATACCCATCGCCCCCACGACCACGAAGGCAAAGAAGGCGTTCAGCCCCATTGCCGGAGCCAGTGCCACGGGTAAGTTAGCAAATACCCCCATCGCAATACTGCCGATACCGGCAATCAAACAGGTGGTAACAAACACCACTTTTGGGTCCATTTGTGCCGCGCCGAGGATTTGCGGGTTCACAAAAACGATGTACACCATGGTTAAAAATGTGGTCATCCCCGCAATCAATTCTGTGCGGACGGTGGTCCCATGCTGAGGTAGTTTAAATAATCGCGAAAGCGTCCCTGATTCATTACTCACGTAATCGGTATTGTCATTATTCATTTTTTTGTCCATTGGAGGAGATTTAATCCCTTGCTTTTGTAAAACAAATGACAACAACGGTTCAGTGATAATTATCACATTTCAATTGCACATTAATGGATATTCTTTAATAATCTCGCGACGTTTCTTTATGATAAATAATAATCAAATTGATAAAATCAAAATGAGAAAAATATGAATAATTCTATTAACCATAAATTTCATCACATTAGCCGGGCTGAATACCAGGAATTGTTAGCCGTTTCCCGTGGAGACGCTGTTGCCGATTATATTATTGATAATGTCTCTATTCTCGACCTGATCAATGGCGGAGAAATTTCCGGCCCAATTGTGATTAAAGGACGTTACATTGCCGGTGTTGGCGCAGAATACGCTGATGCTCCGGCTTTGCAGCGGATTGATGCCCGCGGCGCAACGGCGGTGCCAGGGTTTATTGATGCTCACCTGCATATTGAATCCAGCATGATGACGCCGGTCACCTTTGAAACCGCTACCCTGCCGCGCGGCCTGACGACCGTTATTTGCGACCCTCATGAAATCGTCAACGTGATGGGCGAAGCCGGATTCGCCTGGTTTGCCCGCTGTGCCGAACAGGCAAGGCAAAACCAGTACTTACAGGTCAGCTCTTGCGTACCCGCTCTGGAAGGCTGCGATGTTAACGGTGCCAGTTTTACCCTTGAACAGATGCTCGCCTGGCGGGACCATCCGCAGGTTACCGGCCTTGCAGAAATGATGGACTACCCTGGCGTAATTAGCGGGCAGAATGCGCTGCTCGATAAACTGGACGCATTTCGCCACCTGACGCTGGACGGTCACTGCCCGGGTTTGGGTGGTAAAGAACTTAACGCCTATATTGCTGCGGGTATTGAAAACTGCCACGAAAGTTATCAGTTGGAAGAAGGACGCCGGAAATTGCAACTCGGCATGTCATTGATGATCCGTGAAGGGTCCGCAGCCCGCAATCTCAACGCGCTGGCACCGTTGATCAACGAATTTAACAGCCCGCAATGCATGCTCTGTACCGATGACCGTAACCCGTGGGAGATCGCCCATGAAGGACATATCGATGCCTTAATTCGCCGCCTGATCGAACAACACAATGTGCCGCTGCATGTGGCATATCGCGTCGCCAGCTGGTCGACGGCGCGCCATTTTGGTCTGAATCACCTCGGCTTACTGTCACCCGGCAAGCAGGCCGATATCGTCCTGTTGAGCGATGTGCGTAAGGTCACGGTGCAGCAGGTACTGGTGAAAGGCGAGCCGATCGATGCACAAACCTTACAGGCGGAAGAGTCGGCGAGACTGGCACAATCCGCCCCGCCATATGGCAATACCATTGATCGCCAGCCAGTTTCCGCCAGCGACTTTGCCCTGCAATTTACCCCCGGAAAACGCTATCGCGTTATTGAGGTAATCCATAACGAACTGATCACGCACTCCCGCTCCAGCGTCTACAGCGAAAACGGTTTTGATCGCGATGATGTGTGCTTTATTGCCGTTCTTGAGCGTTACGGACAACGACTGGCTCCGGCCTGTGGTTTGCTCGGCGGCTTTGGCCTGAATGAAGGTGCGCTGGCGGCGACGGTCAGCCATGACAGCCATAATATTGTGGTGATCGGTCGTAGCGCAGAAGAGATGGCGCTGGCGGTCAATCAGGTGATTCAGGATGGCGGCGGGCTGTGCGTGGTCCGTAACGGCCAGGTACAAAGTCATCTACCGTTGCCCATTGCCGGGCTAATGAGCACCGACACGGCGCAGTCACTGGCGGAGCAAATTGACACCTTGAAAGCCGCCGCCCGTGAATGCGGTCCGTTACCGGATGAGCCGTTTATTCAGATGGCGTTTCTTTCCCTGCCAGTGATCCCCGCGCTGAAACTAACCAGTCAGGGGCTGTTTGATGGCGAGAAGTTTGCCTTCACTACGCTGGAATTCACGGAATAATAAAAAAAAGCCCGGCGTCATGCCGGGCAAAAGTCACCAGTTACGTTTATGCCACTGTCAACTGCTGAATTTTTTTCTCGCGGCGGATTTTGCGTTCTTCCATCACCGCCACTATCGCCATCAGGCAGATACAACCAATAGCGGCGATATCCAGCGCGGCGAAGGTGCCTGCCCAGCCGGTAAGGCCAAATACCGGCGTCCCATCGGCAATCATTCCCAGACCTAACTTGGCAAAGCTGTCACCAATCAGGTAAGCGAAGGTGCCTTTAATACCATCGGCAGCGCCAATCGCTTTTTTAGGTACAAAGCCAACAGCAGCCACACCAATCAACAATTGCGGGCCAAAGACCAGGAAACCCAACGCAAAGAGAGAAGCCAGGTAGATATATTGGTTGCTGGCGTGTTGATACACACCGAGCGTGGCGATAATCAGCGCCAGCGCGATACAGGCCACCAGGCCACGGCGACCGTTCGCCAGGTCAGAGAGCCAGCCCCACAGCAGCGTACCGACCAGCGCACCAGCTTCAAACAGCGTAAAGCCCTGAATCGCCACCGCTTTAGAGAGTTTCAGTTCCTGGAACGCATACACGGTTGACCACTGGTCGATACCAATACGCACCACATAGAGGAAAATGTTGGCAAAGCACAGCAGCCAGATCACTTTGTTTTTCAGCACATACTCAACAAAGATCTGCCACTTGGTCATATCGGTAGATTCTGTCTCTTTATCCTCTTCACTGATCTCCTCGCCAAACAGCTCTTCAGCTTTGCCGAGGCCATAAGATTCCGGGGAGTCGCTGCCGTAACGCAGACCAATAAAACCAACAATCAGCGCGATAATCGACGGGAAAATAAACATGCCGATGACATGACCATCGAACAGGTAATTTGCGCCGAACAGCGCCACACCTGCTGCGCCTGCACCACCAAGGTTGTGAGAAATGTTCCAGAAACCGAGGAATGTCCCGCGTTTACGACGCGGCGTCCATTTGGTGATGGTGGAGTAACTGCACGAACCGCCGGTACTCTGGAAAAAGCCGCTTAAGGCGTAGAAGGCAATCATCAGGAACAGGCTAACCGAGCCGCTGCCCATACTGGCGCTGAAGCCCAGCATACAAATGGCAGACAGGATCAGCATGAACGGCAGGAATTGTTTGGTGTTTTTGCCGTCGGCGTAGTAAGAAACCAGCGTTTTACCCACGCCATAAGTGATGGAGAAGCCCAGGCCGATCATCCCCAGCTGCGTCATGCTCAACCCGTAGGTCGAGATCATGTCGTTCTGCGCGATGTTAAAGTTCTTGCGAATCAGGTACATCGTAAGGTAGCCGATAAAGACCACCAGGTAGGATTGCATGAACGGTTTGAACCACATTTTGCGCCGCACTTCGAGCGGAAGGTCCAGGGTCGGCTTGCGAACCTGGTTTAAGAAAGCCAGCATGGGTTACTCCTGAAATGAATACCTGCGTGAGGCATGCATTGTAAAAATCAGCAGCAAATCAGGCCTGAGATAGCGTCCAGGCAAAACCTGGAAAATTTCTTAGTTTTGCCGGATATGAAGTGAAAAGGTGAGATGCATCACGCTTCTCGCGGTGTCTGGGCGTTCAAAAAGGGCAGTAATAGCAGTGCGGAAATCCCGGCGGCGATGGCGATAACCACAAAAAATCCGCTCCAGTGCCAGGTATCGAGTACTTTCGCCAGCGGCCAACCAGCAAGCGACGCACCAAGATAAGCAAACAAGCCGACAAACCCCGTCGCCGCCCCTGCCGCCTCTTTGTGGGAACACTCTGCCGCCGCCATGCCGATTAACATCTGCGGGCCAAAGACAAAAAAACCAATGGTGAAGAAGCAGGTTGCCTGCATCACGTAGCTGGCAAATGGCATCAGCCACAGCGAGCCGACTGAAAGCAAAATTCCGGCGGCGAAAATCAAATTCATCGGCCCGCGGTTGCCGTTAAACAGTTTGTCCGAACCCCAACCCGCTACCAGCGCACCGATAAATCCGCCCAGTTCAAACATTGTCACTGCCGTATTCGCCGTGACCAGATCGACGCCCAGCGTCTCGGACATATACAAATTGCCCCAGTCGTTTATCGCCGCCCGGACCACATAGACCAGCACATAGCAAAACGAAAGCAGCCAGATATACGGATTCAGCAACACATATTTGGTGAGGATCTCTTTACGCGTCAGCCCTGCCCCTTCTTGTTGTTGAGCAATCTCCAGTGCGTCGTGCCGCCATTCACCAACCGCCGGTAAACCTAACGCCTGCGGGCGATCGCGCAGCCGCCAGCAGAGAAAAATCCCCACGACTATCGCCATACAACCCGCAATCATCATCCCGGCACGCCAGCCGTAATGCAGCGCGCTCGCTGCCATCACAATGGGAATGAGTGCGCCGCCGACGTTATGTGCCGTGTTCCATAATGCCCACCAACCGCCGCGCTCGGTACGAGAATACCAGGCGGTTAACAGACGCGCACACACCGGTGAACCCCAGCCCTGGAAAAAGGCGTTCAACACCCAAAGCACGGCAAACGCCCATAGCGACGTCGAGAAGCCAAACAGAATGTTGATAATGCCCGTGGCAATAAGCCCTATCCCCATAAAATAACGGGCATTTGAGCGATCGCTGACAATGCCGGAGACAAACTTCGACACGCCGTAGGTAATGTAAAACAGGGTCGCTAACAGGCCAATATCGCTACGGCTGAGCACGCCGTTAGCAAGGATTTCTGGTACGGCGGCGTTAAAACTTTTACGCGTGAAGTAAAACAGCGCGTAACCCAGCCAGATGGTCAGCAGAATATGCCGACGCCAGTAGCGATAGCGGGCATCAATTTCATGTTTATCAGTCATTAATGGCGCATCGGCAGGCGCTTTCAGAAACGGCAACATCATCGAACCTTAGACATAACGTTGAGGTAGAGAAACGCTGACACGCGTGCCGTGCAGACAGGAAATGGTCAATGTGCCACCCAGCGCCGTTACGCGCTCGCGCATTCCGGTAAGGCCAAAACCGTGTTGCCCGGAATCTGGCGGTAAACCGCTGCCATCGTCTTCAATCACCAGCATTAACCGCTCATCATGCTGCCAGCCTTGCAGCGTGACCGCGCTGGCATCGGCATGTTTCACAATGTTGTTCAACCCTTCCTGGCAGACGCGAAACAGCGTCACGCGCTGGTTTTCGCTTAACGCTGATTCATCGATTCGCCATTCGAGATGGCTGACAATGCCGCGCCCTTCCAGCTCCATTTCCCGCATCAGTGAGCGGATGGCCTGCTCCAGGGTGAGATCATCCAGCTGGCGCGGACGTAACCGCCCTAACAAGCGGCGCACCGCGTCGTAAACGCCCAACGACAACTGTTCGATGAGCTGCCCGCTCTGTTTCACGCTGGCGTTATCCGCCGCGAGCCGCTGGACAATGCCCGCTTGAGTTCGAATAGCAGTAATGGTCTGACCGATATCATCGTGCAGCTCACGTGCCACATCACGGCGCACGCTCTCTTCGGTTTCCAGCAACCGTTCAGCGAGATGCTGATTGCGCGCCAGTTCCTTTTGCAGCGACTGGTTAAGTTCACGCAACCGCTGGATGCCAGCGCCCAGTAACAACCCTGTCAGACTTTGCACCAGCAGCGAGAGCAATAAATCCACCGGATGATCGCGCCAGGTTTGACTGGCGATCAGCGCGATGGCGTTCATCAATGTCGCAATCAGCGCTCCTTGCCAACCATAGTGCCAGGCCAGCGCGATAATCGGCAGCGCCAGACAGAATGGCGTAAAGCGCGACAGTTCGTCCGGCAATCCCAACTGGAGCCAGAGACTGATAACAAACAGCAGCAAGTACCAGACCAGATGCCGCCCACGCCAGTTGATTGGTTGAGAAACCAGTGACGGGCCGAGCGGCAGCCAGGTGTTATTGGCGAGATAGTGCCAGAACACCAGACATATCGGGGCCAGCGTCAGGCCGCCAGTTAAAGTCAGCAGTAGCGCATTCCACGACTCTTTGCCGTGCCAAAGCCAGGGCAGCGACTGCAACAACGCCGCCGCCGTTAATGCCGCACCCTGTAACAGCAAGGTGCGCCAGTCACGTTGATGGCGATAGCGCGAGATCAGCGCCACGGGCAGTAACGTCAGTAAACTACCGATCATCAATAAGGAGAAATGGGTTAAACCGACCGCCTGCGTTAACCAGTAAATCAGCAGCCACTCCGCGCCCAGCAACACCGGCCAGTATCCGCGCGGGCATTGCAGCATTAGCCCTAGCCGCAGGCCAAACGGAAATAACAGTACCGCCATATCAGGGCGCTCAACCAGGTGCAGGCTGATACTCCACAGGCAAAACCATGCGGCAGAGAAGATAAAAAAGCAGGCAATAACGGTAATTAAGCGGGAGAACAACGTCTTCATCACCAGCCATCAAACATGCGGCGCGCCAGTTCAACGTCGTTACTGACGCCCAGTTTTTCCATCAGGTTGGCGCGATGGACATGTACCGTTTTCGGTGACAAGCCCAGTTCGGCAGCAATCTCTTTCACCGCCATTCCTTGCGCCAGTTTTTCCGCCACCTGGCGTTCGCGTTTGGTTAGCGGGTCCTGGCGACCGGATGCCAGTTTAATGGCAATATCCGGCGTCAGATAACAGCCGCCCGTGGCAACCGTATGCACCGCAGCAATGAGTTCATCCGGGCTACAGCGTTTGGAGAGAAAGCCGCGCGCCCCCGCGTTAAGCGCCTGCTCAACCAGCGCCGGACTGTCATGAACGGAGAGCATAATTGTCGCCATGCCTTTCGGCAGCTGGCTTAGAAGCTCCAGACCGGAGATATCAGGCATGGAGATATCGCAAATACACACCTGCACACCGCGCCCCGGCAGCCCCGCCAGCGCCTCGCGCCCCGAACCAAACTCGGCAACTACCTGCAAATCAGGTTCCAGCCCCAGCAGCTGCGCAAAGCCGGAGCGGACGATAAGGTGATCGTCTATAAGGGCAACGGTGATCATGATCTTGTCCTGGCGGGTAATAAAACGCGCTTACCTTAACGATAAGCGCGATGTTGTTCAAGCCTTGAGCGGTTACTGAAAAAACACCGCAATCTTGTTAAACATGGTCGGATCGGACTGATTACGCTGCACTTTCACCACATCTTCCAGCTTGTCGATTTGGCTTATCATCTGCTCCAGACGCTGGTCGTCATTGACCAGTAGCCAGATGTGGCTTTTGTCGCTGTCCTGAATCGGCAGGCAGAGAATGCCTTCAACGTTAAAAGCGCGACGGGCAAAAAGGCCACAAACGTGGGTCATTACACCCGGATGGTTGCGAACGGTGAGTTCCAGAATCACGTTATCATGAGTTGTGTTTTGCATGGCTTATTCCCCCACCATTTCAGTATTCGCCGCACCTGGCGGCACCATCGGGTACACTTTTTCTTCGGCATCAATGCGCACATGGATCAGCGCCGGGCCAGGGCGATTGATGATTTCCTGCAATGCAGCCTGCGGATCGGCTTCGTTATTCAAATCACAGGTTTCGAGGCCGAATCCGGCGGCAATCTGCATAAAGTTGATTTTGCCCGGATAGGTAGCGGCAAAAACGCCCTGCTTGTAGAACAGACTCTGTTGCTGATGCACCAGCCCCAGCGCTTCGTTGTTCATCAAAATGATTTTAACATCCAGCTGATTTTCACTGGCGGTCGCCATCTCCTGAATATTCATCATCAGGCTGCCGTCGCCGGAGAAGCACAACACTTTGCGGTCCGGGTTCGCCAGCGCCGCGCCAATCGCCGCAGGCAGGCCAAAACCCATCGTGCCCAGCCCGCCGGAGGTCAGCCACTGGCGTGGGCGATTGAGCGGATAGGCTTGCGCGGTCCACATCTGATGCTGACCCACGTCGGTGGTGATAATCGCATTGTCATCGACACAGGCGGCAACGGCGTTGATCAGGCCGTAATGGCTTAATGGATCGCACGCTTTCGGGATTGGACACGGGAATTCACGCTGCAAATCCGCCACCAACTGGTGCCACTCTGCACGCGGTTGCGCTTCCACCAGCGGGATCAACTGCGCCAACACGTCATCAACATCCGCCTGAATTGCCACATGCGGTTGCTTGATTTTGCCCAGCTCTGCGCGGTCGATATCGACATGAATAATTTTGGCATTCGGACAGAACTGCTCGGTTTTGCCAATCGCCCGGTCATCAAAACGCGCACCGAGAACAATCAACAAATCCGCCTCCTGCAAAATATAGTTGGTGCTGCGCACGCCGTGCATCCCCAGCATACCCAGCGACAGCGGATGCGCTTTTGGCAACATACCCAGCGCCATTAAAGTCATGGTGGTAGGCAGTTGCGCTTTCTCCGCCAGTTCACGCACTCGCGCAGGCGCGTTGATCACACCACCACCCAGATAAAGCACCGGGCGTTTGGCGGCGTTAATCATCGCCGCCGCGTCACGAATACTTTCTTCGCTAAAGGCGGGTGCGGCGGCTTTTTCTGCCATAGCGGGCTGTGTTTCAATCTCAAAAACTGCCGTTTGCACATCCTTAGGAATGTCTATCCACACCGGGCCAGGGCGGCCTGATTGCGCAATACGGAAGGCATCGCTCATGACCTGCGGGAGTTCTTCGATATGTCTGACCAGATAGTTGTGTTTGGTGATGGGGATAGAGATGCCGTAGGTGTCGACTTCCTGGAAGGCGTCGGTGCCGATCATCGAGGCGGGAACCTGACCAGTGATGCAAATCAGCGGGATGGAGTCCAGCCTCGCATCGGCAATGGCGGTCACCAGGTTAGTCGCACCCGGTCCACTACAGGCCATACAGACCGCCGGTTTACCGTCGGTGCGCGCCATTCCCTGAGCGATAAACCCCGCGCCCTGTTCATGGCGAGCCAGAATATGGCGGATTTGCGTGCTTTGGCTTAAGGCATCGTAAACAGGCAGGATAGAACCGCCCGGAATACCCGTCACAATCTTAATGCCCTGCTGTTCCAGGAAATGAACGATAAATTCTGCGCCGGTAAAGCGCTTACGCGTCGATGTTGTGCCCGAACTTGCCATGCTCCAGTCCTTTTCTTCTGGGCCGACTTTCCGGGAGGAGCTTAAACGAAAAACCCCGCCCGGTTTGCGCCGGCGGGGTTTTGGAATCGTGTGTTGTTCCAGTCCCTACGGCGCATTGCCGACGACCACCACCACACGCACGACGACCACTGCGGCGGATGGCGCAGTTGGTAGTAGTTTTGCGTTGAACATGGAAGTAGTCATTGGGGACCTTGTTGGTTTTGTGTTTAACAATATTTATACAAGCACAGCTTTACAGGGGAGACAATGGAAAATTTTTCTTCCGGATAAAAATACGTGGCAGATCACATTTTGAACTGAAACTCAGGCAATAAAGCATCATCACCTGAAAGACGGTCAGATTGTTGACAGAGTGCGCCTTATTCATGTCGAATACAGCGTAAACACCTTACCCTACCAACCGCACCATCACTGTTTCCGGCAACATTTATTGCCGCTTTTGTTTACATATTCTGCCGCTAAACAATTCCCCATTCCTGGCGTATATCTGGCTAACATTCATCAATGTGATAGATTCCTCTCCCGCATTTATGGGAATGCGTAGTGACTTATTCTAATTATTTTTATAAAAGCATCCGTGATAATGAAAAGGCATAGAAACGTCAATTTGTTATTGATGTTGGTATTACTCGTGGCCGTCGGTCAGATGGCGCAAACCATTTATATTCCAGCTATTGCCGATATGGCGCGCGATCTCAATGTCCGTGAAGGGGCGGTGCAGAGCGTAATGGGCGCTTATCTGCTGACTTACGGTGTCTCACAGCTGTTTTATGGCCCGATTTCCGACCGCGTGGGTCGCCGACCGGTGATCCTCGTCGGAATGTCCATTTTTATGCTGGCAACGCTGGTCGCGGTCACGACCTCCAGTTTGATGGTATTGATTGCCGCCAGCGCGATGCAGGGGATGGGCACCGGCGTTGGCGGCGTAATGGCGCGTACTTTGCCGCGCGATTTATATGAACGGACACAGTTGCGCCACGCTAACAGCCTGTTAAACATGGGGATTCTTGTCAGTCCGCTGCTCGCACCGCTAATCGGCGGTCTGCTGGATACGATGTGGAACTGGCGTGCCTGTTATCTCTTTTTGTTGGTTCTTTGTGCCGGTGTGACTTTCAGTATGGCCCGCTGGATGCCGGAAACGCGTCCGGTCGACGCACCGCGCACGCGCCTGCTTACCAGTTATAAAACGCTTTTCGGTAACAGCGGTTTTAACTGTTATTTGCTGATGCTGATTGGCGGTCTGGCCGGGATTGCCGCATTTGAAGCCTGCTCCGGCGTGCTGATGGGCGCGGTGTTAGGGCTGAGCAGTATGACGGTCAGTATTTTGTTTATTCTGCCGATTCCGGCGGCATTTTTTGGCGCATGGTTTGCCGGACGTCCCAATAAGCGCTTCTCAACGTTGATGTGGCAGTCGGTTATCTGTTGCCTGCTGGCTGGCTTGCTGATGTGGATCCCCGACTGGTTTGGCGTGATGAATGTCTGGACGCTGCTCATTCCCGCCGCGCTGTTCTTTTTCGGTGCCGGGATGCTGTTTCCACTGGCTACCAGCGGCGCGATGGAGCCGTTCCCCTTCCTGGCGGGCACCGCTGGCGCGCTGGTCGGCGGTCTGCAAAACATTGGTTCCGGCGTGCTGGCGTCGCTCTCTGCGATGTTGCCGCAAACCGGTCAGGGCAGCCTGGGATTGTTGATGACCTTAATGGGATTGTTGATCGTGCTGTGCTGGCTACCGCTGGCGACGCGGATGTCGCATCAGGGGCAGCCTGTTTAAGCTCACGTCACCGCAGCATCGTCATCAGCTCCATGGGAGAACGATGCTGCTTTATCAGATCACGCATCACCCGCATATGCGGCGCGGAGTAAGAATAAAACGCCTGATAGCCCGCACAAAGCACGTTGTCTGGCGTCTCCTCCCGAGCGTGCGGGCACAGGCGATGCCAGTCGCACGCCTGGCAGCCACGACGCGGTTGCGGGTTTTCGCTGCCACACCATTTTTGTAGGGTGGCGTCAAAAAGCTCAATCGAAATACGACTGATATCTGCCCGTACCCAACACTCGAACAGGGCAATTAAAAATTTCCCCCACAGCTCTGCTGTCACCGAAGCGGCCGTCAGATCGCCCCGGTCATCAAATTCAAGATGGGGAATAAGCTGTACGGAGCGGATACCCCGTTGTTTGAAATTGTGATAAAAATCGGCAGGTTGCAGAGCATCCTTGTACTCTACAACCAGTTTATGCCTGTCCTCTTCAGCATCAATGACCTGACTTCCTGTCATGCGACTCTCTCAATAAATACGATAAGTTGATGTATATGCGTTACAGCAAACAGTATTGCGAGAGATAACACCGCGAGGGAGATCAAAAATTTGTCACGGACTACGTGAAATTGGGAAAAATCGCTATTCGTGACATCCATTAAATTGCGATTACGGGTGTAGTGCCAGAGGATCAGCGCCACAATGGCGAGAATGCCAATCGAAATCCAGAATAACATGCCCGCCTGGTGCCAGTTGTGTTTGATAGCCAACGCCATCAACGCGCCGTAGCCCAGCATGGTACGAAACCACGCCAGTGATGTACGCTCCGGCTGCAGCCCTGGGTCGGCAATGCGTCTGGCTTTGCGGCTATCCGGCATACAACACCAGTCCCATAACGATCACTGCCACGACCATCAATATTAAACTGATGATTAATAAGCTGTTGGTATAGGGCAGGTCCTCTTTCAGGCGCATCGCTTTTTCATTGCGTAACCAGCGCAAGTAGCCATACATCGCTAACCCGCCGGAAAACAGACACAACAACAACGCCAGCAGTTCGCGGATGACGGGCGTGGCGAAATCTGGCGCAAGTTGATCAAGCCCAACCCCCGCCGCCAGAAATCCTAGTGCAGTACGGATCCACGCCAGAAAAGTACGCTCATTAGCCAGCGAGAAGCGGTAATCGGGCGCTTCTCCGAGGCGGGAAATTTTCATTGTTGCTCCTTGTAAACTGTTCCTCGCCGAAAAATTAGGCCAGGAACAGCAATAATGCATCAGAACTTCTGTTTTTTCTCTTCCACCTTCACCCCTTGTGTCGGTAAACCGGTGTCATAGTCGCGTACCACTGGAGAATAACCATCCTGTGGGCGTGGACGAAACGCCCCCATCCAGCGCGGTTGTGCATCTTTGCGCCACGGACGCAGGTTCCATTGATAACTGCGGAACGGATCGCGAATTTTGTCCATGTAATCCAATAAGGCGTCATGCATTTTGCTGCGAACGTCGGCAAAATGGATATCATCGATCAGGTTATGCATTTCATTTGGGTCATTACGGCGATCGTAAAGTTCATCACTGGTGAAGAGGTTGAGCACCAGTTTAAAGTCATCCGTTACCCAGCAACGCACCGGAATAAAACCGCCAAAGCTGTCATGCTCAATCTCGTAGCGATTAAATTCCACCAACACGCCACGTGGTTCTTTTACGGCAAGGATATTTTCCCCCGGCAGAATCTCTGGTTTTTCAATATCTGCCAGCGCCATCATTGTCGGCAGTAAGTCAATATGACTGACTGGCGTATCGACCTGTCGCCGCTCCCCTTGCGGCGAACGGATGATCAGCGGAATGCGGGTGATGTCGTCATACATCGCCGCTCCTTTACTGATCAGCTTATGTGCGCCCATCATTTCGCCGTGATCGGAGGTATAAATAACCCACGTATTTTCACGTTGCTCTGGCGTTAAGGCATTGATGACCCGTCCGATTTGGTCATCAACAAAGTCATTGCAGGCAAAATAGAGCGGATGGTGATAAAGCCCGTCATCACCGACTGGCGATGGCATCGCCTGCGCCCATAAGCGGTGATGTTCCGGTTTGTTCGCCAGGTCATCCTCTGCTTTCTCACCCAGTTCGTAGTAAAAATCAGTGTATTTCTCTAAATACTCCACCGGACAGGTGAACGGGTGATGCGGCTCATCATACGAAATCACCATCAGGAAAGGTTCGTCGGCGCGCGCGGGCTGTTGCAGAAAACCCACCGCCCGATTGCTGATGCGGTGCGCCCAGGTGAAGGTTTCGTCAATATGGTTCGCCTGTAAATCCTCAACGCTGTTTAGGCCATTGCGCCACAGGCTAATCTCTTTCTCCGTCAGTTCACTAAGATAGTTCGCGCCATCGAACCAGTAATCAGCGTCCCACTCCGGCGGACACTCGCCAGTGCCGAAATAGTCATGTCCATCGAGATGCCATTTGCCGATGTAGCAGGTGTGATAGCCCGCATCCTTAAAGTAGCGCCCCATGGTGGAAATGTTTTTGCCCGGCGCGACGTTGTTGGTCCACGGGCCGGACTGGTTAGCGTAGATACCGGTGAATAGTCCGGCGCGTGCAGGTGTACAAACCGGTGAACAGGTGTAGGCAGAATTAAAGCGAATACCTTCTGCCGCCAGACTATCAATATTTTGCGTATTCAGCGGCTTACCGCTATAGCAACCGACCATATTGGTGGCCTGGGTATCGGTCATGATGAACAGAAAATTGGGGCGTTTCATAGGCTATCCTTCGCATCGGGAGTAAAGGTTACGGCTGGGTCGTGACGATGCCGCCAGCTGTCAAAAATCAGGTAGACAATCACTACGGCGGCGATGAAATAACTGATTATCGCTAACCAGCGCGTACCGTAGCCACCGAATTCAGCCAGCCCGGCATAGACGCCAATCATCGCGAACAGGATACCAATTGACGCAATCTTGACGTTTTTCCACGGTTTCATGTCCACCGCAAACGCATCTTTGAAGGTGAACGGCGTGGCGCGCGGTTTGATAAAACCGATCACCAGCATCACGACCACGTTGATGCAGAACGTACAGGCCAGCACATAGAGGAAATGGAAGTCGAACTTCACCAGATAGTTGATGGTGATGTAGCTGATTATGCCAATCCCCATCGCCACTTTTGCCGCCAGCGCCGGAATGCGCGGGAAGAAAAAGCCCATAATGATGATGGTAACCAGCGGCACGTTGTAAATACCGTTGAGCTGTTTCATCCAGCTATACAGCCCCTGCGGCGCGTTGGCGATCCACGGCGCGACCATCACCGAAACGATGGCGATAAAGAAACCAAATTTGCGCCCGACGGTGACCAGCTGTTGCGGCTCGGCATTCTGGTTAATGATGCGCCGGTAAATACCCATACTGAATAACGTACTGGCGCTATTCAGAAAGCCGTTGAAGGTACTGATCACCGCACCAAATAACACCGCACCGAAGAAGCCCACCAGTGGCACCGGCAGAACGTTATTGACCAGCGTCGGGTAGGCCATGTCGGCTTTCGGTAAATCCTGATACAGATGAAACGCAATCAACCCTGGCAGCACCAGTACCAGCGGGTCGAGCATTTTCAGCACCGCCGTTAACAGCGCCCCCTTTTGCCCTTCCGCCAGGCTTTTTGACGCCAGCGTGCGTTGCACGATGCCCTGATTTGTACACCAGTAAAAGGTGTTCACCAGAATCAAACCGGTAAATGCCGCGCCAATCGGCAAGGGATCGGTCGGGCCGCCGACTGAGTTTAATTTCTCGGCATGAACGGTGGTGAGTTGCTCAATGCCCTGCATAAAGCTGCCCTTGCCCATCGCGATCAGGCCAAATACCGGCACCATCAACCCGCCAATAACCAGCCCAATACCGTTAATGGAGTCCGCCACTGCCATTGCGCGCAGTCCGCCGATCACCGCATACAAAATTCCCGCCAGACCAAGCAAAATAACCAGTAACCAGATAGCCGCACCATCGGAAAGTTGTAGCGACTCACCCACATGAAACAGGCTGTTGAGCGCCAACGCGCCGGAATAGAGAACAATCGGCAGAAAGCAGACGCCGGTGGCAATGAGGAAGCAGAAGTCGATGATAATACGCGTCGTTTTATCATAACGTTCCTCCAGAAAATCGGGGATGGTGGCAATGCCGCGCTTCAGATAGCGCGGTAAAAAGATTAGCGCGAGGAAGATCAGCGTCACTGCAGAGGTGACTTCCCAGCCCATCACCGACATGCCGCTTTTGTAGGCCTGCCCGGAAAGGCCGACCAGTTGTTCCGTGGAAAGGTTGGTTAGCATTAACGAAGCGGCAATAACCGGCGCTTTTAGTGAACGTCCGGCAAGAAAATAGCCTTGTTGCGATCCGGTATCTGTTTTACGGACCTTCCACCAGGTGATGACCGCTACCAGCAGCGTAAAACCGACAAAACTCAAGATTTGTAACGAATTCATCTCATAGCCCTTATTTATGTTTATGTCCCGGACGCATGAATATAGGGAGAGGTAAAATGCGTCGGGTCAGGCAGTCAGATTCTTAAAATACAAACGTCGTATCCCTGAACGGATTGTTTTCTGTTAAGTTCAGGTTGTGAGCATAATTCGCCGGAGGGATATTAAAATGAATGGAAAATTGCAAAGTTCGGATGTAAAAAACGAAACTCCGTACAATATTCCCTTATTGATTAACGAAAATGTGATCTCCAGCGGAATTTCTCTGATCTCGCTCTGGCATACCTACGCCGACGAGCATTATCGGGTGATCTGGCCGCGGGACAAGAAGAAACCGCTTATCGCCAACTCATGGGTTGCGGTGTATACCGTACAAGGATGTGGGAAAATTCTTTTAAAGAATGACGAACAAATAACTCTGCATGGCAACTGTATTATATTTTTAAAGCCAATGGATATTCACTCTTATCACTGTGAAGGTTTGGTCTGGGAACAGTACTGGATGGAATTTACCCCCACCAGTATGATGGATATTCCCGTCGGTCAGCAAAGCGTTATTTATAATGGCGAAGTTTATAATCAGGAACTCACCGAAGTTGCTGAGTTAATTACTTCACCAGAAGCAATAAAAAATAATCTGGCAGTCGCTTTTCTGACGAAAATTATTTATCAGTGGATTTGTCTTATGTACGCAGTCGGTAAAAAAGATCCACAACGGCGGCAAATTGAAAAATTAATTGCCACTTTACATGCCAATCTACAACAACGCTGGAGCGTAGCTGATATGGCTGCCACGATCCCCTGTAGCGAGGCCTGGTTGCGTCGTCTGTTTTTACGCTATACCGGCAAGACGCCGAAAGAATATTACCTCGATGCGCGTCTGGATCTGGCGCTATCGCTATTAAAGCAACAAGGGAACTCGGTTGGCGAAGTCGCTGATACGCTCAACTTCTTCGACTCCTTTCATTTCAGCAAAGCCTTTAAGCATAAATTTGGTTATGCGCCGTCAGCTGTGCTGAAGAATACGGACAGGTAATAACCAGAATGGCGAGTGTGTAAATGACTCGATGATGTTCAGAAATACCAGGCGGAGTACCATTTACGGCGACTCCACCGGGAAAAGAGTTAACCGATACTCCAGAAGAGCACCGCCAGTAATTGGGGTGTGATAATGCGCAGGAACATCACTAACGGATAGACAGTGGCGTAAGAGAGCGCCGCCGCACCGCTGGTTGGATGAAGATTATTAGCAAACGCCAGCGCCGGAGGATCGGTCATGGAACCTGCCAGCATCCCGCACATGGTCAGGTAATTCATTTTGGCTAACATCCGCGCCAGAATGCCAACAGTAATCAGCGGAACGGCGGTGATCAGGGCACCATAACCAATCCAGCTTAGCCCTTCGCCATCCACCAGTGTATGGATAAAATCGCCGCCGGATTTCAGGCCAACCACCGAGAGAAAGAGCACAATGCCTAACTCGCGTAGCGCCAGGTTAGCGCTTGGTGGCATAAACCAGTACAGCTTGCCGATACTGCCGATACGCCCGAGGATCAACGCCATAATCAGCGGACCGCCCGCCAGCCCGAGTTTCAACGCCGCCGGGAACCCAGGCACAAAGACGGGAATAGAACCTAACAATACGCCAAGCCCGATACCAATAAACACTGGCAGCATCTGAACCTGTTGCAGTTTTTGCTGCGCATTCCCCAGCACATTGGCAACGGCATCAATTGCGGACGGACGCCCCACCAGGTTGAGGATATCGCCGAACTGCAGGCTGATATCGCTACTTGCAACTAATTCAACACCAGCACGGTTCAGGCGCGAGATAACAACGTCATAGCGTTCTTTAAAGTGCAGGTCGCGAATACGTTTACCGAGCACGTTTTCATTGGTGACCACCACACGCGCGACGCGCAAATCAGTGCCTTTCGTAGACAGCGAGGTATCGACCTCCTGACCAATCACCAGTTGCGCATTATGTAAATCCGCAGGCTGCCCCACCAGATGCAGCAAATCGCCCAGTTGAATAACGGTTTCTGGCGAAGGCACTTTTAGGGTTTCTTCTCGTTTCAATCGTGAGCAAATAACTTTATCGCCATTGAGAATCGGCACATCTTTAATGGCTAAATTATGCAAATTAGGATTCTCAACTCGGATGTTAATCGTCCTGATTAGCGCACCGCCGTTGGTTCGCGTGGACTCGTGCTGCTGGGCCTCAGTCTCAACATTGACGCGGAAAATAACCCGCAGCATCCACATAGTGAACAAAATGCCGCAAATCCCAAATGGATACGCCATCGCATAGCTCATCCCCATTTGATCGACCATCGCCATCGGTGTCCCCAGGTCGCGCAAGATCTGCTGCCCTGCCCCCAGCGCTGGCGTATTGGTGACCGCGCCGGAAAAAATCCCCAGCACTACCGGCAGTGGAATATCAAACAGTTTATGCAGGATGGCGGTAACCAGACCACCGATGATGACGATCAGAACAGCAAACAGGTTGAGGCGTAATCCGGAGACGCGCAATGAGGCAAAGAAGCCCGGCCCTACCTGAATCCCGATGGTATAAACGAACAGGATCAGGCCAAACTCCTGAATAACATGCAGCATATCGCTACTTAATGTCATCCCCGCCTGAGAAACAAAATGGCCGACGATGATCCCACCGAACAGCACGCCGCCAATGCCCAATCCAACACCGCGAAACTTGACGTTGCCGATAAACAACCCGACGACCGCCACCAAAGCCAGAATACTGACCGTTAATGCTATATCACTCATCGTCCATTTCTCTTGAAATAACATTTTAATTGCTACGGATTATGGCTGAATCGGTGAAGCAGATTTGCCTTATAGCGCACATTATCACGGGAAAGAACGTGCCGAAATATCTTAAACAGGCGAAATTTAACGCATTGCTGAAGAAAAAAGACAAAAAAAAGCCCCACCAGAATGGCGGGGCAAAGAGAATAGCTAGTTAGCTATTTAACGCGGGACGTTCGCTGATAGCGATACGCTGCGCTGCGATGGGTTCAGGCTCATTACGAATTAAATCAATATGCAGTAAACCGTTTACGAAGGTTGCGCCAGAGACTTCCATATTTTCAGCCAGCGTAAAGCTCAGGCTAAAAGGCTGATTCATAAGCCCTTGATGCAGCCATTTTTTCTCTTCTTTTGGCTGCTCTGGCGTGCCTTTTACGCTCAGGCGCGTACCTTCCAGTTGAATCTCTAAATCTTCCTGACGGAAACCTGCCAGCGCAAGGGTAATGCGGTAGTGGTTATCGTCGCTTTTCTCAATGTTGTACGGCGGGAAGCTCTGGCTTTCACCGGCGTTTTGCAGTGCGTTGGCCAGTTTGTCAAAACCGATCCATTGACGCATCAGTGGGGATAAATCGAAGTTACGCATAGCCATTTCTCCTTCTAAGAAGCGAGTAAGTACCTGCAAATCCGAAGATTCGCATATGCTCCCTGACGGCGAGCATGGAAATGTCAGGCCGCGCCAGGCGGCCTTAGGGAATTAGTTGATTTCGATACGGCGCGGTTTTTTCGCTTCCGGAATCACGCGTTCGAGATCGATATACAGCAGACCATTCACCAGGTTAGCACCACGAACATGAATGTTCTCAGCTAACTGGAATTTACGTTCAAAGTTGCGTTCAGCGATGCCCTGGTACAGATAGGTGCGCTCTTTTTGTTCGTCGGCGTGAGCACCTTTCACCACCAGCAGATTATCCTGGGCGGTAATTTCCAGTTCGCTCTCAGCAAAACCAGCCACAGCGATAGCAATGCGATAATGGTTTTCGTCTACCAGTTCAACGTTATACGGAGGGTAGCCGCCATTACTCTGGCTCTGGTTGTTTTCTAAGTGGTTAAACAAACGGTCAAATCCAATAGCAGAACGGTAAAGCGGGGATAAATCAAAGTTACGCATAATCAATAGCTCCTGAAATCAGCGAGAATCTAAGACCTTCCACAATGGACAGGTCAGGTAGCCAGAACACCCATCAGGCGCGTCCTCATCGGCTACGATGTAAAAATGGGTCTGGAAATGAACTTTTC
Source organism: Escherichia sp. R1 (assembly GCF_003000935.1). Lineage (NCBI taxonomy): Bacteria > Pseudomonadati > Pseudomonadota > Gammaproteobacteria > Enterobacterales > Enterobacteriaceae > Escherichia > Escherichia sp. R1. The sequence continues at coordinate 210,659 of NZ_PSRU01000004.1, forward strand.
AAGCCTTATCAGCGGACTTTTTTTTGCAGTTTATGGTCTATTGCATAGACTGAGGGGGCAGCACGAAACGTTAAAGTGCGATAGCCGCCACAGTGCGACGTAATGATGATGTTATTTTCAGCAAGGGATCGCTATAACTCATCAGGCCAACACCCACGATCAACAGATGAATTTATTATGATAAGAAATGTGTTGTTAGCGTTCATGATATGCAGCGGAATGACATTACTCGGAGGATGCTCCAGCGTGATGTCCCATACCGGGGGGAAAGAAGGAACGTATCCTGGCACCCGCGCCAGCGCAACCATGATTGGCGACGATGAAACCAACTGGGGCACAAAATCGCTGGCGATACTCGACATGCCATTTACCGCAGTACTGGACACAATATTGCTACCGTGGGATGTGTTCCGCAAAGACAGCTCAGTGCGCTCGCGCGTTGAAAAAAGCGAAGCCAACGCGCAAGAAACCAATAACGTCATTCCCCCCGCCAAAATGCCTGCAAACTGAGAGCTAGCGGTCAGTTTCGGTGATCCACAACTGACCGTCCTCCATCCACGCCAACCATTGACCATCCGGCGAGAAAACCACGGCGTCCGCAGAAGGTGGATTGGCGTGGTTTTCGGTTAAATACTCAACCTCGCCGCTTTGCGCATGGGCACAAGCAATCCGATTATCCAGCACAAATCCCAGCCATTCGCCTGATGGATGCCAGTTAAATGCAGACTGAATATCCGTTTTATTATGGGTTAACTGGCGTGGTTCACCGCCCTGTGGCGAGATAAGCCACAGTTGCACAATGCCGTTATCATCACGCATTAAAAACGCAATTTGTGTTCCTTGAGGATTACAACGCACCCAGTGGCGCGGAATGTTAACCAGGCCCGGGTAAATACGATGGTGCGTAAAGGTTAAACGTCGCTGCACGACACCACGCGGTGGCGCAGGCAGGGTTGTTTCCGTTCCGCTTAACGGCGCATCACCTGCCACTTTCCAGCCAGCTTCATCTTTCGGCAACTCGACAATAAACAGCTCCGGCACTTTCTCGCCCTTTGGCGAAAGTGTGTCGCCAATAAACGCCAGTGCGTGATTTCCTACCCATCCTTCTTCATAAGCACGATTGATTTCATCACTGCCAGGCTGTGGCGTGGGCGTGGTTTTACTTACCAGCACGCACCAGTGGCTACCGCTGTATTCACGCGGATGCTGCTTTTGTACGTTGACCGGGCCAAACGGTGCAGCAACACCGACGTTTCGCAAATCCAGCGCCGGATCGAGTTCATGCATTACATGGTCGTTGTAGGTAAAGCTCACCCTTTCACCGTTCGGGCTAAAGACATGTACATGACTGCCGCCGCGCAGCGCTCCTGGAGTATATGGCGCGGTAATATCCATTGCATCGAGATTGCTCACCTTGCCGCTTTCAACAATCACTCCGCGCCGATGATGAAAGTCGTAATACCATGTTTCATCAGGATTTTCCGGGCCGTGGATGAAGACATACTTCTCTGACTTCGTATGAACGGTCACCACGCCGACGTATGCGCCCTGTGACGCGCGATAGATAACCTCGACCTCGCCGGTATGAATATTCACACGCTCAATGGTCTCGCCGGTAAACGACGCCCCAGAAGGCCGCACGTCAAACACCAGCCACTGGCTGTCGGGCGTCCAGGTATTGGTATTGGTGAGCAGGTGATTACGGGGAGCAAAGGTTATCTGTTTCATGGCGCGGTCCTGATACAAAACGGTTCCCGCCATCATACTTCACAAGGACTTCACTTTCAGACAATAGTCTTTTGCCATCGTGATGAATGTGAGTGAAAAGATGGAACATTTCGACGTGGCGATTATTGGCCTCGGCCCGGCGGGTCGGCGCTGGCGCGGCAGTTAGCAGGTAAAATGCAGGTGATCGCGCTGGATAAAAAGCACCAGCATGGTACTGAAGGTTTCAGCAAACCTTGTGGCGGTCTGCTGGCACCGGACGCGCAGCGATCTTTTATTCGCGATGGACTGACGCTTCCTGTCGATGTCATCGCCAACCCGCAGATTTTCAGCGTCAAAACCGTCGACGTCGCCGCATCGCTCACGCGTAACTACCAGCGAAGCTATATCAATATTAATCGCCATGCTTTCGACTTGTGGATGAAATCGCTGATCCCCGCCAGCGTTGAGGTTTACCACGACAGCCTGTGTCGAAAAATCTGGCGTGAGGATGATAAATGGCATGTCATTTTTCGCGCAGACGGCTGGGAGCAGCATATTACCGCCCGCTATCTGGTCGGTGCCGATGGTGCCAACTCGATGGTGCGGCGACATCTCTACCCGGATCATCAGATTCGTAAATATGTCGCCATCCAGCAGTGGTTCGCAGAGAAACATCCGGTGCCGTTCTACTCCTGCATCTTTGATAATGCGATAACTGACTGTTACTCATGGAGTATCAGCAAAGACGGTTATTTTATCTTTGGCGGTGCCTATCCGATGAAAGACGGTCAGACGCGTTTCACGACGCTAAAAGAGAAAATGAGCGCCTTTCAGTTCCAGTTTGGTAAGGCGGTGAAAAGCGAAAAATGCACGGTGCTGTTTCCCTCACGCTGGCAGGATTTTGTCTGCGGCAAGACAACGCCTTTCTGATTGGCGAAGCGGCGGGATTTATCAGCGCCAGCTCGCTGGAGGGGATTAGCTATGCGCTGGATAGCGCAGAGATTCTGCGTTCGGTATTACTGAAGCAGCCAGAGAAGCTCAATACCGCTTACAGGCGCGCCACTCGCAAACTGCGTTTAAAACTCTTCGGCAAGATAGTAAAAAGCCGATGCCTGACCGCACCGGCTTTAAGAAAGTGGATTATGCGCAGTGGAGTGGCGCATATTCCACAGTTGAAAGATTATCCAACGCGCTTCACATCGCCCACCAGCAGGATGTAAGAGAGCGCGCCAATCAACGCGACGGCGGAGATATAAACCAGTGCAGGCGCGAAACCGTAACCCTGCGCCAGGTATCCCACCACCAGCGGAACGGTGATGCCGCCCAGACCACCGGCAAAGTTAAACACGCCGCCGGTTAAACCAATCAGGCGCATCGGTGCCAGAGAAGAGACCAGCGACCAGGTTATCGAAGCAAAACCGTTGCCGAAGAATGCCAGCGCCATCAGGCACATAATCATCATCGGATCGTTGGTGTAGTTCGCACCCATAATGCAGGTGGAGATCAGCAAGCCGCAGATAATCGGCGTTTTACGCGCAAAGCCCAGTGAAAAGCCCTTACGTACCAGCAGATCCGCGACCCAGCCAGAGAGCAGGACGCCGACAAACGCCGCGAGGAATGGCACCGTGGTCATAAAACCTGCTTTCAGCGCCGTGATTCCTTTTTCCTGGGTTAAATAGTTCGGGAACCAGGTTAAGAAAAACCACAGTGTAGAAGCCACCGCAAATTGCCCAAGATAGACACCGATCAGTTTACGATGGAACACCAGTTTCCAGTCTTTGGCTGTTAACGGCTGACGCGCCTCTTTCTTCACCGGCGCATCGCCATCCACCAGACCGCCGCCATCACGAATGTAATCCAGTTCAGCTTTGCTGATGCCTTTGGTCAGACGCGGCGGCTGATAAACCTTAAACCAAATCAGCGACCAGATAATGCCGATACCACCGGTGACAATGAACACCCAGTGCCAGCTCAACATCTCCTGAATCCAGATCAGCAGCGGAGTCAGAAACGCCAGACCGACAAACTGACCAGACGTATAAAAACCAACGGCAGAAGCGCGTTCATGTTCCGGGAACCAACTGGTTACCATCCGGTTATTGGTCGGGAACGCGGGCGCTTCGAAAATACCGGTTATCGCGCGCAGACCAATTAATGACATTAAGCCCGTGGCAAAGCCCTGGAATAACGTCGCCACTGACCAGCCAAATATCGCAATAAAATAAGTCACGCGTGAACCTACGCGATCTAAAAACCAACCACCGGGGATCTGACATAGCGTATAAAGCCAGGCGAAGGCCGAAAATACATAGCCCATTTGCGCTTTAGTAATACCAAACTCTTCCTGAATATGGGCAGAAGCCACGGCCAGGTTAGCGCGGTCAACATAACAAATGACCACCGTAATAAAGATCATCACCAGCGTCAGATAACGCCGACGCCCCGGCTTTGCTGCATTAACGGGAATATCCATAGCGAGCTTTCTCCAGATTTTGGGCATAGCGAAGCCGCTCACCATGCCCTGTAATTTACAGAGGGTTATATTTTTGTATTGCTGTTTTAGTGCCCGATGAGGGGCTTACGTGGCAGGAATTACCACTCTGCTACGCTGTTATCTTCATGACGCCAGAGCGGATTACGCCAGTCCGGGGCATTTTTACTGAACTCAATAACTTTAGCTTCGTCGATTTCCACGCCTAAGCCCGGTTTCGTTAATGGTTTAAAGAAACCGCCGACCATGCTGAAGTCCTCTTTGTTTTTCACAAAGTCGAGTAACTCCGCGCCTTTGTTGTAATGAATGCCCATACTTTGTTCCTGAAGGACGGCGTTATAGGAAACAAAGTCGATATGCAGGCAAGCCGCCAGTGCAATCGGTCCGAGCGGACAGTGCGGCGCAAGGGTCACGTCATAGGCTTCTGCCATTCCGGCAATTTTGTAGCATTCGGTAATACCGCCTGCGTGGGAGAGATCCGGTTGCAGAATCGAAATAGCGCCTGCCTCCAGCACACGTTTAAAATCGAAGCGTGAGAACATGCGCTCACCCGCCGCCAGTGGAATATGCGTTTGTGCCGCCAGTTTCGGGTAGTATTCGGCCTGTTCCGCCAGCACCGGCTCTTCAATAAACAGCGGACGATACGGTTCCAGCTCTTTAATCAGCACTTTCGCCATCGGCGCGCTGACGCGACCATGGAAATCAAGACCAAACTCAATCTGATTGCCAAAAGCTTCACGAATTTGTGCCACGGTGTTGACTGCCGCATCTACCGCGCGGGAGTTATCAATTAGCCCCAGTTCTTCACAACCGTTCAGTTTGAAGGTATCGAAGCCGATTTCGCGTAGCGTTTTAATGCCGTCGATAACATCCGCCGGACGATCGCCGCCGACCCAACTGTAGGCTTTAATTTTGTCGCGAACCAGGCCGCCCATCAGTTGCCAGACCGGCGCATTCAGCACTTTACCTTTGATATCCCATAACGCCTGGTCGATCCCGGCGATGGCGCTCATCAGGATTGGACCGCCACGATAAAATCCGGCGCGATACATCACTTGCCATAAGTCGTTGATGCGTGACGGGTCCTGACCAATCAAATAGTCACTCAGCTCGTGGACTGCCGCTTCCACCGTGCGAGCGCGGCCTTCAATCACGGGCTCGCCCCAACCGACCACACCTTCATCGGTTTCAATTTTCAGGAACATCCAGCGGGGAGGTAACCGATACGTGGTAATTTTGGTGATTTTCATTGCACTGCCTCTCGATACGCCTTAACAAATGCTGCTGCCTGCTGCGCAGTCCGTTCTACGGACTGCCCGGCGCGATAGAGATCGCTGCCTAAGCCCGCCCCTGCACAACCTGCGTCTATCCACTGCGCCAGGTTTTCTGGCGTCACGCCGCCAACGGCAAAGACTGCGATGTCCGGTGGTAATACCGCTTTTAATGCTTTGATGTATTGCGGACCAAAAGCCGATGACGGAAATATTTTCAGCGCCTGCGCGCCCGCTTCGAGCGCGGTAAAGGCTTCGGTCGCCGTCGCACAGCCGGGGCAGACGGTCATGCCGTAGCCCACCGCACGGCGGATCACTTCACTATGGATATTGGGCGTAACGATGAGCTGACAGCCCATTCTGGCGAGCGCATCGACCTGTTCAGGTTTCAGTACCGTACCTGCGCCAATCAACGCCTTATCGCCGTACGCATCAACGATGGCGGGAATGCTCTGCTCCCATTGTGGAGAATTCAGCGGGATTTCAACCGCATCGAACCCGGCGTCAATCACCGCGCCAACATGTGCCAGCGCCTCGTCGGGCGTAATGCCGCGCAAAATGGCGATCAGCGGGAGTTTAGTTTGCCACTGCATGAGCGATGCTCCTTATACCAGCCTGAAATGCCGTGTCGCCTGCCACCGCCGTCACGTCGCAACCCATCGCCTGAAAGGCTTGCTGGTAGCGCGCGGTCAGCGATGTTCCGGCGACAAGGGTGATGGCGTGTTGATGGTCCACATAGTCACGCATACTGGCAACCTCTGCGCCAATCAACAAACCAGAGAGAAATTCGCTGACCTGTTCGCGGGGAAGTGTTCCCAGCACATGCGAGGCGCGAACCTCAAAAAGCTGTGGCAATACGGCGGGCGCATTAAGGCCATGCTCAAGACCAGCCGCGAAGGCATCGGCAGCGTTTTCCTGCGGCGGCAAACCTGCGCCAATCAATGAGTGATTTAACAGTAAATGATGTAATTCACCGGTCATCACGGTGCGAAAATCGTTAATTTGCTGGCTATCGGCCTGCACCCATTTGCAATGCGTACCGGGCATGACATAAAGAGAGGAAGGAGCCAGAGTGCGCGCGCCGATCAATTGTGTTTCTTCGCCGCGCATCACATTGTGGTTATCGTCATGAGAGACGCATAATCCGGGAATAATCCAGATATTGTCGCCAACAGACGTTAATTGTTCGCCAATAGACGAAAAACGGGCTGGAACGGATAAATACGGCGCAACTTTCCAGCCGACATTGCTGCCGACCATTCCTGCCATTACCACTGGCGTATTCTCTTCACGCCAGCCGGTCGTCACTTCTGCTAACACCGCAGCCGGAGATTTTCCGTTCAGGCGCGTGACGCCTGCTTCTGATTGCCTGCTGTCCAGGCAGTGGTCGCCCTGATAAAGCCAGGCGCGCAGATTGGTCGATCCCCAGTCAATTGCGATGTAGCGAGCTGTCATGTGATTTCCTTTAACCTTCGTGTCGAGCTGGCGATCATGGTAAGCGCCGCCTGCTCTGCCGCATCGCCGTCCTGATGCCTTATCGCATCGAACAGCGCCTTATGTTCCTGGAGCGTTTGCGGCATGTTGGCCTCATCGCCCATCCAGGTTCGTTCAAAAACCGCCCGCTGCAGCGAACTGATCGCAATGCTCAGTTGCTGTAACACCGGGTTATGCACCGACTGCAGCACCGCCTCGTGGTAGCGAATATCCGCTTCGTTAAACGCTTCGCGGTCCTGATTGTTGGCAATCATCTCGTTCAGCGCCGATTCAATCTGCGCCAGATCGCTGGAGGTCGCGCGCTCTGCTGCCCAACGGGCAATAGCCGGCTCTACCAGGTTTCGCACTTCGCTCATTGCACTGATAAGCCGTGGGTCATAGTCGTTTTCCAGCACCCATTGCAGTACGTCAGTGTCGAGGTAATTCCACTGGTTACGCGGAGCCACAAACGCCCCGCGATAACGTTTCATTTCAATCAGCCGCTTCGCCATCAGCGAACGAAATACCTCACGGATGATGTTGCGCGAGGTTGCAAACTCTTCACAGAGTTCTGCCTCAGCCGGAAGCGGCGAGCCTGGCACGTATTTGCCGTGAACGATCTGTTTACCTAGCGTAATAACGATGCGATCGGTTTTATTGAGAGTCATGGAGAGTCCTTGTGCTCTGTATGTTCTTCTCTACTTTACCCCGATCGATGCATAACGCGGCAATTTTGTAGTACCAGCGTGATGACGTTCGCGTTTGTTGTGCGTCTAATGTAGTACAAAGTTATATTGTTGTACTACAATTTAGATCACAAAAAGAACAATCAATAAGAAAATGTTCTACGTCGGGCAAAAATCTGAAAAGGGAGATCAGGCGCTAAACAGGAGGGAAAGAAGAGTATGCTTTCAACGGCTTAGCACTCTTGTTTAAAGGATTAATCATGAAATTGAATTTTAAAGGATTTTTTAAGGCTGCCGGTTTGTGTTCTTTGGCATTTGCGTTGACCGGATGTATCACCTGGGGATTGGTTTCCAATACTGCAAGCCGTCCACATGCCGAGCAATGGCGGTCAGACACGATTAAGGGTTTATCGCTGGCAGAAGATAGTAACGGTACGAAAGGCTATGTTTTTGTTGGTGAATCGTTGGACTATCTGTTGACCACCGGCGGCGATGAGGTAGTTAACATGCTGAACGATCCGGCAATCCATGGTGAAAGAATCACCGTTTCTGATAACGCGAAATTTATTTTAAGCAGCAGTAATAAGAATTTCTCTGGTGCTATTACGCTCTATTACGACTGGAACAACGAAGAAGATAAGGCACTGGCAACACAATATGGTTTTATTTGTGATACCCGGCGTTGTACATGGATGCTGGACGGTTTGAAAGGCTCAATCCACCAGAAAAATAAAAAAGCGGATTACTCAAACGTGATGGTTTTCCATCAACCCTTTACGGTGGGATTTTATGAGTACAAAGCAACAGATGGCGTCCCGCACGGCCTCGTTAATGCGCTGCTGCCAGTCACTCTTACGCTGGATATAGTAACGTCACCACTCCAGTTCCTGATTTTATGCACGACCAGAAATTGTTAATCGCTGCGGGCAAACGCATTCATGCCGTTTGCCCGTTCACTGATTAATTCAGCACATACTTCTCAATAGCAAATGCCACGCCATCTTCAAGGTTAGATTTGGTGACAAAGTTCGCCACTTCTTTCACCGAAGGAATAGCGTTATCCATCGCCACACCGACGCCTGCATATTCAATCATTGCGATGTCGTTTTCCTGATCGCCAATCGCCATGATTTCTTCCGGTTTAATACCTAACACGTCGGCCAGTGATTTCACACCCGTACCTTTGTTAACGCGTTTATCGAGGATTTCGAGGAAGTACGGCGCACTTTTCAGCACGGTGTATTTTTCTTTCACTTCCTGCGGAATACGCGCAATGGCCTGGTCGAGGATGGCGGGTTCATCAATCATCATCACTTTCAGGAACTGGGTATTGGGGTCCATTTTCTCCGCTTCGCAGAACACCAGCGGAATGGTGGCAACGAAAGATTCATGCACCGTGTAGTAGCTGATATCTCGGTTGGCGGTGTACAGCGTGGTGCGGTCCAGGGCGTGGAAATGAGAACCGACTTCGCGAGAGAGTTTTTCCAGGAAACGGTAGTCGTCATAGCTGAGAGCGGTTTGCGCCACGGTGCTACCATCAGCGGCCTTCTGTACCAGCGCGCCGTTATAAGTAATGCAGTAGTCGCCCGGCTGTTCCATATGCAGCTCTTTCAGGTAATTGTGAACACCTGCATAAGGGCGACCCGTCGTTAGCACGACATTCACGCCACGGGCGCGAGCTGCGGCAATCGCATTTTTAACGGCGGGTGAAATGGTGTGATCGGGCAGCAGAAGGGTGCCATCCATATCGATAGCAATGAGTTTGATAGCCATGAGTTCCCCAGGTAGATTGGTTCCTGACCCATGCTAACGCGATTCCGCTCAAAAATCAGTACAACACCCGAGGGAAAAGGGGGATGCAACGCGCATTGCGTGCTCCCCTTTTGCTTAGCGGAAAAGTTTCCCTTTCAGCAGTTCCATGCCTGCGGAAAGCAGATCGTTATTGGCTTGTGGTGACACTTCACCTTGCGGTGAGAGCGCATCAATAATCTTCGGCAATTGTTCTGCCAGTAAACTGGAAGCTGTACTGGTATCCACGCCAAGTTTTTGCCCGAGATCGGACACCGCATTTGTGCCGAGCGCCGATTCCACTTGCTCGCCGCTAACTGATTGATTGCTCTGTTGATTACTCAACCAGGTTGAGAGAATGGCCCCTAAGCCGCCACTTTGCAGTTTTTCCAGCAGCACCTGAATGCCGCCCTGCTCCTCAACCCAACTTAAAATCGCCTGATATTTCCCCGCATCGCCTTTCAGAAAGGCGCCGACAACGTCATCAAAAAGGCCCATGATAATCACCTGTAAAGCGTTACGTGTTGACTCAAAAAGTATAGTTCTGTGGGATGATAATTGCGGATTGCAGGAATAAAAAGGGCGGAGATGATCTCCGCCCTTTTCTTATAGCTTCTTGCCGGATGCGGCGTGAACGCCTTATCCGGCCTACAAAAACATGCAAATTCAATATATTGCAGGAGTCTCGTAGGCCTGATAAGCGTAGCGCATCAGGCACGCTCGCATTGTTAACGCCATTAAATATCGATATTCGCCGCTTTCAGAGCGTTCTCTTCAATAAACGCACGGCGCGGTTCAACGGCGTCGCCCATAAGCGTAGTGAACAACTGGTCGGCAGCAATCGCATCTTTAACGGTAACGCGCAGCATACGACGGCTTTCCGGGTCCATGGTGGTTTCCCACAGCTGTTCCGGGTTCATCTCGCCCAGACCTTTATAACGCTGGATGGAGAGGCCGCGACGGGACTCTTTCACCAGCCAGTCCAGCGCCTGCTCGAAGCTGGCTACCGGCTGACGACGTTCGCCACGTTCGATAAATGCATCTTCTTCCAGCAAGCCACGCAGTTTCTCACCCAGCGTGCAGATACGACGATATTCGCCGCCAGTGATAAATTCGTGATCCAGCGGATAGTCAGTATCCACACCGTGGGTACGCACGCGAACAATCGGCTCGAACAAGTTTTGCTCAGCATTGGTGTGGACATCAAACTTCCACTGGCTGCCGTGCTGTTCTTTATCGTTCAGTTCGCTGACCAGCGCGTTCACCCAGCGGGTAACGGTCTGCTCGTCAGAAAGGTCGGTTTCCGTCAGCGTCGGCTGATAGATAAGCTCTTTCAGCATTGCTTTCGGATAACGACGCTCCATGCGGTTGATCATTTTCTGCGTCGCGTTGTACTCAGACACCAGTTTCTCTAACGCTTCGCCAGCCAGCGCCGGTGCACTGGCGTTGGTGTGCAGCGTTGCGCCATCCAGCGCGATAGAGATCTGGTACTGATCCATCGCTTCGTCGTCTTTAATGTACTGTTCCTGCTTACCTTTCTTCACTTTGTACAGCGGCGGCTGAGCGATGTAGACGTGACCACGTTCAACGATTTCCGGCATCTGACGATAGAAGAAGGTCAACAGCAGCGTACGAATGTGCGAGCCGTCGACGTCCGCATCGGTCATGATGATGATGCTGTGATAACGCAGTTTGTCCGGGTTGTACTCGTCACGACCGATACCACAACCAAGCGCGGTGATAAGCGTCGCCACTTCCTGAGAAGAGAGCATCTTATCGAAGCGCGCTTTCTCGACGTTGAGGATTTTACCCTTCAGCGGCAGAATCGCCTGGTTCTTGCGGTTACGCCCCTGCTTCGCAGAGCCGCCCGCGGAGTCCCCTTCCACAAGGTACAGTTCGGAAAGCGCCGGATCGCGTTCCTGGCAGTCTGCCAGTTTGCCCGGCAGGCCAGCTAAATCCAGCGCACCTTTACGGCGGGTCATTTCACGCGCGCGACGCGCAGCTTCACGGGCACGGGCAGCATCGATAATTTTGCCGACCACGATTTTCGCGTCGGTTGGGTTTTCCAGCAGGTATTCCGCCAGCAGTTCGTTCATCTGCTGTTCAACCGCCGATTTCACCTCAGAAGAAACCAGTTTGTCTTTGGTCTGTGAGGAGAATTTCGGGTCCGGCACTTTCACGGAAACGACCGCAATCAGGCCTTCACGCGCATCGTCACCGGTGGCGCTGACTTTGGCTTTTTTGCTGTAGCCTTCTTTGTCCATGTAGGCGTTCAGAGTACGGGTCATCGCCGCACGGAAACCTGCCAGGTGAGTACCGCCGTCACGCTGCGGAATGTTGTTGGTAAAGCAGTAGATGTTTTCCTGGAAGCCATCGTTCCACTGCAACGCCACTTCGACGCCAATACCGTCTTTTTCGGTGGAGAAGTAGAAGATATTCGGGTGGATCGGCGTTTTGTTCTTGTTCAGATATTCAACGAACGCCTTGATGCCGCCTTCATAGTGGAAGTGGTCTTCTTTGCCGTCGCGCTTGTCGCGCAGACGAATGGAAACGCCGGAGTTGAGGAACGACAACTCACGCAGACGTTTCGCCAGAATTTCATATTCGAACTCGGTCACATTGGTGAAGGTTTCAAGGCTTGGCCAGAAACGCACCATGGTGCCGGTTTTTTCAGTCTCGCCGGTAACCGCCAGCGGGGCCTGCGGTACACCGTGTTCGTAGATCTGACGGTGAATTTTACCCTCGCGCTGGATAACCAGCTCCAGTTTTTGCGACAGGGCGTTTACTACCGAAACACCAACGCCGTGCAGACCGCCGGACACTTTATAGGAGTTATCGTCAAATTTACCGCCTGCGTGCAGAACGGTCATGATCACTTCCGCCGCCGATACGCCCTCTTCCGGGTGAATACCGGTCGGAATGCCGCGCCCATCATCCTGTACGGAGACAGAGTTATCGGCGTGAATGGTGACGATAATTTCTTTACAGTGACCCGCGAGCGCTTCGTCGATAGCGTTATCTACCACCTCGAATACCATGTGGTGCAGACCGGTGCCGTCATCCGTGTCGCCGATATACATACCCGGGCGCTTACGCACCGCATCCAGCCCTTTCAGGACTTTGATACTGGAGGAGTCATAAGAATTCGACATCAACGTTTCTCGCTCATTTATACTTGGGTTAATCCGTTATTTTACCCTTTTCCACGGTAAACATCTTCGAATTTTCGTCCGACATGTCTATAACGTGTTCAGCACTGATCGCGCTGACAAAGACCTGTGATTGCGTCGCTTTTAAGCGGCTGGCAAGCAGCCCGCGACGCTCATCATCAAGCTCAGAGGCAAAATCATCTATCAGGTAGAGACACCGCCGCCCGCTTTCACGGGTGAGGAACTCTCCTTGCGCCAGACGTAAGGCGCACATCAGCAGCTTAAGCTGCCCACGCGATAAGGTATCTTCCACCGGCGCACCGTCGGCGCGAATGCGTAAGTCCGCTTTATGCGGGCCATGCGCGGTGTAGGTTAGCTGGCGATCGCGTTCAAAATTACGTTCCAGCACCTCAGCATATTCTGTCTCTTTCTCCCAGCCGCGCTGGAAAGAGAAAGTCAGAGAAAACTCAGGGAGAAATTGCTTACAGGTATCGGCCATATCAGCCGCGATACCGGCGCTATACTCCGCGCGCCAGGTGCTGATTTGCTCCGCCAGCGGGATCAGTTCTTTATCCCACGGGCGTAGCTGTTCGTAACGAGTCACCTGGCGCAGCGCCGCATTGCGCTGCTTGAGCAATCGCTTGAGATTGCTCCAGGCGGTGAAAAATCCGGGTTCGTTGTGAAAGCATCCCCAGTCGAGGAATGCTCTTCTGTATTTGGGGCCGCCGTTGAGTAAAGTAAACCCTTCTGGCGTTATCAGCTGCATTGGCATCAGGTGCGCCAGCTCCGCGACTTTATGCCCGTCTGTACCGTCAATACGGACTTTGCTGTCGCCTTGTTTGTCTTTGGTTAAACCAATCGCCGTCTCGCGCTCTTCGCCCTGTAATCGCCCGTGGAGAACAAACGCCTCCTGCTCGTGGCGAATGACGCGACCAATCTGCAAACTGCGAAACGCCCGACCGTGGCCGAGCGTATAGATGGCTTCCAGCACGCTGGTTTTGCCACTGCCGTTGGCACCTACCAGAAAGTTAAAGCCGGGAGATAAGGCGAGATCCGCGGTTTCAATGTTGCGGAAATCGCGGATCAACAAGCGGGTGAGGGACATTACAGTCTCATTGGCATGACAACATAAGCCGCGCTCTGGCTGGCCGCATCTTCAATCTGCACGCTGGAAACCGAATCGGTCAGCATCATGCGGACGTTTTCGCATTTCAGTGCGTTGAGAACATCCAGCACATAGCTGACGTTGAAGCCGATTTCCATCTCCGCACCGCTATAGGTAACGTCGAGGATCTCTTCCGCTTCTTCCTGTTCTGGGTTGTTGGCGGTGATTTTCAGCTGGTTTTCGCTGACATACAGACGCACGCCGCGGAATTTCTCGTTAGAGAGAATTGCCGCACGAGCAAACGCCTGCTTGAGCAGATCACAGCCAGCTTCCAGATGTTTGTCCGGGTTCTTCGGCAGAACGCGACGGTAATCCGGGAAGCGACCATCCACCAGTTTCGAGGTGAAAATAAAGTCGCCAACGTGGGCGCGAATGTTGTTGCTGCCAATCTGCACGCGCAGCGGATTGTCGCCGCCGTCGAGCATACGCATCAGTTCAATCACGCCTTTACGCGGCACGATCACCGAATGGCTTGGCAAAGATTGACCAATTGGCATTGAACAGACTGCCAGACGGTGGCCGTCGGTCGCCACGGTGCGCAGTTCTTCACCTTCGGTTTCAAACAGCATACCGTTTAAGTAATAGCGAACGTCCTGATGCGCCATAGAAAACTGGGTCGCTTCAATCAGACGCTTCATCGTCGCCTGCGGCAGGGTAAATTCGACTTCGCTCTGCCAGTCATCGAGGTTCGGGAAATCTGCCGCTGGCAGGGTAGACAGCGAAAAACGGCTACGCCCGGAGCGCACCAGCATCCGCTCACCTTCCAGCTGCACGGCAATTTCCGCGCCTTCAGGCAGACCACGGCAGATATCAAAGAATTTGCGCGCCGGAACGGTCGTCGCCCCTGGTTCGTGCGGCTGAACCAGCGCAACGCGTGCCACCATTTCCATCTCGAGATCAGTACCGGTCAGCGACAACGTACCGTCAGCAACCTGTAACAGCAGATTACCGAGAATCGGTAGCGTAGGACGACCACCTAACGGACCGCTCACCTGTTGTAGCGGTTTTAATAAATGCTCACGTTCTACGGTAAATTTCATAGGTTTACGATGACAATGTTCTGATTAAATTAGAAAAATCTTCTTTGATATCGTGGCTCTCTTCACGCAACTGCTCGATCTTCCGGCAGGCATGAAGCACCGTCGTGTGGTCACGACCACCAAAGGCATCGCCAATCTCCGGAAGACTGTGGTTAGTCAGCTCTTTCGCCAGCGCCATCGCCATCTGGCGCGGACGGGCCACCGAGCGGGATCGACGCTTGGAAAGGAGATCCGCGACTTTGATCTTGTAGTACTCCGCCACCGTCTTCTGAATATTGTCGATGGTGACCAGTTTTTCCTGCAATGCCAGCAAGTCACGCAGCGCCTCACGCACGAAGTCGATGGTGATCGCCCGTCCGGTAAAGTTGGCGTTGGCAATGACGCGGTTCAGCGCGCCTTCCAACTCACGTACGTTAGATCGTAGACGCTTGGCGATAAAGAACGCCACTTCGCCCGGCAAACGAATGTCGTTTTCGTCGGCCTTTTTCATCAGGATCGCCACGCGGGTTTCCAGCTCTGGCGGTTCGATCGCCACAGTCAGTCCCCAGCCGAAGCGGGATTTCAAACGATCCTCAACGCCGTTGATCTCTTTCGGATAGCGATCGGAGGTGAGAATGATCTGTTGATTACCTTCCAGCAGGGCGTTGAAGGTGTGGAAAAACTCTTCCTGAGATCGTTCTTTATTAGCAAAAAACTGAATATCGTCGATCAGCAGTGCATCTACGGAACGGTAGTAGCGTTTAAACTCTTCGATCGCGTTGTTTTGCAGGGCTTTAACCATGTCCTGAACAAAGCGCTCGGAGTGCATATAAACCACTTTGGCATTCGGCTTGCGCGCCATAATGCCGTTACCCACCGCATGCAGCAGGTGAGTTTTACCCAAACCCGTGCCGCCATAAAGGAACAACGGGTTATAAGCACCGCCAGGGTTATCTGCCACCTGGCGAGCCGCCGCGCGCGCCAGTTGGTTAGATTTACCTTCAACGAAGTTATCAAACGTGTGTTTGACGTTTACGTTAGAACGATAGGTCGGTTCTGCCGGAGCCGGGACGTTATCCCAACCCGAGCGCGTAGAAGGCGCAGCACGTTGCGGCTGCGTTTGCGCCACCTGTGCAGGGGCCGCGACGTTGCTCGTCACTGCCGCTTGTGGCGTTTGCGTCACCGGTTTGGTGCCGACTTCAAAACGCAGCTGTGGGGCATCCGCTCCGCAGAAACTGGTTAGCAGTCCATTGATATTATTAAGGTACTTGTCCCGTACCCAATCGAGGACAAAACGGTTTGGCGCGTACAGGGCCAGCGTGTTATCGCTCAGTTCCGCCTGCAATGGGCGTATCCACATACTGAATTCTGTGGCTGGTAACTCATCCTGCAATCGGGCAAGACACTGCTGCCAAAGCGAAAGTGACACGGCGGACTCCACTCGAACAAAAGTCGATAATGACTAAGGCTGAAACATTCATGATTGTTGACGTACGTCGAAAAGACCCTGCATGAGGGTGACGCACGAACCGCTGTCTGCGGTTATATGCCCGATCAAGATCCTGCAAAACGATCGGGACCGCGGATCATAGCCTAAACTGCGCAAGAGATCTTCTGTTTCTCACAGATTTTCCCGATTTATCCACAGGATGATCCAGAACTCGCTAAGTGTAAACGATCCTGCCGCGGGCCGGGCACGATTTACGCCGCATATTGGAAAATTTAATGACCATAGACAAAAATTGGCTTAATCGATCTAATAAAGATCCAGGACGATCCTTGCGCTTTACCCGTCAGCCCGTATAATCCTCCACCCGGCGCGCCATGCTGGTTTTCACTGGTGTGAGGCCGTACGTTTTCCCCGCGAAAAGGTGCGGAAAAGCGCGGTAAATAAGGAAAGAGAATTGACTCCGGAGTGTACAATTATTACAATCCGGCCTCTTTAATCACCCATGGCTTCGGTGTCCATCGTTTCATTTTTCGGCGGATATCCAATAAAGCCATTGAATTTATTCAAGTTTAGGTAGAAATCGCCATGAAACGCACTTTTCAACCGTCTGTACTGAAGCGCAACCGTTCTCACGGCTTCCGTGCTCGTATGGCTACTAAAAATGGTCGTCAGGTTCTGGCACGTCGTCGTGCTAAAGGCCGCGCTCGTCTGACCGTTTCTAAGTAATAAAGCTAACCCCTGAGTGGTTAAGCTCGCATTTCCCAGGGAGTTACGCTTGTTAACTCCCAGTCAATTCACATTCGTCTTCCAGCAGCCACAACGGGCTGGCACGCCGCAAATTACCATTCTCGGCCGCCTGAATTCGCTGGGGCATCCCCGTATCGGTCTTACAGTCGCCAAGAAAAACGTTCGACGCGCCCATGAACGCAATCGGATTAAACGTCTGACGCGTGAAAGCTTCCGTCTGCGCCAACATGAACTCCCGGCTATGGATTTCGTGGTGGTGGCGAAAAAAGGGGTTGCCGACCTCGATAACCGTGCTCTCTCGGAAGCGTTGGAAAAATTATGGCGCCGCCACTGTCGCCTGGCTCGCGGGTCCTGATAGCCCTCATTCGGGTCTATCAACGCCTGATTAGTCCGCTACTCGGGCCGCATTGTCGTTTCACTCCAACCTGTTCAAGCTACGGAATTGAGGCATTGCGCAGGTTTGGAGTGATAAAAGGCAGTTGGTTGACGGTGAAACGCGTATTAAAATGCCACCCTTTACACCCTGGTGGTGACGATCCCGTCCCGCCCGGACCATTTGATACCAGAGAACACTAACGATGGATTCGCAACGCAATCTTTTAGTCATCGCTTTGCTGTTCGTGTCTTTCATGATCTGGCAAGCCTGGGAGCAGGATAAAAACCCGCAACCTCAGGCCCAACAGACCACGCAGACAACGACCACCGCAGCGGGTAGCGCCGCCGACCAGGGCGTACCGGCCAGTGGCCAGGGGAAACTGATCTCGGTTAAGACCGACGTGCTTGATCTGACCATCAACACCCGTGGTGGTGATGTTGAGCAAGCCCTGCTGCCTGCTTACCCGAAAGAGCTGAACTCTACCCAGCCGTTCCAGCTGCTGGAAACTTCACCGCAGTTTATTTATCAGGCACAGAGCGGTCTGACCGGTCGTGATGGCCCGGATAACCCGGCTAACGGCCCGCGTCCGCTGTATAACGTTGAAAAAGACGCTTATGTGCTGGCTGAAGGTCAAAACGAACTGCAGGTGCCGATGACGTATACCGACGCGGCAGGCAACACGTTTACCAAAACGTTTGTCCTGAAACGTGGTGATTACGCTGTCAACGTCAACTACAACGTGCAGAACGCTGGCGAGAAACCGCTGGAAATCTCCACCTTTGGTCAGTTGAAGCAATCCATCACTCTGCCACCGCATCTCGATACCGGAAGCAGCAACTTCGCACTGCACACCTTCCGTGGTGCGGCGTACTCCACGCCTGACGAGAAGTACGAGAAATACAAGTTCGATACCATTGCCGATAACGAAAACCTGAACATCTCTTCGAAAGGTGGTTGGGTGGCAATGCTGCAACAGTATTTCGCGACGGCGTGGATCCCGCATAACGACGGTACCAACAACTTCTATACCGCTAATCTGGGTAACGGCATCGCCGCTATCGGCTATAAATCTCAGCCGGTACTGGTTCAGCCTGGTCAGACTGGCGCGATGAACAGCACCCTGTGGGTTGGCCCGGAAATTCAGGACAAAATGGCAGCTGTTGCTCCGCACCTGGATCTGACCGTTGATTACGGTTGGTTGTGGTTCATCTCTCAGCCACTGTTCAAACTGCTGAAATGGATCCATAGCTTTGTGGGTAACTGGGGCTTCTCCATTATCATCATCACCTTTATCGTTCGTGGCATCATGTACCCGCTGACCAAAGCGCAGTACACCTCCATGGCGAAGATGCGTATGCTGCAGCCGAAGATTCAGGCAATGCGTGAGCGTCTGGGCGATGACAAACAGCGCATCAGCCAGGAAATGATGGCGCTGTACAAAGCTGAGAAGGTTAACCCGCTGGGCGGCTGCTTCCCGCTGCTGATCCAGATGCCAATCTTCCTGGCGTTGTACTACATGCTGATGGGTTCCGTTGAACTGCGTCAGGCACCGTTTGCACTGTGGATCCACGACCTGTCTGCACAGGACCCGTACTACATCCTGCCGATCCTGATGGGCGTAACGATGTTCTTCATTCAGAAGATGTCGCCGACCACTGTGACCGACCCGATGCAGCAGAAGATCATGACCTTTATGCCGGTCATCTTCACTGTGTTCTTCCTGTGGTTCCCGTCAGGTCTGGTGCTGTACTATATCGTCAGCAACCTGGTAACCATTATTCAGCAGCAGCTGATTTACCGTGGTCTGGAAAAACGTGGCCTGCATAGCCGCGAGAAGAAAAAATCCTGATTCGGTGAGTTTTCGCTAAAATAAGGGCGGTCAGTTGACCGCCTTTTTTCTTTTCGTAGGGCGGATAAGCACCGCACATCCGCCACACAAAGCAACAGGAACATCATGAGCGATAATGACACTATCGTAGCCCAGGCCACGCCTCCGGGACGTGGCGGCGTTGGCATCCTGCGCATCTCCGGCTTCAAAGCCCGTGAAGTTGCCGAAACCGTGCTGGGTAAACTGCCTAAGCCGCGCTACGCCGATTATCTTCCGTTTAAAGACGCCGACGGCAGCGTGCTCGATCAGGGGATTGCGCTATGGTTCCCTGGCCCGAACTCGTTCACCGGCGAAGATGTGCTGGAACTGCAAGGTCATGGCGGTCCGGTGATCCTCGACCTGCTGTTAAAACGCATTCTGACCATTCCCGGCCTGCGGATTGCTCGCCCGGGTGAGTTTTCCGAACGCGCGTTTCTTAACGATAAACTCGACTTAGCCCAGGCCGAGGCGATTGCGGATCTTATCGACGCCAGCTCGGAACAGGCGGCCCGTTCGGCGCTAAACTCGCTGCAAGGCGCGTTCTCCGCACGGGTCAACCATCTGGTGGAAGCCCTCACCCACTTGCGCATTTACGTCGAAGCGGCGATTGATTTCCCCGATGAAGAGATCGATTTCCTCTCCGACGGCAAAATTGAAGCCCAGCTCAATAACGTAATTGCCGATCTCGACGCGGTACGCGCCGAAGCTCGTCAGGGTAGTTTGTTGCGCGAAGGGATGAAAGTGGTGATTGCCGGACGTCCTAACGCCGGTAAATCGAGCCTGCTGAACGCGCTGGCGGGCCGTGAAGCAGCAATCGTAACCGATATCGCCGGAACCACGCGTGACGTGCTGCGTGAGCATATCCACATTGACGGAATGCCGTTGCATATCATCGATACCGCCGGGCTACGTGAAGCCAGTGACGAAGTTGAACGTATTGGTATCGAGCGCGCATGGCAGGAAATTGAACAGGCAGACCGCGTGCTGTTTATGGTCGATGGCACCACGACAGACGCCGTTGATCCGGCAGAGATCTGGCCGGAATTCATCGCCCGTCTGCCAGCGAAACTGCCGATCACCGTGGTGCGCAATAAAGCCGATATCACCGGCGAAACGTTGGGGATGAGCGAAGTGAACGGTCATGCGTTAATTCGTCTTTCGGCGCGGACTGGCGAAGGCGTGGATGTACTGCGTAACCATCTCAAACAGAGCATGGGCTTTGACACCAATATGGAAGGCGGCTTCCTGGCGCGTCGTCGTCACCTACAGGCGCTGGAACAGGCGGCAGAGCATTTGCAGCAAGGTAAAGCGCAACTGTTAGGTGCCTGGGCGGGTGAACTGCTGGCGGAAGAGTTGCGCCTGGCGCAGCAGAACTTAAGCGAGATCACCGGGGAATTTACTTCAGACGACCTACTGGGGCGGATTTTCTCCAGCTTCTGTATCGGTAAGTAACCGCGCTTGCGAAGCCGCATTCTGACTGTCAGATGCGGCTTCGCTTCATTGTTAGCACTCCTGTTATTCCTCAACCCTTTTTTAAACATTAAAATTCTTACGTAATTTATAATCTTTAAAAAAGATATTTAATATTGCGTCCCGAACGATTGTGATTCGATTCACATTTAAACAATTTCAGAATAGACAAATTCCTTGAGTATTATACTGTAGCCTCGTGTCTTTCGAGGATAAGTGCATTATGAATATCTTACATATATGTGTGACCTCAAAATGGTTTAATATTGACAACAAGATTGTCGATCACCGCCCTTGATTTGCCCTTCTGTAGCCATCACCAGAGCCAAACCGATTAGATTCAATGTGATCTATTTGTTTGCTATATCTTAATTTTGCCTTTTACAAAGGCCATCTCTCGTTTATTTACTTGTTTTAGTAAATGATGGTGCTTGCATATATATCTGGCGAATTAATAGATATTGCAAATGTAATATTCACAGGGATCACTGTAATTAAAATAAATGAAGGATTATGTAATGGAAAACTTTAAACATCTCCCTGAACCGTTCCGCATTCGTGTTATTGAGCCAGTAAAACGTACCACTCGCGCTTATCGTGAAGAGGCAATTATTAAATCCGGTATGAACCCGTTCCTGCTGGATAGCGAAGATGTGTTTATCGATTTACTGACCGACAGCGGCACCGGGGCGGTGACGCAGAGTATGCAGGCCGCGATGATGCGCGGCGACGAAGCTTACAGCGGCAGCCGCAGCTACTACGCGTTAGCCGAGTCAGTGAAAAATATCTTTGGTTATCAATACACTATTCCGACTCACCAGGGCCGTGGTGCAGAGCAAATCTATATTCCGGTACTGATTAAAAAACGCGAGCAGGAAAAAGGCCTGGATCGCAGCAAAATGGTGGCGTTCTCTAACTATTTCTTTGATACCACGCAGGGCCATAGCCAGATTAACGGCTGTACCGTGCGTAACGTCTATATCAAAGAAGCCTTCGATACGGGCGTGCGTTACGACTTTAAAGGCAACTTTGACCTTGAGGGATTAGAACGCGGTATTGAAGAAGTTGGCCCGAATAACGTGCCGTATATCGTTGCAACCATCACCAGTAACTCCGCAGGTGGTCAGCCGGTTTCACTGGCAAACTTAAAAGCGATGTATAGCATCGCGAAGAAATACGATATTCCGGTGGTCATGGACTCCGCACGCTTTGCCGAAAACGCCTATTTCATCAAGCAGCGTGAAGCAGAATACAAAGACTGGACCATCGAGCAGATCACCCGCGAAACCTACAGATATGCCGATATGCTGGCGATGTCCGCCAAGAAAGATGCGATGGTGCCGATGGGCGGCCTGCTGTGCATGAAAGACGACAGCTTCTTTGATGTGTACACCGAATGCAGAACCCTTTGCGTGGTGCAGGAAGGCTTCCCGACATATGGCGGCCTGGAAGGCGGCGCTATGGAGCGTCTGGCGGTAGGTCTGTATGACGGCATGAATCTGGACTGGCTGGCTTATCGTATCGCGCAAGTGCAGTATCTGGTCGATGGTCTGGAAGAGATTGGCGTTGTCTGTCAGCAGGCGGGCGGTCACGCGGCATTCGTTGATGCAGGTAAACTGTTGCCGCATATCCCGGCAGATCAGTTCCCGGCACAGGCGCTGGCCTGCGAGCTGTATAAAGTCGCCGGTATCCGTGCGGTAGAAATTGGCTCTTTCCTGTTAGGCCGCGATCCGAAAACCGGTAAACAACTGCCATGCCCGGCTGAACTGCTGCGTTTAACCATTCCGCGCGCAACATATACTCAAACACATATGGACTTCATTATTGAAGCCTTTAAACATGTGAAAGAGAACGCGGCGAATATTAAAGGGTTAACCTTTACCTACGAACCGAAAGTATTGCGTCACTTCACCGCAAAACTGAAAGAAGTTTAATTAAAACACTCAGAGTGGCTATAAGGATGTTAGCCACTCTATTACCCTACATCCTCAATAACAAAAATAGCCTTCCTCTAAAGGTGGCATCATGACTGATCAATCAGAAAAAAAACACTCTGCATTTTGGGGTGTTATGGTTATAGCCGGTACAGTAATTGGCGGTGGGATGTTTGCTTTACCTGTTGACCTTGCCGGAGCCTGGTTTTTTTGGGGCGCTTTTATTCTTATTATTGCCTGGTTTTCAATGTTACATTCAGGGCTATTATTATTAGAAGCAAACTTAAATTATCCCGTCGGATCCAGTTTTAACACCATCACCAAAGATTTAATCGGTAACACCTGGAACATTATCAGCGGTATTACCGTTGCCTTCGTTCTCTATATCCTCACTTATGCCTATATCTCTGCTAATGGTGCGATCATTAGTGAAACGATATCAATGAATTTGGGCTATCACGCTAATCCACGTATTGTCGGGATCTGCACTGCCATTTTCGTTGCCAGCGTATTGTGGATAAGTTCGTTAGCCGCCAGTCGTATTACCTCATTGTTCCTTGGGCTGAAGATTATCTCCTTTGTAATTGTTTTTGGTTCTTTCTTCTTCCAGGTCGATTACTCCATTCTGCGCGATTCCACCAGCACCACTGCGGGGACGTCTTACTTCCCGTATATCTTTATGGCTTTGCCGGTGTGTCTGGCGTCATTTGGTTTCCACGGCAATATTCCCAGCCTGATTATTTGCTATGGCAAAAAGAAAGACAAACTAATCAAAAGCGTGGTTTTCGGTTCGCTGCTGGCGCTGGTGATTTATCTCTTCTGGCTCTATTGCACGATGGGGAATATCCCGCGAGAAAGCTTTAAGGCGATAATCTCCTCAGGCGGCAACGTTGATTCGCTGGTGAAATCGTTCCTCGGCACCAAACAGCACGGGATTATCGAGTTTTGCCTGCTGGTGTTCTCCAACTTAGCTGTTGCCAGTTCGTTCTTTGGTGTCACGCTGGGGTTGTTCGATTATCTGGCGGATCTGTTTAAGATTGATAACTCCCACGGCGGGCGTTTCAAAACCGTGCTGTTAACCTTCCTGCCACCTGCTTTGTTGTATCTGATCTTCCCGAACGGCTTCATTTACGGGATCGGCGGTGCCGGACTGTGTGCCACCATCTGGGCGGTAATAATTCCTGCTGTACTGGCAATCAAAGCCCGCAAGAAGTTTCCCAATCAGATGTTCACGGTCTGGGGCGGCAATCTTATTCCGGCGATTGTCATTCTCTTTGGCATAACCGTAATTTTATGCTGGTTCGGTAACGTCTTTAACGTGTTACCTAAATTTGGCTAAATCCTTCAGGAAGCCAGCCATTCGCTGGCTTCTTGCCTGTCAGGAAATCACTTATGTCCAAATGGCAACTCGCCTGATTCTCCTTCACCACGTATGCTTTGCGTCACCTTACTATCAGGACGCTTTAGCCCATGTCCCGCTTTTTGATTTGTAGTTTTGCCCTGGTTTTACTTTATCCCGCAGGGATTGATATGTACCTCGTTGGTTTACCGCGCATCGCCGCCGATCTCAATGCCAGCGAAGCGCAGTTGCATATTGCGTTCTCCGTTTATCTGGCGGGGATGGCGGCTGCGATGTTATTTGCCGGTAAAGTGGCCGATCGTTCAGGGAGAAAGCCTGTCGCCATACCCGGCGCGGCGCTATTTATTATCGCCTCGGTGTTCTGTTCACTGGCTGAAACCAGCGCGTTATTTCTTGCAGGGCGATTTCTACAGGGACTGGGCGCGGGCTGTTGTTACGTAGTGGCGTTTGCCATTTTGCGCGACACGCTGGATGATCGACGTCGGGCTAAAGTGCTGTCGTTACTCAACGGCATTACCTGCATCATTCCGGTGTTAGCGCCAGTGCTCGGACATCTGATTATGCTTAACTTCCCATGGCAGAGTCTGTTCTGGACGATGGCAATAATGGGTGTCGCGGTACTGATGTTGTCTTTGTTTATTTTAAAAGAAACGCGCCCTGCGGCCCCCGCAGCTTCGGACAAACCACGAGAAAATAGCGAGTCACTGCTTAACCGGTTTTTCCTCAGCCGTGTTGTTATCACCACCCTCAGCGTTTCGGTGATCCTCACCTTCGTCAACACGTCGCCAGTATTGCTGATGGAAATCATGGGTTTTGAGCGCGGAGAATACGCCACCATTATGGCGTTGACCGCTGGCGTCAGCATGACCGTTTCATTCTCCACGCCGTTTGCGCTGGGAATTTTTAAGCCACGTACGTTGATGATCACCTCACAGGTGTTATTCCTGGCGGCGGGGATCACCCTTGCCGTTTCACCTTCCCATGCGGTTTCGCTGTTTGGTATCACGCTGATTTGCGCCGGTTTCTCGGTAGGTTTTGGTGTGGCGATGAGTCAGGCGTTAGGGCCGTTTTCATTACGCGCGGGCGTAGCCAGCTCGACCTTAGGTATTGCGCAAGTTTGCTGTTCGTCACTGTGGATTTGGCTGGCGGCGGTGGTTGGTATCGGCGCATGGAATATGCTGATCGGGATTCTGATTGCCTGTAGCATAGTAAGCCTGTTGCTGATTATGTTCGTCGCGCCTGGACGCCCGGTTGCCGCTCATGAAGAAATCCATCACCACGCTTGATCTCAATCTGCTGCTCTGTCTGCAACTGCTGATGCAGGAGCGCAGCGTGACCAAAGCGGCGAAGCGGATGAACGTGACCCCTTCGGCGGTGAGTAAGTCGCTGGCAAAGTTAAGAGCGTGGTTTGACGACCCGCTCTTTGTGAACTCACCGCTGGGGCTGTCGCCCACACCGCTAATGGTCAGCATGGAGCAAAATCTGGCGGAGTGGATGCAAATGAGCAACCTGCTGCTGGATAAACCGCACCACCAGACACCGCGCGGCCTGAAGTTTGAGCTGGCAGCAGAATCACCGCTAATGATGATCATGCTTAATGCGCTGTCGAAACGGATCTACCAACGTTACCCGCAGGCGACCATCAAATTACGTAACTGGGATTACGATTCCTTAGATGCCATTACTCGTGGTGAAGTGGATATTGGTTTTTCCGGTCGCGAAAGTCATCCCCGTTCGCGGGAGCTGTTAAGCTCGCTACCGTTAGCCATTGATTATGAAGTGCTGTTTAGTGATGTGCCCTGCGTCTGGTTACGCAAAGATCATCCGGCACTGCATGAAGCATGGAATCTGGACACCTTTTTACGTTATCCGCATATCAGCATTTGCTGGGAACAGAGCGATACCTGGGCGCTGGACAATGTGTTACAGGAGCTGGGGCGCGAACGCACGATTGCTATGAGCCTGCCGGAATTCGAGCAGTCACTGTTTATGGCAGCACAGCCCGACAATCTGCTACTGGCGACCGCGCCGCGCTACTGCCAGTACTACAATCAACTCCACCAACTGCCGTTGGTTGCTCTTCCTCTCCCGTTTGATGAAAGCCAGCAAAAAAAGCTGGAAGTCCCTTTTACCCTTCTGTGGCATAAACGGAACAGCCGT
The DNA here is from genome assembly GCF_003000935.1 of Escherichia sp. R1. Classification (NCBI taxonomy): domain Bacteria; kingdom Pseudomonadati; phylum Pseudomonadota; class Gammaproteobacteria; order Enterobacterales; family Enterobacteriaceae; genus Escherichia; species Escherichia sp. R1. The sequence continues at coordinate 236,772 of NZ_PSRU01000004.1, forward strand.
AATCCGAAGATCGTCTGGTTACGGGAAACCATTAAAAATCTTTACGCGTCGATGGCATAACCGAATCGAATGAAACGCGACCCAATTTCACAATGAAATGTAAAAAAGTTGTAATAAACTTATCTGAATCGAACTTTTAGCCGCTTTAGTCTGTCCATCATTCCAGTAAATGATTACTCTTGTATTCATAATGGACCATTAAGCATGGAGCGAAAAATGGCGACTCACTTTGCCCGAGGGATTTTAACGGAAGGACATCTGATTTCTGTTCGTCTCCCCTCCCAGTGTCATCAAGAAGCCCGAAACATTCCCCCTCATCGTCAAAGCCGTTTTCTGGCGTCCAGAGGTTTACTCGCAGAACTGATGTTCATGCTGTATGGCATTGGCGAATTGCCGGAAATCGTCACCCTGCCGAAAGGAAAACCGGTTTTCAGCGATAAAAATTTGCCTTCGTTTTCTGTTTCCTATGCCGGGAATATGGTCGGCGTGGCGTTAACAACCGAAGGTGAATGTGGCCTCGATATGGAACTACAGCGTGCGACACGCGGGTTTCATAGCCCACACGCGCCCGATAACCACACCTTTTCCAGCAATGAATCGCTATGGATCAGTAAACAAAACGATCCTAACGAAGCGCGGGCGCAGCTCATCACGCTGCGCCGAAGCGTGCTAAAACTAACCGGTGATGTTTTGAATGACGATCCGCGCGATCTGCAACTACTGCCCATTGCCGGACGCCTGAAATGTGCTCATGTAAATCATGTAGAAGCGTTATGCGACGCGGAGGACGTGCTGGTGTGGTCCGTGGCGGTCACGCCCACGATTGAAAAGCTCAGTGTCTGGGAGTTAGATGGCAAACATGGCTGGAAAAGCCTGCCCGATATTCACAGCCGCGCCAACAATCCTACCAGCCGGATGATGCGTTTTGCCCAGCTCTCTACCGTGAAGGCTTTTTCGCCAAATTGATAGACAACCACAGGAGTCATCATGTCTGAAAAATTGCAGGTGGTTACGTTACTGGGGAGCCTGCGCAAAGGCTCATTTAATGGCATGGTTGCACGTACCCTGCCGAAAATTGCTCCGGCGAGCATGGAAATCAATGCGTTACCTTCCATTGCCGACATTCCCCTGTATGACGCTGACGTACAGCAGGAAGACGGTTTTCCAGCAACAGTAGAAGCTCTGGCGGAACAGATCCGTCAGGCTGACGGTGTGGTAATCGTCACGCCGGAATATAACTACTCGGTACCGGGTGGGCTGAAAAATGCCATCGACTGGCTTTCCCGCCTGCCGGATCAACCGCTGGCAGGTAAACCGGTATTGATTCAGACCAGCTCAATGGGCGTGATTGGCGGCGCGCGCTGTCAGTATCACCTGCGCCAGATTCTGGTTTTCCTCGATGCAATGGTGATGAACAAGCCAGAATTTATGGGCGGCGTGATTCAGAACAAAGTTGATCCGCAAACCGGGGAAGTGATTGATCAGAGTACGCTGGACCACCTGACCGGGCAATTGACCGCATTTGGTGAGTTTATTCAGCGAGTTAAGATCTAAATAAAAAACCCGCCAGCAATCATGCATGGCGGGTTTTTAACGCGCTATCGATTTTAGTGAGCGTCGATAAAGACAATCTTCAGGATAAACAGCAGCGCAACGATGATTACGCACGGGCTAAGGTCACGCAGACGTCCGGTACCAATCTTCATCACGCAGTAGGAGATAAAGCCCAGCGCGATACCTTCAGTAATCGAGAAGCTGAACGGCATCATCACAGCGGTAATAAACGCCGGAACAGATTCAGTAAGATCCTGCCAGTTCACGCGAGCAAGACTTGAGGTCATCAACACGCCAACGTAAATCAGCGCACCAGCTGCAGCGTAGCCTGGCACCATCCCCGCCAGCGGCGACAGGAAGATAACCAGCAGGAACAGCAGACCAACAACCACTGCCGTCAGACCGGTACGACCGCCAACGGAAACGCCGGAAGAAGATTCAATATACGCCGTAACAGAAGAAGTACCGATAAACGAACCGGTCACCGAAGAGATACTGTCGACATACAGCGCCTGCTTCATGCGCGGGAATTTACCTTTCTCATCAGCCAGACCTGCTTTATCGGTCACGCCAATCAGCGTACCGGAGGAGTCAAACAAGTTGACCAGCATGAAAGAGAAAATCACCCCTGCCAGCCCGAGGTTAAACGACCCGGCTAAATCTACATGACCCACGACAGTCATTACGCTCGGCGGCGCAGAAACGATGCCATTATAGTGGACATCACCCAGCATCCAGCCCAGCAGCGTTGTCACCACGATGGAAACCAGCACCGCCGCGTGAATATTGCGCGAGGCCAGAATGGCGATGATGAAGAAGCCGAGGATCCCCAGCAGCACGCTGTGAGAAGTCAGATTACCGATGCTCACCAGCGTTTCCGGGTTAGCGACAATCACACCTGCGTTTTTCAGCCCCATCATGCCAATAAACAGACCGATACCACTGGTGATGCCCACACGTAGGCTTACCGGGATGTTGGCTATCATCCAGTAGCGAACGCGGAAAATCGTCAGTAACAGCAGACCAATCGCGCCCCAGAAGATTGCGCCCATCCCGACTTGCCACGGCAAGCCCATCGCCTGTACAACGACAAAAGCGAAGAACGCATTCAGGCCCATTGCCGGTGCCAGTGCAACTGGCAGGTTAGCAAACAGCCCCATCATAATACTGCCGAATGCAGCAATCAGACAGGTCGTGACGAAGACGGCGCTGGTATCCATGCCAGCAACGCCAAGAATTTGCGGGTTAACAAAAACGATGTAAACCATCGTCAGGAAGGTGGTAAAACCGGCGATCACTTCGGTCCGTGCCGTCGTGCCATGTTCGCGCAGTTTAAACACGCGTTCCAGCATCCCCTGGCCAGAAGCCTGGGTTGTGTGTTGTTGACTCATTATCTATTTCCGAACAAGGAGGGAAAATCCGTCGCTATCGTATACCAAAATGAGACAATATGGACGGCTGAAGATAACTTTTTTTCATTGTATTTGCTTATACGGCAACGATTGCGTCATGCAAATTGGCATGACGAAAACGTTAAACTAACGATAAAGGAAAGACATGTCCCAGATAGAAGCGGTATTTTTCGACTGCGACGGTACGCTGGTCGATAGCGAGGTCATTTGCTCTCGCGCCTATGTCACGATGTTCAGGGAATTTGGCATTCACGTTGACCTGGAAGAGATTTTTACCCGTTTTAAAGGCGTAAAACTCTACGAAATCATCGACATCATCAGTAAAGAACAGGGCGTGACGATGGTCCAGGCCGATGCCGAACACGTTTACCGCGCAGAAGTAGCACGTCTGTTTGATACCGAACTTGAGGACATCGCAGGAGCGAACGAATTGCTGGCAAGCATTAACGTGCCGATGTGCGTCGTCTCTAACGGTCCGGTCAGCAAAATGCAGCATTCGCTTGGTAAGCTCAACATGCTGCACTACTTCCCGGAAAAACTGTTCAGCGGCTATGATATCCAGCGTTGGAAGCCCGATCCGGCATTAATGTTCCATGCGGCAAAAGCGATGAATGTGAACGTTGAAAACTGCATTCTGGTCGATGACTCCAGCGCAGGTGCGCAATCAGGGATAGATGCCGGAATGGAAGTGTTTTACTTCTGCGCTGACCCGCACAATAAACCGATCGTTCACCCGAAAGTCACCACCTTTACCCATCTTTCGCAATTACCGGAACTGTGGAAGGCGCGTGGTTGGGATATTACGGCATAGTTATTCACACTCCCTTCACTTACTCCACTTAAATTGGCACGCAAAGGTAAGTAAAGGGAGTTTGATATGTCTGTTTCACGTCGGGTAATTCATCACGGACTGTATTTTGCGGTTTTAGGGCCGTTAATTGGTGTTCTGTTTCTTGTCCTCTACATATTCTTCGCAAAAGAACCGCTGATTCTTTTGGTAATAATACAGGTACTTCCATTGTTTCTCTTAATGTCGATAACTACGGGAGCTATTCCTGCAATGTTAACTGGCGTAATGGTCGCCTGTCTGCCGGAAAAGATCGGGTCACAGAAACGTTATCGTTGTCTGGTTGGCGGCATAGGTGGAGTCGTTATCACCGAGATCTATTGCGCTGTTATCGTACATATTAAGGACATGGCTTCCTCAGCGTTATTTGAAAACATTCTTTCTGGTGAAAATCTCGTTGTCCGCATCATCCCAGCATTGCTGGCAGGCGTGGTGATGAGCAGAATCATTACACGTCTACCCGGATTGGATATTTCATGTCCTGAAACAGACTCTTTAAGCTAAGCGGAATGTTTTATCTATTTGTCATTAAATGTTGGAGAACAGGCCGGAGCGTAATTCACACATCCGGCCTTATTTTTAAGCTTAACCGAGCGCTAATTCTGCGGCAGCGGCTTTATCAGCGATTACCATCAGCGAAGGATGCAGCTGCAACACGGAAGCTGGAACATCTTCGGTAACCGGACCTTGCAGAACATTTTTCAGTGCTTGCGCTTTACCTGCGCCACTGACAATTATCAGCAAGTTTTTCGCCGCCATGATGCTTTTCGGCCCCATCGTCACGTAGCTGTCAGGCACTAATGAAAAGTCGCCGCCCAACTCGCCATGCGCCACAATATCAACCATCTCTCCCTGGATCGGGAACTCCACGGTTTGCTCATGGAAATGGGTCGTATTTGGCAGATTGCCACAAAAATGACCATCTACACCTAATCCCAACACCACCAAATCCAGGCCGCCTTCACGCGCCAGTTTCTGATCATGCTCGCGGTAGTTATCAATAGTGAGCTTCTGGATATTCTCTTCTTTGATCCCCGCAGGGGTGAAAAACAGATTACGCAGATTGGTAATCGTTACGCCTTCCCCTTCTTTACCGCGAAATGGAATTTCATCGAAATTGTAGAAATAGCAGTTATCGTACCAGGGCTTACCTTTAACCAGAGTGATGAGATATTCGTACATGCCTTTGGGCGTGCTACCGGCGGTAATTGCCAGGTTAACGCGACGCATCTTTGACATATAACCAAGCAGATGATGCGCCGCGACACGGCTCATTTCCTGGTAATCTTCGGTAATGATTAATTTCATCTTAATGCCTTATATTATTTGAATAATTTCTGTACGAAGGCTGCATAGGCAGGCCGCCAGACATCCATTTCATGGTTCAGACCCGGATATTCCTGGTAATCAAACTTAATTTTTTTCTGCTCAAGCTCAGTTTTCAGCCCGGCGATATCCTTGCCGGTTACAACATCTTTATCCCCAACAACCACAGTAAAATTACGTAGTTGCTGGTTAATAGCTGCCGGCTCGTTCAGCCGGGCAGCGACCCCTTCATCTGGTACGGTCGTCGTGGTAACACCACTGAATGTGGCCAGCCAGCCAAAGCTTTCCAGATGATTCATTCCCGATACCAGTGCCTGATACCCACCTTGTGAAAGCCCTGCCAGTGCGCGACCATCGGCATCTTTACGGAAATTAAAACGCTTGCTAATCAGCGGGATAATATCGTTCATCAGTTCGCGATCTGCCGCTTTAGCATTTAACGGATAAAAGACTTTACGTCTCTCCTGAGGAACGAAATCTTCGGGAATAATGCCCTTCGCATCGGTTTCGGTATCCGGGATCACCACCAGCATCGGTTTAATTTTCCCTTCAGCCAGCAGGTTATCCATGATTTGCGGGATACGCCCCTGATCAATAGCGGAACGTCCGGTATCACCAAAGCCGTGATAGAAATAGAGCACTGGCAAAGGCTCGCCTATGCCGGTGTATCCTGGCGGGGTCCAGACATACATCTGACGTTCGGATTGCAATGCGTTGGAGTGGTAAGTTATGGCGATCAAATCACCATGCACAACAGAACGTGTATCCAGATAACTGCCCGGTACCAGAATCATACTGGAGTTAACCTGACGCTGAGGCTTAGTCATTGCCGTGCCTGTATCAATGCTGCGTACACCATCAACATTGAAAAAATACTCGTACAGATTGCCTTTCAGGACAGGCGTGCGCCACGACCAGACTCCCGCTTCATCTTTGGTCATCGGGTGAATATTGTCCGGAACCGGAACACCCACCACTACGGAGACATTTTTTGCCCCAGGGGCAAAGTAGCGAAAGGTCACGCTGTTATCGGTATTGACCTGAGTCACATACTGTTTCACCGGAATAGTGGGTGCCGGGCTGGCTGGCATATCCGCTGCTATGGCCCATTGAGCAGAAATACCGCTGGCAATAGCCAGCGTTAAAGCAGCAATTTTTATATTCATCGTAATATTCCTTTTATTAAGTTCCATTACCACCAGATTTCAGCCTGGGCACCGACAGCAAACTGGTCGTCTTTATTGTCTTCAAAGGTGAAGCCATCCAGTTCATTTTCCAGAGCTTTGATATACGTAGCGTAGAAACGAATTTCCGGGCGCGAGGTCAACATACTGGTATTGACTTTAAAGGTATGGAAGAGCGTGGTTTTATAACCAGATTCATTATATTTATTGCTATTCGCATCTTTGTTTTGCTGGGTGAAATAGCCCAGTTCAACACCTGTCTGGTTATATTGGTCCCAAATATAGGCCGGGCGAACAACCGCACGAATAGATTCGAAATCAGAATGTGCGCCTGTTTCGTAGCTATAAATATCGTTACCGAAGGAGTAAACAATCGCGTTAGCCACAATAAAATGATCGCCGATATAAGCTTCGCCCTGCGAAGTCAGACGAACTGCAGTTCCGCCTGTATGATCACCATAATAACGACCATTAAAGGTAGTAAATGGACTTGCACCAGCATAACGACCAAAGTTACTGGCGATAGAGTTATTCGCAACCAGGAAGGAGAATTCGTTGAAGCCACCCTTATCAAATTTCTGCGTTAAAGATGTACCAAACATCCAGGTATCTTTCCAGTCATAATACCCGTTATTATCCTGATTATCTTTTTCCGATGCGCTTTCATTTGCTGAGACATAACGACCGCTCACCATTAAGGTGGCTTTATCCCATAACGGGATATCTTTATAGCGTAAATCAATGGTATTGGTATTAATCTGCTGTTTGTTTTGCAGGCTGCGATCGTAATCATCGACATCTTCACGAACCAGCGCGATATCAATTTTACCCGGACCGACTTTCCAGTTTTCCAGACCTACACCTGCGGCAGCATCGGTACGCTGCGTTTTCCAGTCAAGCATCTGGATTTCAATTTTCGGCGCACCGTGTTTACCCACCCAGAAATCAGCCTCTGGCGCAAAGGGCAGGAAACCTTTGGTGGTAACATACATATCAGAGAACTGCATAAAGTTCTCGCCACCGGCGTTATCGCCAAACCAGCCAGTAGAGTACTGCTGACCCACGTTACCATCCATCATCACGATGGCATCAACCCGTTTGCCGTTTTCGTTGTAGACACGTTGTTTTAACTGCAAATCAAACCAGCCGGAGTATTCGTTACCAAAGCGGCCCAGAGAACCAATTGCCCATGATTTAGGTGAACCATGAGAGGCTGTTCCCCAACCAGAACGGTAGTAGCCGTTGTAACTAAAGCCGATTTCATCTTTCACAAATTTACTGAAATCTTTCAGAGTCATGGAAGAATAAATCGAGCCTGTCTCACTGGCATTTTTCTCTTCATTTTTAACCAGTACAGCATCAGGCTTTGCGGCACGACTGGTCGGGAATGGATTGGCGGCATACCCTTGATCATTCGTACTTACGCTACGATTCACCGTCGCTGGCGTATACTTTTTCTTCTCTTCATCTTTATATTTTTTCAGTTCGCTTTGCGTTTCTCTTAACGCCTTTTCTAATAGCTCAAGGCGTTGTTCCACTGTTAATGATTCAGCCAATGATTGTGCGGAAAAGGCTAACGGTGCCATTAATAAGATGGCAGAGGTAATAATATTTCGTCTAAACATAATATCCCTTTATGGTGCAAAGAAAGAATTAACGCATCGCATCCAGACTGTTCTGAATGCGACGATATTTAAGGTGCTTTATTGGTTATTTTTTTAATGATAGCCCCCGAGTTTTGATCACTTCTGCATACCATTCGAAGCTTTTCTTGCGCGTTCTTGTGAGGCTTCCTTCACCATTATCATCACGATCCACATAAATAAAGCCGTAGCGCTTAGACATTTGTGAATGAGATGCACTGACTAAATCAATTGGCCCCCAACTGGTGTACCCCATAATATCCACACCATCGGCAATCGCTTCATTTACCTGTACAAGGTGATCGTTTAAATAGGCAATTCGATAATCGTCCTGTATCGAACCATCCACTTCAACGCTGTCTTTTGCGCCTAATCCGTTCTCGACAATAAATAACGGTTTTTGATAACGATCCCAAAGCGTATTTAACAGAATCCGTAATCCAACCGGATCAATTTGCCACCCCCACTCTGAACTTTTCAGATGCGGATTTGGGATCATATTCAGTATGTTGCCCTGCGCATTTTTATTAATGCTTTCGTCGTGGGAAACACAACCGGTCATGTAATAACTAAAAGAGATGAAATCTACGGTATGTTTTAAATCTTCTGCGTCACTTTCAGTCATCTCAATGGTGATATTGTGGTCGCGGAAGAAACGCTGCATATAGCCGGGATACTGACCACGCGCCTGAACATCACCAAAGAACATCCAGCGCCGGTTCTCTTCCATGGCCTGCAACATATCCTGTGGCTGGCAGGTGAGGGGGTAAACCAGCCCACCGAGAAGCATATTGCCAATTTTCGCTTCGGGGATCAGGCTATGACAGGCTTTAACTGCCCGCGCACTGGCAACCAGTTGATGATGGATCGCCTGATAAACTTCCGCCTCGCCACTCTCTTCTGCCAGCCCCACGCCCGTGAATGGCGCGTGTAATGACATGTTGATTTCATTAAATGTCAGCCATAACGCAACTTTATGTTGGTAGCGGGTAAAGGCCGTGCGTGCGTAATGCTCGAAGTGATCGATGACCGCCCGATTAGCCCAACCGCCGTAGTTTTTCACCAGCCCATATGGCATTTCGTAATGGGATAACGTTACCAGCGGCTTGATCCCCGCCTGCGCCATTTCATCAAACAGCCGCTCGTAAAATGCTAACCCCGCTTCATTCGGTTCGGCTTCATCGCCCTGAGGAAAAATTCGCGCCCAGGCAATGGAAATACGCAGACAGGTGAAGCCCATCTCGGCAAATAACGCGATATCTTCCGGGTAACGGTGATAAAAATCGATGGCGACATCTTTGATATTCTCTTTCCCCAGGATGCGCGGTTCCATTTTTCCCATTACGCCATGAGGCTGTAAATCTGAGGTCGTGATCCCTTTGCCATCTTCCTGCCAGGCGCCTTCCATCTGATTGGCAGCTGTTGCACCACCCCAAAGAAATGTTTCTGGAAATGCTTTCATAATTAACTCCTTTTATCGTTAGCGAATGATGGATAACAGCGGCTCACCAGCGTTTATCTGCGCCGTGCCGTGGGGTAATACGTCCGTAAAATCATCGCTATTACTGATTAATACCGGCGTCGTCAGATCAAATCCGGCCTCGCGAATAGCAGGGATATCAAAAGAAATCAGCCGATCGCCTGTATTGACCTTGTCACCCACGTTGACGTGAGCGGAAAAGAATTTGCCGTCCAGTTTTACGGTGTCGATACCGACATGAATCAGGATCTCCACGCCATCATCTGACTCAATGCCGATGGCATGTAATGTGGCGAACAACGAAGCAATTCGACCCGCCACCGGAGAACGCACTTCACCAACAGAGGGCAGAATGGCAATACCTTTACCCAACAGGCCGCTGGCAAACGTGGTATCAGCGACGTGAATGAGCGGCACAATCTCTCCCGTCATCGGTGAACAGATACCGCCCTGCTCAGGTGTAATAACCTCTGGTGTTTTCTCTTGCTGGGCAACTTGCGCTGACTGACTCTTAGCGGTGATGAAATGAAACATCACCGTACCGACAAATGCGCAACCGATGGCAATGACACCGCCAATAACGCTGGCCCATACGGTGAAATCAATCCCCGTTGACGGGATGGTTTGCATGAAGGTGAAAATACCTGGCAAACCAAAGGAGTAAACTTTCGTTTGCGCGTAGCCAATGATGGTGGCCCCCAATGCCCCACTTATGCAGGCGATAACGAAGGGGTACTTACGCGGCAGATTGACGCCATATACCGCTGGTTCGGTGATACCAAACAAACCTGTCAACGCCGCTGATCCCGCCACCACTTTTTTCTGTGCATCGCGTTCGCAGAGGAAGACGCCGAGCGCCGCCCCGACTTGCGCCATAATGGCGGGCATTAACAGCGGGATCATGGTGTCGTAGCCCAGCACGGTGAAGTTATTGATAATTAAAGGTATCAAACCCCAATGCAGACCGAACATCACAAAGATTTGCCAGAAGCCGCCCATTACCGCGCCTGCAAATGCAGGAACCGCCTGATAAAGCCAGAGATAACCGGCAGCAATCAGTTCACTTATCCAGGTTGATAGCGGCCCCACCAGCAGAAATGTGATGGGCGTGATGACCATCAGACATAGCAAGGGTGTGAAGAAATTTTTGATTGCCGAAGGTAACCACGCATTAAGTCGGCGTTCCAGAATGCTGCACAACCAGGCAGAAAAAATAATGGGAATAACCGATGACGAGTAATTCAACAATGTGACCGGAATACCCAGGAAATCCAGCCCCAGCGCATCCACTTTTTGCCCGTTCTCGAAGGCAGTCAGAATTAATGGATGCACTAACGCTCCGCCAATCACCATGGCAGTAAATGGATTGCCGCCGAAGCGTTTCCCTGCGGTGTAGCCCAGGATTATCGGGAAGAACCAAAACAAGGCATCACTGGCGCTAAATAAAATTAAATAAGTACCACTTTGTTCGGTCGCCCACTGAAAAGTGAGTGCCAGAGCCAACATACCTTTCAGGATCCCGGTTGCCGCCATCAAACCGATCAGAGGCGTAAAAATACCTGAAATAACATAAACAAAGCGGTTTAACAGATTATCTTTATCATCATTTTCCGGTGCCTGTTGCGCTTTTTCGCCAAGGCCTGCCACGCTGTTAACCGCCAGGAAGACATCGGCCACATGGTTACCTATGACAACCTGAAACTGGCCACCGCTTTCCACCACCATAATAATACCGGGGGTCTTTTTCAGTACCTCAGCTTGCGCTTTGCTTTCATCCTTTAACTTAAAACGTAATCGCGTTGCACAATGCATCAGACTCACAATGTTATCTGCGCCCCCGACTCCTGCGACTATTGTTCTGGCTAACTCCGTCATAACTTGCCCTCTACCGCTTTGCGGCAAAACTCCAAAAAAAAACCTGAAAAAAACGGCCTGACGTGAATCAAGCAATTTTTTTCAGGTTTTGCCCGCTTAGTGCGGTAACAATCCTTTATTCAGTAATAATATTTCAGTGTTCTTTGCGCACGCGCTCTATATTTATGGCTAAAAACATAATCTCTGCAGGTGAGATTTTACGTTGATACTGCAAACCAATAAAAATGGCGATCCGCTCCGCACATTGCCATGCTTGCGGGTAATTTTGCTTTACTGCTTGTTGTAATGATTCATCACTATCGTTAATCGATGCATGTTCAAGAATACGCCAGGATAAAAATTTCAGATGCGTAACCAGTCGCTGATAACTCAAGCTTTCTTCCTGGTAATTAAGGCTGAACTGAAATTTTATTAATTGCAGCATTTCTCGCATTAATTGCGTGACACCTGCAACATCCTCCATATTTCCGCTCATTTGGGCACTGACCAGATGCATGGCAATAAAGCCCACTTCATCTTTCGGTAACTGCACGCCCAACCGTTTATCAATAATGGTTAACGCTTCTTCCCCTAGCTGGAACTCTTTCGGGTAAAGTCGCTGGATATCCCACAGCAGCGGGTTGGGCAGTAGCACGTTTTGCTGAAAGCGTTTAATCGCAAACTGGCAATGGTCAGTTAGCGAGATATAAATACTGTCCTGCAACTTTCCCAGACGCTCCTGCGCCAGAGAGATAATACGATCACAGGTTGCCATCACCTCAAGAGGCATATGACTTAAGAGTTCGCTTAATCGCCCGTTCAGTTCATGACTGCTCAAGGCATACTCTTTTTCTATTCCACTTGAGTTAATTCTTTCGCCTGGGCGTTTTTGAAAGCCAATTCCGCGCCCCATGACGACTTTTTCCCGCTGTTGATCATCAATAACCACCACAACATTATTGTTGAGAATTTTGGTGATTTGCATGTTCATAGCAAGGACCTTTTTTATAAACAAAAAAACCCGACTTCACCAGTATTCTCTGGTTATGTCAGGTTTTGCCTGCGAATGCAGTAACAATCCAGTCATTAATTAATGGTTTTTATAACGAACATCCAGGTTCGAAAATTAATTTAGTTGCGTGCAGAGAAAATAGCAATGCTCTATTTATAAAAGTATGACCATGCTCGCAGTTATTAATTTTGTGTAATTTTAGGATTTTATAAAGTTATATATAACAAATCCCAATAATTGAATTATTGGGATTTACTTGGTGAATTATTTATCGCTATCTTTTTCTGCCAGCAGTTTATCGAGCTCGTCACCACCGACATGACGGAAATCCTGCCCCTTCACGTAGTAGAAGATAAACTCACAAATATTCTGGCAGCGGTCGCCAATACGTTCGATAGAACGCGCACAGAATAACGCGGTAAGTACGCTCGGAATGGTACGCGAATCTTCCATCATGTAGGTCATCAGTTGACGAACAATACCTTCGTACTCCTGATCGACTTTTTTATCTTCACGATAAATACGTACCGCTTCGTCAATGTCCATCCGCGCGAACGCGTCCAGCACGTCGTGCAGCATCTGGATGGTATGACGGCCCAGCGACTCCAGACTTACCAGCAATGGCTGATGCTGCTGGGAGAATTTCTCCAGTGCAGTACGGCAGATTTTGTCCGCCACGTCGCCAATACGCTCCAGCTCGGCAATGGTTTTACTGATCACCATAACCAGACGCAGGTCGCTCGCCGTCGGCTGACGTTTGGCGATAATGCGCACGCAGGCTTCATCGATCGCCACTTCCATCATGTTGACGTTCTTGTCGCCTTCGATGACGCGCTTCGCCAGATCGCTGTCCTGGTTATGCATCGCGGTGATCGCATCAGAAAGCTGCTGCTCCACCATGCCGCCCATGGTCATCACCTGCGTGCGGATGCTTTCCAGTTCGGCGTTGAACTGGCCGGAAATATGTTTATTAAGATTGAGACTGTCCATAACGCACTCCTGAATCAACCGTAACGACCGGTGATGTAGTCTTCTGTTTGTTTCTTCGCTGGCTTGGTGAACAGATCGTCCGTGTTGCTGAACTCAATCAATTCGCCCAGGTACATAAACGCCGTGTGGTCGGAACAACGCGCAGCCTGCTGCATGTTGTGGGTGACGATCACCACGGTGTAATCCTGCTTCAGTTCGGTGATCAGCTCTTCAATACGCCCGGTGGAGATGGGGTCGAGCGCCGAACACGGTTCGTCGAGCAGCAGTACTTCCGGGCGAATGGCGATACCACGCGCAATGCACAGACGCTGTTGCTGACCACCAGAGAGAGAGTAACCGCTCTGGTGCAATTTATCTTTGGTTTCGTTCCACAATGCGGCTTTGGTCAATGCCCACTGCACGCGCTCGTCCATGTCAGCACGGGAGAGCTTCTCAAACAGACGCACGCCAAAAGCGATGTTGTCGTAGATGGACATCGGGAACGGCGTCGGTTTCTGGAACACCATACCCACTTTCGCACGCAGCAGGGCGATATCCTGAGAGTTGGTCAGGATGTTGTCGCCATCGAGCAGAATTTCACCTTCCGCACGCTGTTCCGGGTACAGTTCAAACATTTTGTTGAAGGTACGCAGCAGCGTTGATTTACCGCAGCCGGACGGCCCGATAAACGCCGTAACCTGGTTTTTGGCGATATCCAGGTTGATGTTTTTCAGGGCATGGAATTTGCCGTAGTAGAAGTTCAAATTACGAACCTGAATTTTACTCGGGGCAGTTTCAACCATACTCATTGCAATCTTTTCCTCATCGTGCCTGATGCACTTCGCGAATCAGGCTTACCGTAGGCCGGATAAGGCGTTTACGCCGCATCCAGCAAAGTGTTAACCGTGTTTATTCTTCGCAAAAACAACGCGCGCCAGAATGTTCAGCAGCAGTACGCACAGGGTAATGATCAACACCCCGGCCCAGGCCAGTTGCTGCCATTCCGCAAACGGGCTCATCGCAAACTTAAAGATCGTCACCGGCAGGTTGGCGATCGGCTGCATCATGTCCGTGCTCCAGAACTGGTTGGAGAGCGCAGTAAACAGCAGCGGTGCGGTTTCACCAGCAATACGGGCAATCGCCAGCAGGATACCGGTCATGATCCCGGACACCGACGCTTTCAGCGTGATCGAGGCGATCATCTTCCGCTTCGGCGTACCCAGCGCATAAGCCGCTTCACGCAGGCTGTCCGGCACCAGTTTCAGCATGTTCTCGGTGGTGCGGATAACAATCGGCACCTGCAACAGCGCCAGCGCAATCACGCCCGCCCAGCCGGAGAAGTGCTCCATCTGCGCCACCACAATGGTGTAAACAAACAGACCAACCACAATCGACGGCGCAGAGAGCAGAATGTCGTTAATGAAGCGAATCACTTCTGCCAGCCAGGATTTACGACCATATTCAGCCAGGTAAATCCCCGCCATAATGCCCAGCGGCGTACCGAATACGGTAGCCCACAAAATTAACAGGCCGCTACCCGCCAGGGCGTTCGCCAGACCACCGCCTTCCGTATTGGGTGGTGGCGTCATTTCGGTGAACAGCGCCAGCGACATACCGTCGATACCGCGAGTGATGGTGGACATTAAAATCCAGATCAGCCAGAACAGACCGAAGGCCATCGTCGCCATTGAGAGCGTCAGCGCAATACGGTTTTTGAGGCGGCGACGCGCCTGCATTTTGCGGCGGGATTCAGCCAGTGCCGCAGTGGTTTGCATTTCAACCATAGCCATTAGCGTGCCCCCTCATTCTTAGCCAGGCGCATAATCATAAACTTCGATGCGGCGAGGACGATGAAGGTAATCACAAACAGGATCAGGCCCAGTTCCATCAGTGCAGCGACGTGCAGACCGGATTCCGCTTCCGCAAATTCGTTGGCCAGCGCAGAGGTGATACTGTTGCCCGGCATATACAGCGAGGCGCTGTCGAGTTGGTAGGTGTTACCGATGATAAAGGTCACCGCCATGGTTTCACCGAGCGCGCGCCCCAGCCCCAACATAATGCCGCCGATAACACCATTTTTGGTGAACGGAAGAACGATACGCCAGATAACTTCCCAGGTGGTGCAGCCAATACCGTAGGCCGACTCTTTCATCATCACCGGGGTTTGTTCGAATACATCGCGCATTACCGCTGCAATGTACGGAATAATCATGATGGCGAGGATCACGCCTGCCGCGAGGATACCGATACCAAAGGCCGGGCCGGAGAACAGCGCGCCGACAATCGGGATATTCGACATGATATTGCCGACCGGCTCCTGGAAGTAAACGGCGAACAGCGGCGCAAAGATAAACAGGCCCCACATGCCGTAAACGATACTTGGAATGGCAGCCAGCAGCTCAATGGCGATACCCAGCGGGCGTTTCAACCAGCCAGGCGCAAGCTCGGTCAGGAACAGGGCGATACCAAAACTCACCGGGACGGCGATCAGCAGCGCGATAAACGAGGTCACCAGCGTACCGTAGATCGGCACCAGCGCCCCGTAGATATCGTTCGGCGCATCCCACTCTTTGGTCCACAGGAAAGCCAGACCAAATTTCTGAATGCTCGGCCAGGATGAGATGATCAGAGAGACAATAATGCCACCCAACATCAATAGCACAATCAGCGCCGCCAGTTTTACCAGCACGCTGAAAATTATGTCGCCCTTTTTACCCGGTGGGTTAAAAGCAGGCTTGGTTGCAGCCATAAGTTACTCTTCAGTTAAACGCGTTTACAAAGTCATTTTGTAATGCCGGATGCGGCGTAAAACACCGTACCCGGCCTGGAGTTTTATTAGTACAGCGGCTTGCCGCTACTGTCTTTAATATTGGTCTTCCACGCAGCGCGAACCTGTTCAACTACGCTATCCGGCAGGCTGGCGTAATCCAGGTCGTTCGCCTGTTTAGCCCCGGTTTTGTATGCCCAGTCGAAGAACTTCAACACTTCGGTGCCTTGTTCTGGTTTCTTCTGATCTTTATGGATCAGAATGAACGTGGTAGAGGTAATAGGCCATGCATCTTCGCCTTTCTGGTTGGTCAGATCCTGAGCGAATGTTTTGCTCCAGTCTGCGCCTTTTGCTGCATTAGCGAAGTTTTCTTCGGTCGGACTCACCGGTTTGCCATCAGCGGAGATCAGTTTGGTGTACGCCAGGTTGTTCTGCTTCGCGTAAGCATATTCAACGTAACCAATTGCACCCGGCAGACGCTGAACGAACGCGGCGATACCGTCGTTACCTTTACCGCCCAGACCGATCGGCCATTTTACGGTAGAGCCAGTACCAACGTTGTTTTTCCACTCTTCGTTCACTTTCGCCAGGTAGCTGGTGAAGACGAAGGAAGTCCCGGAGCCATCTGCGCGGCGTACTACAGCAATGTTCTGTGAAGGCAGTTTCAGACCCGGATTCAGTTTGGCGATGGCTTCATCATCCCACTTCTTGATTTTGCCCAGGTAGATGTCGCCGAGGGTTTTACCATCCAGCACCAGTTCGCCAGACTTCAGACCTGGAATATTAACCGCCAGCACCACGCCGCCAATCACGGTCGGGAACTGGAACAGGCCTTCCTGAGCCAGTTTTTCGTCAGACAGCGGCGCGTCAGAGGCACCGAAATCAACGGTGTTAGCGATAATCTGTTTTACGCCACCGGAAGAACCGATACCCTGGTAGTTAACTTTATTACCGGTTTCTTTCTGGTAAGTGTCAGCCCATTTGGCATACACCGGCGCAGGGAAGGTTGCACCTGCACCTGTCAGGCTTGCTTCTGCAAACACAGAGAAAGCGCTCATCGATAAGGTCGCGGCGACAACAGTTGCGACGGTGGTACGCATAACTTTCATAATGTCTCCTGGGAGGATTCATAAAGCATTGTTTGTTGGCTACGAGAAGCAAAATAGGACAAACAGGTGACAGTTATATGTAAGGTTTATGACAGTTTTATGACAGAGAGAGAATGTCTTCAGTCCGATTTAAATAA
This sequence comes from Escherichia sp. R1, assembly GCF_003000935.1. Lineage (NCBI taxonomy): Bacteria > Pseudomonadati > Pseudomonadota > Gammaproteobacteria > Enterobacterales > Enterobacteriaceae > Escherichia > Escherichia sp. R1. The sequence continues at coordinate 254,066 of NZ_PSRU01000004.1, forward strand.
GCGTTTATATTCAGTTAATTACAAATATTAATAACGAAGAGATGACAGAAAAATTTTCATTCTGTGACAGAGAAAAAGTAGCCGAAGATGACGGTTTGTCACATGGAGTTGGCAGGATGTTTGATTAAAAACATAACAGGAAGAAAAATGCCCCGCTTACGCAGGGCATCCATTTATTACTCAACCGTTACCGATTTTGCCAGGTTACGCGGCTGGTCAACGTCGGTGCCTTTGATCAGCGCAACGTGGTAAGCCAGTAGTTGCAGCGGAACGGTGTAGAAGATCGGTGCAATCACCTCTTCCACATGCGGCATCTCAATAATGTGCATATTGTCACTGCTCACAAAACCCGCATCCTGATCGGCGAAGACATACAACTGACCGCCACGCGCGCGAACTTCTTCAATGTTGGATTTCAGTTTTTCCAGCAATTCGTTGTTCGGTGCAACGACGATAACCGGCATATCGGCATCAATCAGCGCCAGCGGACCGTGTTTCAGTTCGCCTGCAGCGTAGGCTTCAGCGTGAATGTAAGAGATCTCTTTCAGCTTCAATGCACCTTCCAGCGCGATTGGGTACTGATCGCCACGGCCCAGGAACAGCGCGTGATGTTTGTCAGAGAAATCTTCTGCCAGCGCTTCAATGCGTTTGTCCTGAGACAGCATCTGCTCAATACGGCTCGGCAGCGCCTGCAGACCATGCACGATGTCATGTTCAATGGAGGCATCCAGACCTTTCAGGCGAGACAGTTTCGCCACCAGCATCAACAGCACAGTTAACTGGGTGGTGAATGCTTTGGTGGAGGCCACGCCAATTTCCGTACCGGCGTTGGTCATCAGCGCCAGATCGGATTCGCGCACCAGAGAAGAACCCGGAACGTTACAGATTGCCAGCGAACCAAGGTAACCCAGCTCTTTCGACAGACGCAGGCCCGCCAGGGTATCCGCGGTTTCGCCAGACTGTGACAAGGTGATCATCAGGCTGTTACGACGCACGGCAGATTTGCGATAGCGGAATTCAGAGGCGATTTCGACGTCGCACGGAATACCTGCCAGCGATTCAAACCAGTAGCGGGAAACCATACCGGAGTTATAAGAAGTACCACAGGCGAGGATCTGAATATGCTCAACCTTCGACAGCAGTTCATCGGCGTTCGGTCCCAGCTCGCTTAAATCAACCTGACCGTGGCTGATGCGCCCGGTAAGGGTGTTTTTGATCGCGTTCGGCTGTTCGTAGATCTCTTTCTGCATGTAGTGGCGGTAAATACCTTTATCGCCCGCGTCATATTGCAGATTGGATTCGATATCCTGACGTTTTACTTCCGCGCCAGTTTTATCGAAGATGTTTACCGAACGGCGAGTGATTTCCGCAATATCGCCCTCTTCAAGGAAGATAAAGCGACGAGTCACTGGCAACAGCGCCAGCTGGTCAGAAGCGATAAAGTTTTCGCCCATACCCAGGCCAATCACCAGCGGACTACCAGAACGTGCCGCCAGCAGGGTATCCGGATGACGGGAGTCCATGATCACTGTACCGTACGCACCACGCAGTTGCGGGATAGCACGCAGAACTGCCTCACGCAGAGTACCGCCTTGTTTCAGCTCCCAGTTCACCAAATGTGCAATCACTTCGGTGTCGGTTTCAGAAACGAAGGTATAGCCACGCGCTTTTAACTCTTCACGCAGCGGTTCATGGTTTTCGATGATGCCGTTATGCACCACCACAATGTGTTCAGAAACATGCGGATGCGCGTTAGCTTCTGAAGGTTCACCGTGGGTCGCCCAGCGAGTGTGAGCAATACCGGTGCCGCCATGCAGAGGATGTTCTTCCGCTGCCTGAGCCAGCATCTGTACTTTACCGAGGCGACGCAGGCGGGTCATATGACCTTCTGCATCAACAACGGCCAGACCGGCAGAATCATATCCGCGGTATTCCAGACGACGTAAACCTTCAAGAAGGATTTCTGCTACATCACGTTGCGCGATCGCGCCAACAATTCCACACATAGTTTTTGATTCCGATTTATATCGTTGTCGGTCAACCTGTATGCCCGTTTTTCGGGCGCCCCGAGCCTTGTAGAGAGTGGGGTTATTTTTATAGTTACTGCTTGTGGGCGGGAGATTATGTTATCTCCTCATCCCATATGACCGGATTACCCGGCCAGAATTACTTTTTCTTTACCGGACGACGCCAGCCTTCTTTTTGAGTCTGCGGCACACGGCTGATCGCCAGGGCATTTTCGCCGACATTACGCGTCACAGTTGTACCCGCAGCAATGGTCGCGCCTTTGCCTACTGTTACCGGGGCCACCAGTTGAGTGTCGGAACCGACAAACACATCGTCGCCGATAATGGTCTTAAATTTATTCGCACCATCGTAGTTGCAGGTAATGGTTCCCGCGCCGATGTTAACGTTATCGCCAATTTCCGCATCGCCCAGGTAAGTCAGATGACCAGCTTTCGAGCCTTTACCCAGACGCGCTTTTTTCATCTCAACGAAGTTACCGACGTGTGCACCTTCCAGCAACTCAGCACCAGGACGCAGACGGGCAAACGGGCCAATAGTACAGGCCGCTGCCAGATTCGCGTCTTCCACGACGGTATATGGACTGATTTCGCAATCATCGCCAATCACGCTGTTTTTAATCACGCAACCGGTGCCGATTTTCACGCGATGACCGAGAGTCACGTTGCCCTCGATGATAACGTTAGTATCAATTTCAACATCGCGCCCGTGAGTAAGCGTACCGCGCAGATCAAAACGCGCCGGATCGCGCAGCATAACACCTGCTAACAGCAGTTTTTCAGCCTGTTCGGACTGGTAAACGCGCTCCAGTCGGGAGAGTTGCAGGCGGTTATTCACGCCTTCTACTTCGCTTAAACGTTGCGGATGAACGGCGACGATTTCACGTCCTTCCTGATACGCCAGCGCAATAATGTCGGTGATGTAGTATTCGCCCTGAGCATTATTGTTGGTCAGCTTCGCCAGCCAGCGTTTCATATCTGCGCCGTTGGCAATCAGAATGCCGGTGTTGATCTCCTGAATCTGACGCTGCTCGTCGGTGGCATCTTTGTGCTCAACAATGCCGGTAACTTTGCCGTTTTCACGGGTGATACGTCCATAACCGGTCGGATCATCCAGTTTTACCGTCAGCAGACCAATGCCACCCTGCGGTTTAGCATCACGCAGACGCTGGAGTGTTTCGACAGAGATCAGCGGCACGTCGCCGTAGAGCATTAAAATGTCTTCATCATCGGCAAAGAAAGGTGCGGCCTGCTGCATCGCATGACCCGTACCCAGCTGTTCTGCCTGAAGCACCCAGTTCAGGTTGTCGTCTTTCAGCGCCTGCTTAAGCAGATCGCCGCCGTGACCATACACAAGGTGAACGTGCGCTGCGCCTAATTCATTCGCAGCATCAATGACATGCTGAACCATCGCTTTCCCGGCAAGGGTATGCAGCACTTTCGGAAGATCGGAATACATGCGCGTGCCTTTGCCTGCGGCAAGGATCACTACGCTCATAGCATTATTCAACATACGCGTCCTGACTGTAATTTGAGAACGAATTTAAACCGCTTCACCTTGAAAAAACTACATTTTTTTCATCGTGAAATGGACAGAGGATAAATTGTTCAATAACGGATTATCCCCGCTGACGAAAGCGCCATTTTCGACCATCGTCACGCCTTTTGTCTGCAGAAAATTAAGGCAGTACCTTCATTTAAGCGTCAGGTGGATGTTTTTGCTCTTATTTCGATCAATGAATAAACGGGAAAACAGGGGTGTTTTATATCATCAGGATCTATGTGAACGCTTTTCAGGACGGGTCAATACGCGTAAAAAAAGCCAGCCTGTTGCCAGACTGGCTTTTGTGCTTTTCAAGCCGGTGTTACATCGCTTTTTTGGTCAACTCGATAACGCGCAGCTGCGCGATCGCTTTGGCCAGTTCCGCAGACGCCTGAGCGTAATCTACGTCGCCGTGAGAGCTGCTAATGTGCTCTTCAGCCTTACGTTTCGCTTCCATGGCTCGCGCTTCGTCGAGATCCTGGCCGCGAATTGCGGTGTCGGCCAGAACGGTCACGTTGCCAGGCTGCACTTCAAGAATGCCGCCAGACAGATAGATAAACTCTTCGTGACCGTGCTGTTTCACGATGCGAATCATACCAGGCTTAATGGCGGTGAGCAGCGGTGCGTGGCCAGGGTAGATCCCCAGTTCACCTTCGCTACCCGTTACCTGGATTTTCTCGACCAGACCAGAGAACATTTGTTGCTCTGCGCTGACGACGTCCAGGTGGTAAGTCATTGCCATATCACCCTCCGATTAAGGCGTTAAAGTTTTTTGGCTTTTTCCACAGCTTCTTCGATGGAACCGACCATGTAGAACGCCTGCTCCGGCAGGTGATCGTATTCGCCTTCCATGATGCCTTTAAAGCCACGGATGGTGTCTTTCAGGGAGACGTATTTACCCGGAGAACCGGTGAATACTTCTGCCACGAAGAACGGCTGGGACAGGAAGCGCTGGATCTTACGAGCACGCGCTACCACCAGTTTGTCTTCTTCAGACAGTTCATCCATACCCAGGATGGCGATAATGTCTTTCAGTTCCTGATAACGTTGCAGGATGGACTGAACGCCACGCGCGGTGTCGTAGTGTTCCTGACCAACCACCAGCGGGTCCAGCTGACGGCTGGTGGAGTCCAGCGGGTCAACGGCCGGGTAGATACCCAGAGACGCGATCTGACGGCTCAGTACCACGGTTGCGTCAAGGTGCGCAAAGGTGGTTGCCGGAGACGGGTCAGTCAAGTCATCCGCAGGTACGTATACTGCCTGTACGGAGGTGATAGAACCGGTTTTGGTGGAGGTGATACGTTCCTGCAGAACGCCCATCTCTTCCGCCAGGGTCGGCTGATAACCTACCGCTGAAGGCATACGGCCCAGCAGTGCGGATACTTCCGTACCGGCCAGGGTGTAACGATAGATGTTGTCAACGAACAGCAGAACGTCACGACCTTCGTCACGGAATTTCTCAGCCATGGTCAGACCGGTCAGAGCAACGCGCAGACGGTTTCCCGGCGGCTCGTTCATCTGGCCATACACCAGGGATACTTTGTCGATAACGTTGGAGTCGGTCATTTCGTGGTAGAAGTCGTTACCCTCACGAGTACGTTCACCTACGCCCGCAAACACAGAGTAACCGGAGTGCTCGATCGCGATGTTACGAATAAGCTCCATCATGTTTACGGTTTTACCTACACCCGCACCACCGAACAGACCAACTTTACCGCCCTTAGCGAACGGACACATCAGGTCGATAACTTTGATACCGGTTTCCAGCAGTTCCTGAGAGTTTGACAGCTCTTCGTAGGAAGGTGCTGCGCGGTGAATCGCCCAACGCTCTTCTTCACCGATCTCGCCTTTCATGTCGACCGGTTCACCCAGTACGTTCATGATACGGCCCAGAGTCGCTTTACCTACCGGGACTTCGATCGGGTGTTCGAGGTCTTTTACATCCAGACCGCGACGCAGACCGTCGGAGGAACCCATTGCGATGGTACGCACGATACCGCCGCCGAGCTGCTGCTGAACTTCCAGCACCAGACGCTCATTACCATTTTGCACCTCAAGAGCATCGTACACGCGCGGTACGGCATCCTGAGGGAATTCGACGTCAACTACGGCGCCGATTACCTGGACAATCTTTCCAGTAGCCATCTTAAATCCTCTACGAAATAACCTGTTTAAACCGCGGCGGCCCCCGAGACGATCTCGGTGAGTTCCTGAGTAATGCTGGCCTGACGAGCTTTGTTGTATACCAACTGCAGCTCTTTAATCAGGCTGCCGCCATTGTCGGTCGCGGCTTTCATCGCCACCATACGGGCGGCCTGCTCGCTGGCCAGGTTTTCAACCACGCCCTGATAAACCTGAGATTCGACATAACGACGCAGCAGGGTATCCAGCAACGCCTTCGGATCGGGTTCGTACAGGTAATCCCAGGATTTATGTTTCAGATCATCATCATCTGATGCCGGTAACGGCAGCAGCTGGCTGATGGTCGGAACCTGAGACATGGTGTTAATAAATTTGTTGCTGACAATGTAAAGCTTGTCCAGACGGCCTTCGTCGTAGGCCTGCAACATCACTTTTACCGGACCGATCAGTTCGGACAGGGAAGGGTTATCCCCCATGCCGGTGACCTGGGCAACAACATTGCCGCCCACGGAGTTGAAGAACGACACGCCTTTCGAGCCGATCATTGCGAGGTCGCATTGAACGCCTTTGTCGGTCCAGGTCTTCATTTCCGCCAGCAGTTTTTTGAACAGGTTAATGTTCAAACCACCGCACAAACCACGGTCGGTCGACACCACCAGGTAGCCCACGCGTTTAACGTCGCGGTCTTCCAGGTAAGGGTGCTTATATTCCAGATTACCGTGTGCAAGGTGACCAATCACTTTGCGCATGGTTTCTGCATAAGGACGGCTGGCCGCCATGCGATCCTGCGATTTACGCATTTTGGAAGCGGCGACCATCTCCATCGCTTTAGTGATCTTTTGCGTGTTCTGGACGCTTGCGATCTTACTACGTATCTCTTTTGCGCCGGCCATGAGCTTCTCCTCAATGCCTTGCGGCCTGCCCTAAGGCAAGCCGCCAGACGTTACCAGGATTGGGTTGCTTTGAAGGAATCGAGGATGCCTTTCAGCTTGCCTTCGATTTCGTCGTTGTAGCCACCGGTCTGGTTGATCTCTTGCATCAACGGAGCGTGATCACGGTCGACGTAAGCCAGCAGAGCGGCTTCGAAGCTGCCGATTTTCGACAGTTCAACATCCGCCAGGTAACCACGTTCTGCTGCGAACAGAACCAGAGACTGTTGCGCAACAGACATCGGCGCATACTGTTTCTGCTTCAGCAGTTCGGTCACTTTCTGACCGTGGTCAAGCTGCTTACGTGTTGCATCGTCAAGGTCGGATGCAAACTGAGAGAACGCTGCCAGTTCACGATACTGTGCCAGAGCGGTACGGATACCACCGGACAGTTTTTTCATGATCTTGGTCTGTGCTGCACCACCAACACGGGATACGGAAATACCCGGGTTAACCGCAGGACGAATACCGGCGTTGAACAGGTTGGTTTCCAGGAAGATCTGACCATCGGTAATGGAGATTACGTTGGTCGGAACGAACGCAGAAACGTCACCCGCCTGAGTTTCGATAATCGGCAGCGCAGTCAGAGAACCGGTTTTCCCTTTCACTTCACCTTTGGTGAAAGCTTCAACGTATTCGGCGTTAACACGCGCAGCACGCTCCAGCAGACGAGAGTGGAGGTAGAATACGTCGCCTGGGAATGCTTCACGTCCTGGCGGACGACGGAGCAGCAGGGAGATCTGACGGTAAGCAACAGCCTGTTTAGACAGGTCATCGTAAATGATCAGCGCATCTTCACCGCGGTCACGGAAGTATTCACCCATTGCGCAACCAGCGTACGGTGCCAGGTATTGCAGTGCTGCGGATTCAGACGCGGTTGCTACCACAACGATGGTGTTAGCCAGTGCGCCGTGCTCTTCCAGTTTACGTACCACGTTAGAAATGGTGGACGCTTTCTGGCCGATAGCGACATAGATACATTTGATACCGGAATCGCGCTGGTTGATGATGGCATCGATAGCCAGTGCGGTTTTACCGGTCTGACGGTCACCGATGATCAATTCACGCTGACCACGACCGATTGGGATCATGGAGTCAACGGCTTTATAACCGGTCTGTACCGGCTGATCTACGGACTGACGTTCGATAACGCCCGGAGCGATTGCTTCTACAGCAGAGAAGCCGTCGTGATCCAGCGGACCTTTACCGTCGATTGGTGCACCCAGAGTGTTAACCACACGGCCCAGCAGGCCACGGCCAACCGGAACTTCCAGGATACGGCCAGTACACTTAACTTTCATGCCTTCGGCAAGGTCAGCGTACGGACCCATAACAACCGCACCTACAGAGTTGCGCTCGAGGTTCAGTGCGATAGCGTAACGGTTACCCGGCAGGGAGATCATTTCACCCTGCATACAATCGGCCAGGCCGTGAATGCGGATAACACCGTCACTTACAGAAACAATAGTACCTTCGTTGTGAGCTTCACTCACAACATTGAACTGAGCAATGCGCTGCTTGATCAGTTCGCTGATTTCGGTGGAATTCAGTTGCATGCTCCAGTCCCCTTAAGACTGCAAGACGTCTGCAAGGCGCTCAAGACGACCGCGTACGCTGCCATCAATGACCATATCACCCGCTCGGATGATAACGCCTGCCATTACAGACTTATCGATTTTGCAATTCAGCTTAACTTTGCGTGACAGACGTTTTTCCATCGCAGCAGAAATTTTCGCGAGCTGTTGTTCACTCAGTGCGGCAGCGGAAATGACGTCTACCTCAGCGGTAGCCTCACTCACGGCACGCAGGTGAATAAACTGCTCCAGAACATCCGGGAGCGCGTTAAGACGACCATTTTCAGCCATTACCCGAATCAGGTTCTGACCGTTTTCGTCCAGTTGCTCACCACAAACTGCGATAAACGACTCGGCGAGCGTTTCTGGCGCAAGCGCGCCAGAGAGAAGCTCTGCCATTTGTTCGTTTTTGGTTACCTCGGCGGCAAACGCCAGCATGTCCTGCCAGCGTTCTACACTTTGGTGTTCGACGGCAAAGTCAAAAGCTGCTTTGGCGTAGGGGCGAGCTACCGTAATAAATTCAGACATCAGCCCCTCCCTCCTTACAGTTCAGCGACAAGTTTATCCACGATGTCGCTGTTAGCAGCTTCATCCACGGAACGTTCGATGATCTTCTCGGCGCCAGCAACAGCCAGGATAGCAACTTGCTTACGCAGCTCTTCACGGGCACGTTTACGCTCGGCTTCAATTTCCGCCTGCGCCTGGGCCACGATTTTAGTACGTTCCTGTTCTGCCTCAGCTTTCGCTTCGTCCAGAATCTGCGAGCGGCGTTTGTTCGCCTGCTCGATGATTACCTGGGCTTCCGCTTTCGCTTTTTTCAGCTGGTCGGTCGCGCTGGCCTTTGCAAGGTCAAGGTCCTTATGTGCTCGTTCTGCGGAAGCAAGGCCGTCAGCAATTTCTTTTTGACGTTTTTCGATGGCTGCCATTAATGGCGGCCATACGTACTTCATGCAGAACAGAACGAACAGGACAAACGCGATGGCCTGGCCGAGGATTGTTGCGTTAAGATTCACAGCACAATGCCTCTATTTAGTTAACGTTCTGATATTGCTCTTTAAATAAAAGCAACGCTTACTACGCGACAGCGAACATCACGTACAGACCCAGACCTACAGCGATCATCGGGATAGCATCCACCAGACCCATAACGATAAAGAACTGAGTACGCAGCAGAGGAATCAGATCAGGTTGACGCGCTGCGCCTTCCAGGAATTTACCCCCGAGGATGCCGATACCGATCGCAGCACCGATTGCCGCCAGACCCATCATCACAGCGGCAGCCATGTACAGCAGATCCATATTCAGGTTTTCCATGACAGTCTCCAGTTTGTTTCAGTTAAAACGTAGTAGTGTTGGTAAATTAATGTTCTTCAGACGCCATCGACAGATAGACGATCGTCAGAACCATGAAGATGAAGGCTTGCAGCGTAATGATCAGGATGTGGAAAATGGCCCACGGCACATTCAGGATCCACTGTGACCACCACGGCAACAGACCAGCAATCAGAATGAAAATCAGCTCACCGGCATACATGTTACCGAACAGTCGCAAACCGAGTGAAACTGGTTTGGACAGCAGGCTTACCCCTTCAAGGATTAAGTTGACAGGAATGAACGCCCAGTGATTGAACGGCTGCAGCGTCAACTCTTTCGTGAAGCCGCCGATGCCTTTCATTTTGATGCTGTAGAACAGAATCAGGATAAATACGCCCAGTGCCATAGACAGCGTTACGTTCACGTCAGCAGACGGAACCACACGCAGTGCAGGCAGACCCAGTACATGTTCAGCAATGTACGGCAGCAGGTCGATAGGCAGTAAATCCATCAGGTTCATCAGGAATACCCAGACGAAGATCGTCAGGGCCAGCGGAGCAATCAGCTTGCTTTTGCCATGGTACATGTCTTTCACGCTACCATTAACAAAGCCGATCACCAGCTCAATCGCGGTCTGAAACTTACCTGGCACGCCGCTGGTTGCCTTTTTGGCTACACTACGGAATAAAACCAGGAACAACAGACCCAGCACCACCGAGAAGAACATGGAGTCAATATTGATTGTCCAGAAGGTGGCTGGGGGGTTATGTGGATCCACCAGCGAGAATGTACGCAGGTCCAGCTGAAGGTTATTCAGGTGGTGTCCTATGTAATCCTGCGGCGTCATATTTTCTGAAGCCATGATGCCTTTTACCCTTTGTTGTTAATTACAGCCGGTGCCAGTATCTGAACCACCAGCACCAAAACCCACGTAACGATCAGCGGCAAGAATACCGCCTTTAAAACCGCCAACGCCACCACCAGTAACACCAACATCGCCAGAACTTTGAAAGCTTCGCCAAATGCGAATGTCCAGGCCACCCGGCCTTTCGCTGGTGTATGCGCCTGGTGACGCCAGGCAAATATCATAAACAAAACGTTAGGCAGAAAGACTGCCAGGCCCCCGCTTATTGCAGAGACGCCCCAGAAGGGGTCTTTGAGGCTGAACAGCAATCCACTTGCTATCACCACCAGTAACTGAACGAGCAGAAGCTTCCGAGCAACGTTTCGACTCACGAGCGACACAGACATCACGTTTTTCACTCCTGCTCCCTTCGAGGTATGCCGCGTGTCGTATAAAACTTTCTTTAAGGCTTAGAGTCAAGCATCAAAAAGCGGTCAAATTATACGGTGCGCCCCCGTGATTTCAAACAATAAGTAGCCAAAAGGTGAATAAATGTTTAAATATTTTTCCAGTGCATACAATTGCGACTTTTCTGCAAACCCTGTTCGATCATGAAAAACTGTAAATAACGCGTAAACACTGGTGATAAAGCGTGCTTCAGATCACATATTGCGCATGTTCGCGCACAGCATATTTATTTACTTGGCAAATGATGCCTTTGCAAGTTTATGATATTTCAGTCTAAAAACAGATACTGTTTTAATAAATGACATTTACATAACAAAAACCACCCATTGACATTTTTAATAATGTTTTAACAGTCAATGATGATTCTTAGCGCCGATTTTTAGCAGACTGATATTTTCACTTATGACTTATTTTCTGCTTACCAAAAAAAGCCACGTTATCTTGTTGATACAAAAGAGTGAACGTGGCGTTAAATGTAACCAGTTATATCAGTAGAAAACCTGGTTGTTGTTAACAGTCTAACCGGTCAATTTTTTATGATTTTTTTGATAAAAATTAAATTTTATTTGCTTTAATCACCACCAGATGACGTTCGCCATCCAGGGCTGGAACCTGAAGTTTAACCACTGATTCGACCTGATATTCTTCGGGCAACAAAGCGATTTCATCTTCCGGCATTTGCCCTTTCAGCGCGTAGAAACGGCCTTGCTCACCAGGAAGATGGTGGCACCAGCTCACCATATCGTTCAGAGAGGCAAAAGCGCGGCTAATTACGCCATCAAATGGCGGCTCTGACGGAAACTCTTCTACCCTGCTCTGTACTGGCTCAATATTCTCCAGTTTAAGCTCATGTTGCACCTGACGAAGGAAACGCACGCGTTTACCAAGGCTATCCAACAACGTGAAATGAGCTTCAGGACGCACGATAGAGAGTGGAATGCCAGGCAGTCCCGGTCCGGTGCCGACATCGATAAACTGTTCACCTTGCAGATACGGTGCCACCACAATGCTATCGAGAATATGGCGTACCAGCATCTCATTAGGATCGCGGACCGAAGTCAGGTTGTACGCTTTATTCCATTTATGCAGCATATTCACGTAGGCAATAAGCTGGTTTTTCTGGTGATCGGTAAGCGAAATACCTGCGTCTTTCAGCAGTAAGGAGAGTTTGTTGAGCACGGTGATTACCTGTTCTTGATGCGTTGCCTGGTAAGCGGGTGCTTACCAGGCATTTTTAATGCGTTATGCGCTACGACGCAGCATACCCTGTTTTTTCAGCCACACCAGCAGAATGGAGATAGCCGCAGGCGTGACGCCAGAAATACGCGAAGCCTGGCCAATAGAGGCCGGTTTGTGATCGTTAAGTTTGGCGATCACTTCGTTAGAAAGACCGGATACCTGGCGGTAATCCAGCGTCGCTGGTAGCAGGGTATTCTCGTTACGCAGCTGCTTTTCGATCTCATCTTGCTGGCGCGCGATATAACCTTCGTATTTAACCTGAATCTCAACCTGTTCCGCAGCCTGTTCATCTGTCAACGCAGGGGCAAACGGTGTCAGCGTGGTTAATTTTTCATAAGTCATTTCAGGACGACGTAGCAGATCTTCACCACTGGCTTCACGGGAAAGCGGCGCAGTCAGGTGAGCATTCACTTCGGCTGCAGCTTCCGCCGACGGGGTTACCCAGGTCGATTTCAGACGCTGACGCTCACGCTCGATATTCTCAAGTTTCTCGTTAAAGCGCGCCCAACGTTCGTCATCCACCAGGCCCAGTTCGCGACCGATTTCAGTCAAACGCAGATCAGCATTATCTTCGCGCAGCATCAGACGATATTCTGCGCGCGAGGTAAACATACGATACGGTTCTTTGGTTCCTAAAGTGCACAGGTCATCAACCAGTACGCCGAGATATGCCTGAGAACGCGCCGGAGCCCAACCTTCTTTGTCAGCAGACAGACGGGCAGCGTTAAGACCAGCCAGCAAACCTTGCGCAGCGGCTTCTTCGTAACCGGTAGTGCCGTTAATCTGACCAGCAAAGAACAGCCCCTGGATAAACTTGCTCTCCAGCGTCGGTTTCAGGTCGCGTGGATCGAAGAAGTCATACTCAATGGCATAACCCGGACGCACGATCTTCGCGTTTTCCATCCCCTGCATGGAGCGGACGATTTGCATCTGCACATCGAACGGCAGGCTGGTGGAGATACCGTTCGGATAAATTTCGTTAGAGGTCAGCCCTTCCGGTTCAAGGAAGATCTGATGCTGATTTCTGTCGGCGAAGCGCATGACTTTGTCTTCGATCGACGGGCAGTAGCGTGGGCCGACACCTTCGATCACCCCTGCGTACATTGGGCTACGATCGAGGTTACTGCGGATCACATCATGGGTTTTCTCGTTGGTATGAGTGATATAACACGGCACCTGCTGGGGATGCTGGGACGCATTGCCCATAAACGAGAATACTGGCATTGGGTTATCGCCATGCTGTTGCGCCAGTACGCTAAAGTCGATGGTTCGAGCATCAATACGCGGTGGTGTCCCGGTTTTCAGACGACCAACGCGCAGCGGCAGTTCACGCAAACGGCGAGAAAGCGGAATGGACGGCGGATCACCAGCACGGCCACCGCTGTAATTATCCAGACCGATATGAATTTTACCGTCGAGGAACGTCCCAACGGTGAGCACGACAGCTTTGGCACGGAACTTCAGTCCCATTTGGGTAACGGCACCGACCACGCGATCGTTTTCGACAATAAGATCTTCAACTGCCTGCTGGAAGATCATCAGGTTCGGTTGGTTCTCCAGCGCCGTACGTACCGCCTGACGGTAGAGCACACGATCTGCCTGAGCTCGGGTAGCGCGAACCGCCGGTCCCTTGCTTGCGTTTAGTATCCTAAACTGGATACCCGCCTGATCGATCGCTTTCGCCATCAGACCGCCGAGTGCATCCACTTCTTTTACCAGATGTCCCTTCCCAATACCGCCGATCGCCGGGTTGCAGCTCATCTGCCCCAGAGTGTCGATATTGTGTGTCAAAAGCAGAGTCTGTTGACCCATACGCGCCGCGGCCATCGCGGCCTCGGTGCCTGCATGACCCCCGCCAATGATGATGACGTCAAAAGGATCCGGATAAAACATGGTGATTGCCTCGCATAACGCGGTATGAAAATGGATTGAAGCCCGGGCCGTGGATTCTACTCAACTTTGTCGGCTTGAGAAAGACCTGGGATCCTGGGTATTAAAAAGAAGATCTATTTATTTAGAGATCTGTTCTATTGTGATCTCTTATTAGGATCGCACTGCCCTGTGGATAACAAGGATCCGGCTTTTAAGATCAACAACCTGGAAAGGATCATTAACTGTGAATGATCGGTGATCCTGGACAGTATAAGCTGGGATCAGAATGAGGGGTTATACACAACTCAAAAACTGAACAACCGTTGTTCTTTGGATAACTACCGGTTGATCCAAGCTTCCTGACAGAGTTATCCACAGTGGATCGCACGATCTGTATACTTATTTGAGTAAATTAATCCACGATCCCAGCCATTCTTCTGCCGGATCTTCCGGAATGTCGTGATCAAGAATGTTGATCTTCAGTGTTTCGCCCGTCTGTTTTGCACCGGAATTTTTGAGTTCAGCCTCGAGTTTATCAATAGCCCCACAAAAGGTGTCATATTCACGACTACCAATACCGATTGCGCCAAAGCGGACCGCAGAAAGATCGGGCTTCTGTTCCTGCAATGCTTCATAGAAAGGAGAAAGGTTGTCCGGAATATCTCCGGCACCGTGGGTGGAGCTGATAACCAGCCAGATCCCCGAGGCAGATAAATCTTCCAACAGCGGACCGTGCAGCGTTTCGGTGGTAAAACCCGCCTCTTCCAGCTTTTCAGCCAGGTGTTCTGCTACATATTCGGCACCGCCGAGGGTGCTGCCGCTGATAAGAGTGATATCTGCCATAAACCGCCACCTTTATTAAGAGTGGCGTATTGTACGCTGTGAAAGCGTTGGGATCTACCTGTGGAAAAGTATGGGATTAAAAAAGCCGATCAGGGCTTAATGGTACGCATGATCGGGTTCTGCAGGACGATCAGTGTCTCGGTGGACTGAATTTCATCAATTGTTTGGATCTTGTTGATAAGTACATGCTGGAGAGCATCGATCGAACGGCACATCACTTTTATAAAGATGCTGTAGTGGCCGGTTGTGTAATAGGCTTCAGTGACTTCATCGAGGCTTTCCAGCTTTGCCAGCGCGGAAGGATAGTCTTTGGCGCTCTTTAATATAATGCCGATAAAGCAGCCTACGTCATAACCAAGCTGCTTCGGGCTGACATCAATACGCGCCCCGGTAATGATCCCCGCCTGCTTCATTTTCTCTACTCGAACGTGAATCGTCCCCGGACTGACGCCAAATTGTTTCGCCAGTTCGGCGTAAGCGGTGCGCGCATTGCCCATTAATGCTTCCAGGATGCCACGGTCCAGATTGTCGATTAGATAATTTTCCATAGGATTTTCTTATGCGGATTGATGATTCATTCTATTTTAGCCTTCTTTTTTAATGAATCAAAAGTACGTGAGGCTTTTTATTGAATGATTATTGCATGTGTGTCGGTTTTTGTTGCTTAATCATAAGCAACAGGACGCAGGAGTATAAAAAATGAAAACCGCTTACATTGCCAAACAACGTCAAATTAGCTTCGTGAAATCTCACTTTTCTCGTCAACTGGAAGAACGTCTGGGGCTGATCGAAGTCCAGGCGCCGATTCTTAGCCGTGTGGGGGATGGCACGCAGGATAACTTGTCGGGCTGTGAAAAAGCGGTGCAGGTAAAAGTGAAAGCTCTGCCTGATGCCCAGTTTGAAGTGGTTCATTCACTGGCGAAGTGGAAACGTCAGACCTTAGGGCAACACGACTTCAGCGCGGGCGAAGGGCTGTACACGCACATGAAAGCCCTTCGCCCCGATGAAGACCGTCTTTCCCCGCTGCACTCGGTCTATGTAGACCAGTGGGACTGGGAACGCGTAATGGGCGACGGCGAGCGTCAATTCTCGACTCTGAAAAGCACGGTAGAGGCGATCTGGGTGGGAATTAAAGCAACCGAAGCTGCGGTTAGCGAAGAGTTTGGCCTGGCACCGTTCCTGCCGGATCAGATCCATTTCGTACACAGCCAGGAGTTACTGTCTCGTTATCCGGATCTCGATGCCAAAGGGCGTGAGCGGGCGATTGCGAAAGATCTTGGCGCGGTATTCCTCGTCGGGATTGGCGGCAAGTTGAGTGATGGTCATCGCCACGACGTGCGCGCACCGGATTATGATGACTGGAGCACCCCGTCAGAGCTGGGCCATGCGGGTCTGAACGGCGATATTCTGGTATGGAACCCGGTACTGGAAGATGCGTTTGAGCTTTCTTCCATGGGGATCCGCGTGGATGCCGACACGCTGAAGCATCAGCTGGCGCTGACCGGTGACGAAGATCGCCTGCAGCTGGAGTGGCATCAGGCGCTGCTGCGCGGTGAAATGCCGCAGACCATCGGCGGCGGTATCGGGCAGTCTCGTTTGACCATGCTGCTGCTGCAACTGCCACATATCGGCCAGGTTCAGTGTGGTGTATGGCCGGCAGCTGTTCGTGAGAGCGTCCCTTCTCTGCTGTAATAATTTATCGCCGCCAGCGTCTGAGCAGGCGGCTTCGCATCCCGGTATCAAAGCGCCAGATATGATCGAAAATGCGCATGATGCCGGGTTTGCCATGTGCCGACATCGCCACGGCATGAAAGCGATGCTGATGTACCCGCTGCAACTCTTTCACTTTACTCGTCACGTCGTCAGGCAACCGCTGGGCGATAAAATCAGAAATCACCACCGCATCGGCATCAAACCATTCCCTGCTTTGCAAGCGTTCCATAATGGCGCGAAAACAACTGGCAAGATCGGTGCCGCCACGAAACTGCTGACTTAAAAAGCGGATCGCTTGCTCAATACCTTGTGGCCCTGAAAGCTCATAACGGACGATCTCAGTGGAAAATAGCATAATATAGCAGCGCCGGTTTTCAGCGAGGGCTATGCGCATCAAGGCCAGGCAGAACGCTTTCGCACACTGTTCATTAAAGCCGCCCATTGAGCCGGAAGTATCCACGCAGACAATAAACGGTCCGCGCGGCTGTTCGTCGTAATCTTTATGCACCACCGGGCGTTCGATCACTTTTTCACGCCACGACTCACCATGCAGGCGATAGGTGAGCAACTGTTTTTCCACCAGCCGACGGTAAAACTCATACTCCAGTTCCGTTATCCCTAGTGTCGCCAGTTCTGGCGGCAAGAGACGTAAAATATCATCGCTTTGCTGCAGACCATCAACCTGCTCAGGAACTGTCGCCGGTTCGCGCACCATGGTGCGGAAGGTTTCCATCTGCGCATCGTTGCGCGGTATTGATTTGGCTTCCCGGGAACGCCCCAGCTGTTCTGCCAGACGTTTCAGTTCCGGCTGTTCGTTAAGAAATTCACCGTATTTCACAATCAACTGATAGTCGCCACGTTTAAGCTGACCGGCACTCATATCCCACAGACGACCAGCTGCGGTATTGTTATCTGCGAGAATCGGTTCAAGTTGCCCGCTCAGCGTCATGCGTTCCTGAACTTCACTCAACAGTTGTTCGCGTTCTTCTTCTAATAGCTGCTGATTTAACGTCGTTGCTTGCACGATCAGGCTTAAACGCCAGCGCTGGAGAAAAAGCGTGTGTAACGCTGAAGTGATCGTACTGTTAGCATCAACCAACTGTCGGGCTTGTTCTGCCCATGGGGAATTCAGACGATGCAGTAAGTCCAGGATTTGTGGTAGCTGCACAATAAACTGCGGCGTGGAGAGGAGCTGGCTTTGCTGATAGCACATCACCTCTTCGGTGAGTTCCGGCGGGACTCGGGCATCTTTCAGCCGACTGCGCAGCGCCTCACGCCAGCGGGGAACATCATCAGTGATTGCCGCCTTCAGTCGTGGGAATTTTTCAAAGAAGACTGCCAGCTGCGGTGAGGCCAGCAGCGCGATGATCATCTCTTCGATCAATCCCTCTTCGCTGACGGCCAGCATCACATTAAGCGTATCCAGCGTTAGCATTGTTGTGCCTGGCGAATCTGTGCGCCGACATCCTGTAGGCTGGCTTCAATGCGACCTAACCAGTCGCCAGGGATAAACAGACATTTTTGCTGTTCGCTGAATAAAGCGTGTTGCTTGCGCCAGTCGCTTTCAAGCTCTTCCAGTTGTTGTTTTATTTCGCTGGGCAGACCTTCAGCCGATGAACCGGGAAGTGCTAGCGTACTGCCTTGTAAACTCACATCGCGTACAACCAGATGTTGGGCGCTATCGACTTCCAGATTCAGTTTCTGGGCAAAGCCGATACCGTTCAGTTTGCCGCGAATCTCACCACCTTTACTCAGCCACTGTTCCAGCGCGCTACGCTCAAAGGAGATATGAACCACTTCCATATCATGCAGTTTTAACGGTTTTTGCAGCAGCAGAGTCAGAGTGGAAGCAGTAACGTTAACAGGGAGTTGATACTGCTGACGACGGCTAAAAATGCCGCCCAGACGAATTACCGTTAAGGCTGTTTTATCGCTTTGTTGCTGCTGAAGTTGCAGGTGACGTTGCACAATCGCGCCCAGGCGGGTCAACATCCCTTGCTGTTGCCAGGCGTGACCGGTCATCAATACATCAATTTGTTGTTGTATCAAATTCAGGCTTTGCGCGTCATACCACAGGCAATCTTTCAGCAAAATGAGATCAACCGGGGCGACAGCACTGCGACCGCTAAAAAAGGCGCTGGCCTGCAATAAGCGGATCGCTTTTTTCCAGCGACGATCCGAGACATAAGGCGCATCCGGTAATTTATCCAGTTGCTGGCGCAGCATAAAAATCAGCTCAAATACATGATCGGGCAGCGTAATTTCACCAATCTCTTTCTGCCAGCGTTCATATTCTTCATCTGTGATCTGCAAGGAGGCAGGAACCGGATTGTCATTTTCATCCTGTTGACTGGTCAGCATGGAGCGGAAATTCGCTTTATCCTGCACTTTATCTAACCACAGACGAATCAGCATGCGGTCATATAACGCTTCCAGACTGCTGTCTGCTTCCGGCAGCTCGTTGGAGGCCGCCACCAGCAGACGCATCGGGATTTTTTCTACGAGTGCGCCGTTGCGGAACTGGCGCTCGTTAATGGCGGTGAGCAGGGTATTAAGAATTGCCGGACCCGCTTTCCAGATCTCATCCAGAAAGACGATTTCAGCTTCCGGCAGGTAACCGCTGGTTAAACGTTCATAGCGCCCTTCATCTTTTAGCGCCTGAATAGAAAGGGGACCAAAAACTTCTTCCGGCGTGGAGAAGCGGGTCATCAGATATTCAAACGCGCGGGCATTCTGAAAGGCGAATTTTAAGCGCCGGGCGATCAAACTTTTGGCAATACCTGGTGGGCCAAGGAGGAACACACTTTCACCACTTAATGCCGCTAATAAACACAAGCGGATGGCGTGGCTACGTTCATAAAGCCCCTTTTCCAACGAACTGCTCAGGCGGGAAATTCTTTCCGCTAATAAATGAGGGTGAGCCATAATGAAGTGGCGTCCTTTCATCAAAAGTTCTGCGTAAATTGCGAGTATAGACGTTTCTTGCTGGTGGCTAAAATAGTCTCAAAGGAGGGGTATTTTTCTTTGAGCCAGGTTAATGTGGCCGCATTTAGGAGTACGATTTTGCCGTTAATCGTGCATACTGTGCGCTTTTTTGTGGGCCAAGGGACTAAGCACACATTTCATATTTCAACGAAAGACTAGTCTATGAGCACTGATAATAAGCAATCATTGCCCGCGATTACCCTCGCGGCGATTGGAGTTGTCTACGGCGATATTGGTACCAGCCCGTTATATACACTTCGTGAATGTTTGTCCGGCCAGTTTGGTTTTGGCGTTGAACGCGATGCCGTGTTTGGCTTTTTATCGCTGATCTTCTGGCTGCTAATCTTTGTGGTTTCCATTAAATATCTCACCTTCGTGATGCGGGCAGATAACGCCGGTGAAGGGGGGATCCTGACGTTGATGTCGCTTGCCGGGCGTAATACGTCGGCGCGAACCACATCAATGCTGGTGATTATGGGGCTAATCGGCGGCAGCTTTTTCTATGGTGAAGTCGTCATTACTCCCGCTATTTCGGTGATGTCCGCCATTGAAGGTCTGGAAATCGTCGCCCCGCAGCTGGATACCTGGATAGTTCCCCTCTCAATTATCGTTCTCACATTATTATTCATGATTCAAAAACATGGCACGGCTATGGTCGGTAAGCTGTTTGCGCCGATCATGCTGACCTGGTTTTTGATTCTGGCAGGGCTGGGGTTACGTAGCATTATTGTTAACCCGGAAGTGCTGCATGCACTGAATCCGATGTGGGCGGTGCATTTCTTCCTTGAATACAAAACGGTTTCTTTTATTGCATTAGGGGCAGTGGTGCTGTCGATTACGGGGGTCGAGGCGCTGTATGCTGATATGGGGCACTTTGGTAAGTTCCCTATTCGTCTGGCGTGGTTCACCGTCGTATTGCCTTCCTTAACCCTTAATTACTTCGGCCAGGGAGCGCTGTTGTTAAAGAATCCGGAAGCGATTAAGAACCCGTTCTTCCTGTTGGCACCGGACTGGGCGCTGATCCCGCTGCTGATCATCGCCGCACTGGCGACGGTAATTGCCTCGCAGGCGGTTATCTCTGGCGTCTTCTCATTGACGCGTCAGGCGGTACGTCTGGGATATTTGTCGCCGATGCGCATTATTCACACTTCCGAAATGGAGTCAGGGCAAATCTATATTCCCTTTGTGAACTGGATGCTCTATGTCGCGGTCGTGATTGTGATTGTCAGCTTTGAGCACTCCAGCAACCTGGCGGCGGCGTACGGGATTGCGGTGACCGGAACCATGGTGCTGACGTCTATTCTCTCGACTACCGTGGCACGTCAGAACTGGCACTGGAATAAGTATTTTGTTGCGCTGATCCTGATTGCTTTCCTTTGTGTCGATATTCCCTTGTTCACCGCTAACCTCGATAAACTGCTCTCCGGCGGCTGGTTGCCATTGAGCCTCGGTACGGTGATGTTTATCGTGATGACCACCTGGAAGAGCGAGCGTTTCCGCTTGCTGCGGCGGATGCATGAACATGGTAACTCTCTGGAAGCGATGATTGCTTCGCTGGAGAAATCACCGCCCGTTCGCGTGCCTGGGACCGCGGTGTATATGTCGCGTGCAATCAACGTCATTCCCTTTGCGCTGATGCATAACCTGAAACATAACAAGGTATTGCATGAGCGGGTGATTCTGTTAACTCTGCGCACCGAAGACGCGCCATATGTCCATAACGTCCGTCGGGTACAGATTGAACAACTGTCGCCCACTTTCTGGCGCGTGGTGGCAAGTTATGGTTGGCGAGAAACGCCAAACGTGGAAGAAGTTTTCCACCGCTGCGGTCTGGAAGGATTAAGTTGCCGGATGATGGAAACCTCCTTCTTTATGTCGCATGAGTCGTTGATCCTCGGCAAACGCCCGTGGTATTTGCGTCTGCGCGGCAAGCTGTACTTGCTGCTGCAACGTAATGCGCTGCGGGCACCGGATCAATTTGAAATCCCGCCAAACAGAGTTATCGAACTGGGTACTCAGGTCGAAATCTAACGCCAGACGCCTCCTTTCTCCATAAGGGGGCGTTTTTGTTTTCATGGTTAATCACCATGTAAAACGTTTCGAGGTTGATCACATTTCCGTAACGTCACGATGGTTTTCCCAACTCAGTCAGGATTAAACTGCGGGTCAGCGAAACGTTTCGCTGATGGAGAAAAAAATGAAAAAAGGCACCGTTCTTAATTCTGATATTTCATCGGTGATCTCCCGACTGGGACATACCGATACGCTGGTGGTGTGTGATGCTGGTTTACCCATCCCCAAAAGTACAACGCGTATCGATATGGCATTAACCCAGGGTGTACCTTCTTTTATGCAGGTGCTGGGTGTAGTCACAAATGAAATGCAGGTCGAGGCTGTCATTATCGCGGAAGAGATCAAACAACATAATCCGCAACTCCACGAAACGTTGCTCACTCACCTTGAGCAGCTGCAAAAACACCAGGGAAACACCATTGAAATTCGTTACACCACGCATGAACAATTCAAACAACAAACCGCAGAAAGTCAGGCGGTAATTCGCAGCGGAGAATGTTCTCCGTATGCGAATATCATTCTCTGTGCTGGCGTGACGTTCTGAGGCCGTCATGGAAGCATTACTTCAGCTTAAAGGCATCGATAAAGCCTTCCCGGGCGTAAAAGCCCTCTCGGGCGCAGCGTTAAATGTCTATCCGGGCCGCGTGATGGCGCTGGTGGGCGAAAACGGCGCGGGTAAATCCACCATGATGAAAGTGCTTACTGGTATCTATACTCGCGATGCCGGTACGCTTTTATGGTTGGGGAAAGAAACGACATTTACCGGGCCGAAATCTTCCCAGGAAGCCGGGATTGGGATTATCCACCAGGAACTGAACCTGATCCCGCAGTTAACCATTGCCGAAAACATTTTCCTTGGTCGTGAGTTTGTTAATCGCTTTGGCAAAATTGACTGGAAAACCATGTATGCCGAAGCGGATAAATTGCTGGCTAAACTTAACCTGCGCTTTAAAAGCGACAAGCTGGTGGGCGATCTTTCCATCGGTGACCAGCAAATGGTTGAAATCGCCAAAGTGCTGAGCTTTGAGTCGAAAGTCATCATTATGGATGAACCGACCGATGCGCTGACCGATACCGAAACCGAATCCTTGTTCCGCGTCATCCGCGAGCTGAAATCGCAAGGCCGTGGTATTGTCTATATCTCCCACCGCATGAAAGAAATCTTCGAGATTTGCGATGACGTTACCGTTTTTCGTGACGGACAATTTATTGCTGAGCGCGAAGTGGCATCACTGACCGAAGATTCTCTGATTGAGATGATGGTGGGCCGCAAGCTGGAAGATCAATATCCGCACCTGGACAAAGCGCCGGGAGATATCCGCCTGAAAGTCGATAATCTCTGCGGACCTGGCGTTAACGATGTCTCTTTTACTTTACGCAAAGGCGAAATTCTTGGCGTCTCTGGTTTGATGGGCGCTGGGCGTACCGAACTGATGAAAGTGCTCTACGGTGCACTGCCGCGCACAAGCGGTTACGTCACCCTGGATGGGCATGAAGTCGTTACCCGTTCGCCGCAGGATGGCCTGGCAAACGGCATTGTTTATATCTCCGAAGACCGTAAACGTGACGGTTTAGTGCTGGGCATGTCAGTAAAAGAGAACATGTCGCTGACCGCGCTGCGCTACTTCAGCCGTGCTGGCGGCAGTTTGAAGCATGCCGATGAACAGCAGGCTGTGAGTGATTTCATTCGTCTGTTTAATGTGAAAACGCCATCGATGGAACAGGCAATTGGTCTGCTTTCCGGTGGCAATCAGCAAAAAGTAGCGATTGCCCGTGGTCTGATGACACGCCCTAAAGTGTTGATCCTCGATGAGCCTACCCGTGGCGTAGATGTCGGCGCGAAAAAAGAGATCTATCAACTGATTAACCAGTTCAAAGCCGATGGCTTGAGCATCATTCTGGTGTCATCGGAGATGCCAGAAGTATTAGGCATGAGCGATCGCATCATCGTCATGCATGAAGGGCATCTCAGCGGGGAATTTACTCGTGAGCAGGCCACCCAGGAAGTGTTAATGGCTGCCGCTGTGGGCAAGCTTAATCGCGTGAATCAGGAGTAAAAAAATGACAACCCAGACTGTCTCTGGTCGCCGTTATTTCACGAAAGCGTGGCTGATGGAGCAGAAATCGCTTATCGCTCTGCTGGTGCTGATCGCGATTGTCTCGACGTTAAGCCCGAACTTTTTCACCATCAATAACTTATTCAATATTCTTCAGCAAACCTCGGTGAACGCCATTATGGCGGTCGGGATGACGCTGGTGATCCTGACGTCGGGTATCGACTTGTCGGTAGGTTCTCTGTTGGCGCTGACCGGCGCAGTTGCTGCATCTATCGTCGGCATTGAAGTCAATGCGCTGGTGGCTGTCGCTGCCGCTCTCGCGTTAGGTGCCGCAATTGGTGCGGTAACTGGGGTGATTGTAGCGAAAGGTCGCGTCCAGGCGTTTATCGCTACGCTGGTTATGATGCTTTTACTGCGCGGCGTGACCATGGTTTATACCAATGGTAGCCCAGTGAATACCGGCTTTACTGAGAACGCCGATCTGTTTGGCTGGTTTGGTATTGGTCGTCCGCTGGGCGTACCGACGCCAGTCTGGATCATGGGGATTGTCTTCCTCGCGGCCTGGTACATGCTGCATCACACGCGTCTGGGGCGTTACATCTACGCGCTGGGCGGCAACGAAGCGGCAACGCGTCTTTCTGGTATCAACGTCAATAAAATCAAAATCATCGTCTATTCTCTTTGTGGTCTGCTGGCATCGCTGGCCGGGATCATTGAAGTGGCGCGTCTCTCCTCCGCACAACCCACTGCGGGGACTGGCTATGAGCTGGATGCTATTGCTGCGGTGGTTCTGGGCGGTACGAGTCTGGCGGGCGGAAAAGGTCGCATTGTTGGGACGTTGATCGGCGCATTAATTCTTGGCTTCCTTAATAATGGATTGAATTTGTTAGGTGTTTCCTCCTATTACCAGATGATCGTCAAAGCGGTGGTGATTTTGCTGGCGGTGCTGGTAGACAACAAAAAGCAGTAATAACGACTACAGGACATCTTGAATATGAACATGAAAAAACTGGCTACCCTGGTTTCCGCTGTTGCGCTAAGCGCCACCGTCAGTGCGAATGCGATGGCAAAAGACACCATCGCGCTGGTGGTCTCCACGCTTAACAACCCGTTCTTTGTATCGCTGAAAGATGGCGCGCAGAAAGAGGCGGATAAACTTGGCTATAACCTGGTGGTGCTGGACTCCCAGAACAACCCGGCGAAAGAGCTGGCGAACGTGCAGGACTTAACCGTTCGCGGTACCAAAATTCTGCTGATTAACCCGACCGACTCCGACGCAGTAGGTAATGCTGTAAAGATGGCTAACCAGGCGAACATCCCGGTTATCACTCTTGACCGCCAGGCAACGAAAGGTGAAGTGGTGAGCCACATTGCATCTGATAACGTACTGGGCGGCAAAATCGCCGGTGATTACATCGCGAAGAAAGCGGGTGAAGGTGCCAAAGTTATCGAGCTGCAAGGCATTGCCGGTACATCCGCAGCCCGTGAACGTGGCGAAGGTTTCCAGCAGGCCGTTGCTGCTCACAAGTTTAATGTTCTTGCCAGCCAGCCTGCAGATTTTGATCGCACCAAAGGTTTGAACGTAATGCAGAACCTGTTGACCGCTCATCCGGATGTTCAGGCTGTATTCGCGCAGAATGATGAAATGGCGCTGGGCGCGCTGCGCGCACTGCAAACTGCCGGTAAATCGGATGTGATGGTCGTCGGATTTGACGGTACACCGGATGGCGAAAAAGCGGTGAATGATGGCAAACTAGCAGCGACTATCGCTCAGCTACCCGATCAGATTGGCGCGAAAGGCGTCGAAACCGCAGATAAAGTGCTGAAAGGCGAGAAAGTTCAGGCTAAGTATCCGGTTGATCTGAAACTGGTTGTTAAGCAGTAGTTTTAATCAGGTTACATGACCTGATGGTGACATAAATACGTCATCGACAGATGAACGTGTAATATAAAGAAAAGCAGGGCACGCGCCACCCTAACACGGTGGCGCATTTTATGGACATCCCGAATATGCAAAACGCAGGCAGCCTCGTTGTTCTTGGCAGCATTAATGCTGACCACATTCTTAATCTTCAATCTTTTCCTACTCCAGGCGAAACCGTAACCGGTAACCACTATCAGGTTGCATTTGGCGGCAAAGGCGCGAATCAGGCGGTGGCTGCTGGGCGTAGCGGTGCGAATATCGCGTTTATTGCCTGCACTGGCGATGACAGCATTGGTGAGAGCGTTCGCCAGCAGCTCGCCACTGATAACATCGATATTTCTCCGGTCAGCGTGATCAAAGGCGAATCAACAGGTGTGGCGCTGATTTTTGTTAATGGCGAAGGTGAGAATGTCATCGGTATTCATGCCGGCGCTAATGCTGCCCTTTCCCCGGCGCTGGTGGAAGCGCAACGTGAGCGTATTGCCAACGCGTCGGCATTATTAATGCAGCTGGAATCACCACTCGAAAGTGTGATGGCAGCGGCGAAAATCGCCCATCAAAATAAGACTATCGTTGCGCTTAACCCGGCTCCGGCTCGCGAACTTCCTGACGAACTTCTGGCGCTGGTGGACATTATTACGCCAAACGAAACGGAAGCAGAAAAGCTCACCGGTATTCGTGTTGAAAATGATGAAGATGCAGCGAAGGCGGCGCAGGTACTGCATGAAAAAGGTATCCGTACTGTACTGATTACTTTAGGAAGTCGTGGTGTATGGGCTAGCGTGAATGGTGAAGGTCAGCGCGTTCCTGGATTCCGGGTGCAGGCTGTCGATACCATTGCTGCCGGAGATACCTTTAACGGCGCGTTAATCACGGCGTTGCTGGAAGAAAAAACATTGCCAGAGGCGATTCGTTTTGCCCATGCAGCCGCTGCGATTGCCGTAACACGTAAAGGCGCACAACCTTCCGTACCGTGGCGTGAAGAGATCGACGCATTTTTAGACAGGCAGAGGTGACGCTTGGCTACAATGAAAGATGTTGCCCGCCTGGCGGGCGTTTCTACCTCAACAGTTTCTCACGTTATCAATAAAGATCGCTTCGTCAGTGAAGCGATTACAGCCAAAGTTGAAGCGGCGATTAAAGAACTCAATTACGCGCCATCAGCTCTGGCGCGTAGCCTCAAACTCAATCAAACACATACCATTGGCATGTTGATCACTGCCAGTACCAATCCTTTCTATTCAGAACTGGTGCGTGGCGTTGAACGCAGCTGCTTCGAACGCGGTTATAGTCTTGTCCTTTGCAATACCGAAGGCGATGAACAGCGGATGAATCGTAATCTGGAAACGCTGATGCAAAAACGCGTTGATGGCTTGCTGTTACTGTGCACCGAAACGCATCAGCCTTCGCGTGAAATCATGCAACGTTATCCGACAGTGCCTACCGTGATGATGGACTGGGCTCCGTTCGATGGCGACAGCGATCTTATTCAGGATAACTCGTTGCTGGGCGGAGACTTAGCAACGCAATATCTGATCGATAAAGGTCATACCCGTATTGCCTGTATTACCGGTCCGCTGGATAAAACTCCGGCGCGCCTGCGGTTGGAAGGTTATCGGGCGGCGATGAAACGTGCGGGTCTCAACATTCCTGATGGCTATGAAGTCACTGGTGATTTTGAATTTAACGGCGGGTTTGACGCTATGCGCCAACTGTTATCACATCCGCTGCGTCCTCAGGCCGTCTTTACCGGAAATGACGCTATGGCTGTTGGCGTTTACCAGGCGTTATATCAGGCAGAGTTACAGGTTCCGCAGGATATCGCGGTGATTGGCTATGACGATATCGAACTGGCAAGCTTTATGACGCCACCATTAACAACTATACACCAACCGAAAGATGAACTGGGGGAGCTGGCGATTGATGTACTCATCCATCGGATAACCCAGCCGACCCTACAGCAACAACGATTACAACTTACTCCGATTCTGATGGAACGTGGTTCGGCTTAGATTTACGCTGTCTTTTGATCAAATTATTACCATCGGTTGTTTTCAGTAGCATGAACATTGCTGCTGAAGCAACAGTAATAATGCCCATCGTGATAAACGTATAGTGGAATTGTTCGACTGTCGTTGTGCCTTCCATCCCTTCGTAAACGCGAAGGACTGCCGCACTTACAGCAACGCCTAAACTGATCGACAGTTGCTGCGTGACCGCCAGAACACTGTTACCGCTGCTGGCGTTGTCATCGGTCAGATCGGCAAGTGTGATGGTATTCATCGCGGTAAATTGTGTCGACATAGCCATCCCTAATATAAACAACGGCAAGATCAGCATCCATATCGCCATTGCTGGTGATTGCAAAGAGAACTGAGCGATCATTAGCCCTATAATCACCGTGATCCCCACTAACGTATGGCGATAGCCCAGACGACGTAAGACTTGGGTAACCATCGATTTTGCAATAATGGAACCTAACGCTGTCGGTGCCATCATACAGCCAGCAATAAACGCCTGATACCCAAATCCTACCTGTAACATCAATGGCATAAGGAACGGTACACAGCCGGTCCCCAGACGGGTTGCAATATTGCCTACGATACCGATCGAGAAAGTGCGGGTTTTAAATAAATCTAATGAAATTAATGGGTTTGGCGTGCGTCGCGCATGGAGAATATAGAGAAGCAGTAACCCGATGCTGGTGACAATTACCGTCAAGGCAATCCAGCTGGCGACAATCTTTTCCCCGAATAGCTCTATTCCGCTTGAGAAGAGAACAAGGCTGAGGCCAAACAGCAAAAAGCCAGTGATATCGAATCTGCGTCGTGCGGTGGTGAAATTGGGCATATGTTTGCGCGCGTAAAGAAGGCCCGCAATACCTATGGGGATATTGATTAAAAATATCCAGTGCCAGGTTGCCCAGGTGACCAGCACGCCGCCAAGAACGGGGCCTAAAATTGGCCCCACCAGACCCGGCATGGCGACAAAATTCAATACAGGAAGAAGTTCATTACGAGGATAAGCGCGCAGTAAGGCCAGCCGAGCAACAGGCATCATCATTGCGCCGCCTATCCCCTGAATAACCCGGAAGACAACCAGCTGTGGTAGCGAGTTGGAAAGTGCGCAGGCCAGAGAACCCAACGTGAACAGACTCACGGCAAGGGTAAAAATGCGACGTGTACCGAAGCGATCGGCTAGCCATCCGCTTACCGGAATAAGCATCGCCACCGTCAGCGTATAACTGATGATGGCTGATTGCATCGCGAGAGGAGAACGATTAAGGCTATGAGCGATTGCGGGTAAGGCGGTATTCAGAATAGTGGCATCAAGTGCCTGCATGAAGAAGGCCATCGCCGTGATCCACGGCAAACCCGCCATACTGCGCTTCTTTTTATCGCTCATTCAATGTCCTGTTATCGGGTTATCACTTATCTGGTGAGCGTAGCAGCGCCTGACAAGCTTTAAATGCCGCGTCGCCATCGCTTTGGATAATCGCATCGACAATCGCTTGGTGCAGATCCAGCTTTATCACTGTGTCGCTGGTAATTGACGTGAAGTAAGTGTGATAAACCGAATGGAATAGCGAGGCGAATGAGGTCAAAAACGGATTGGCGCTCATTTCATAGATATGCTCATGCCAGGCCATATCGACTTCGATCCAGCGTTCACGGCGAAAGTTCTCTTTTAATGCCGCCATTTCGGCCATTAACGTATTGAGATGCGCCTTCTGTTCCGCGGTGCCAACCTTTGCTGCCAGTAGGCAAGCTTGCGGCTCCAGACAGATACGCATAACCAGAAAGTGATCGATGACCTGATGAAAGTTCTCTTCTGTCATCCACCAGGTAAGCAATTCCTGATCAAGAAAATTCCAGTTCGATTGTGGCATGACTCGGGTACCAATTCGCGGTCGCGGTAAAACCATCCCTTTTGCCGTTAACGTTTTGACCGCTTCGCGTACCGCTGTACGACTCACTCCAAATTGCTCGCCCAGCTCAATCTCACCAGGCAAAATGGTGCCGGGTTCATATTCACCTTTTAAGATCCGCTGCGCCAGCTTCTCAGCCAGAACATACGAAAGGTTTTTCTGTGCAGCTAACTGTTGTGCGCTTAAAGGCATTACTAATCTTCCTTTTTCTTTTTATTCCTTCTTAGTATGCCACCAGGAAGTGTGATTACGGTTGCAAAAACGGCAAATTGCTTGTTTTATGGCACATTAACGGGGCTTTTGCTGAAAAAATGCGCGGTCGGAAAATTATTTTAAATTTCCTCTTGTCAGGCCGGAATAACTCCCTATAATGCGCCACCACTGACACGGAACAACGGCAAACACGCCGCCGGGTCAGCGGGGTTCTCCTGAGAATCTCAACAGAGAAAAGCAAAAAAATGCTTGACTCTGTAGCGGGAAAGCGTATTATGCACACCCCGCGCCGCTGAGAAAAAGCGAAGCGGCACTGCTCTTTAACAATTTATCAGACAATCTGTGTGGGTACTCGAAGATACGGATTCTTAACGTCGCAAGACGAAAAATGAATACCAAGTCTCAGGAGTGAACACGTAATTCATTACGAAGTTTAATTCTTTGAGCATCAAACTTTTAAATTGAAGAGTTTGATCATGGCTCAGATTGAACGCTGGCGGCAGGCCTAACACATGCAAGTCGAACGGTAACAGGAAGCAGCTTGCTGCTTTGCTGACGAGTGGCGGACGG
>NZ_PSRU01000050.1:0-5294 GCF_003000935.1 Escherichia sp. R1
CAGGTGGAACGGATTTTTGCAAATCAGGCCGCTGTAGTTCACATCCGCACAAAGTTTCTCACACAGCGAACGTTCAACCGCTGCGGCATATTTCAGCGCCTTAACCGAGGCATCAGGCGCGGTTCTCACGGCGATGTTGAGTGCGTAGAGCAGGTGAGCGTGTCCGTTCACAGGATTTTTAACGGTGATGTTCGGCGCGGGAGCGTTCCGGTCGCTCCAGTCAATCGCAGCCCCCTCGCGGTCAACGTCAAAAACCAGCCAGAACTGCGCATGAGGCTGGTTCTGCTGTATGTACCGCGCAAGAAGCGCACGCCCTTTGCCGGAGATGCGAAGACCAAAAGCGAGATCATCCGTGTGATAGGGACGATGGGGTAAATTTTCGTCGAAGTATTGAAGCGCGGCGCTCATGTGTTACGATTCTCTCCGGGTTATGCGACCTACACGCCCTCTGTATTTCATGTTGAATCTTGCCGGATCTGGACATGATTTCAGGGGCGTTTGTTTTTCAGTCGCTTACACTACACCCAACGGCAAATCCTGTCGAACCTTCCCGAAAACCCGATCCATTTACCATAACTCCCGTTGTACGCCCCCCTTAAAACGCCCTCAGTCGCTTTCTGGCGCAAAAAACGCAAAAAGACAAGAAAACACCAGGCCAAACCAGAAAAACGCGTCAGAATCGTTTTCAGGGCGTTGCATAACTATGCACGAAAGCGATGTGCGATCGGTTTCGTGCGTTCTGAACACCGAACGGCTCAAAACGACAAGTTTTCTCCCCTGGTGCGTGGCGCTCTGACGGGGTTTCCTGTTTCCAAACTTCACATCTCGCCAGGACAAAAAAAAACCGACCTGGGGTCGGTGGCAAGAATCAGAGTCTATGGGAAATATTTTAGTTATCGGATGCTCAATATTCACAAACGCAAAAAATGCCTCAGTGATGCCCTAAAACAACCTTTCCAGAAGGAGTCCGCGCTTTACGATGCACGGAAGAGATAAAAAACCCCACAAAAGTGGGGAACCAAGAGAAACAACAATTACAGGTTGTTGGTTGTGTTCGAACAACGATGAAGTAGCTACGCTAAATAATAATTACCGTACAGGCCCTACATATTCAACACTAAATTTAAGATCCTGACGAAGGATTTATAAATGCACGAAAACACATAGACAGACAAATTCACTAAATTCATACACAAAAACAAGTGTAGTTTTCTAAGTAAATTAGATTCGACAACCAATTAGTTTATCCACATCGCATTCCACTCTTGCTACACCAATCACATTTCTTGATATGTAATAGCAGAAAAAATAAAACCAGACACCAATAGACCAAAAAACAAACATTCAACAAGAAACATTTTGAACAATATCACAAAACTGTCACAACCATCATCAGACTATTGAAAAAAACTGGTTGCTGTTTTATAAAAGCGACTGTAACAACCTCCACTCTATAGTTCCATTAGTTTAAAGTGTCACACAAACTGAGCATCCATTTGTTTTCCTTACTTTTGCCCCTGTATTCCAAGGGGTTTTTTTATAACTTAAAGATTAGCACACCACACAAAAACAATAAAAAAAAACGACAAGTTATACAATAAAACCAGTACTATCCATACAGCTAATTACATATAAATACTATTAAACCATCTGGACATTAAAAATAAACTCTTATAACATAAAATTAATGCGGTTCCGGTACCATATGTCAGGGATAATGTGCAAATGGAGGTATCGGAACTGCATTTCAGTTCATTATTAATTAATGACAAAAAAAACCTCTGCGAGCGCAGAGGGGGTAAGGAATGTTCCCGGTCATAATATGTCGATAGTGTTTATATACATACAGAACAAGAACAACAACCAGCCAACTAATAAATATTTTATTTTTTAGAGCTGAAACCTTAAAGCTCACTTCCATTCCATACATTGTTATAAACCTTATGTTGAAAACTGAAAGTAAGTACGGCAGACTTATTAAGTTGCGTGCAGTCTTTTCACGTTATACAAACAAGAACACCTGCGAAGTTATTTCTCCTTACATATCCCCCTATGCCAACGGGGGATTTTTTCTGGTTCACTAACGCATAAATAATAGTGACACCCTATCATTCACAAACCGTGATAATATAAGGATTATCATCATGGCAAAATTAGGTGAAAACACCCCACATATTATCGATGCTACTGTAGATTTTATGGCATCAAGCCAGGCATTTCGTGAGTATCTGAAAAAACTTCCCCCTGATAACACAATACCGCCAGCTCTTACTGATGAGCACGTACCGTTATATATACGAAGGCTGGAATACTATCGTCTGCTTTATCGACCAAAGCAGACAGAATCATATTGAAAAAAACGGTGAACGGTTCGCGAAATTCTTTCGCGGGTCGTGAGGCGTTGGACAAGCGAAGCGCGTCAGTTTTTCCGGCTCTTCCCCGTGACAGGTTTCTCCACCAGTTTATCTTCCAGTGTCACAACTTTCTGATACACCGCCGCTGTGGCGTTGTAGTTCCTGTCGAGTATTGTTTTCATTCCCCATCCGAGCACACAGAACATAACCAGAAAAGCCACTGACACCCCACCCAGCCATTTCCAGCTATACCCTTTAAGGGTGTTGTATTCCTGCACGATATTGCTGTGAATTGTCGCAATATCCCTGTTCAGGGCATCCGCGTTTGCCTTCATGTTTGCGACTGACTCTTCCAGCCGCTGAAAATCCTGGCTGATGCGCTCACCTATCAGTCCTGCCACGTCCAGCTTCTGCACCTCATTTCTGACTTCATCCCTGACCTGTTTTGCCACACCGTCAGAAATATCCCGATATCCGCGAAGAGTTTCCCTTGCCACAGCCAGAGAATCAGCAACAGCTTTCTGTTGCTCCATTGCGGTATGTTGCAGATGCTCCACCGATAACAGGAGCGTAAGTAATTTTTCTTCTGTGCTGGCCATGTTCAGAATCCCATAGAAAATCCACGTGACGGTGATTTAACCCGTTCAGGTGCAGTTCGGTTCTGTCTGCTCACTCTGTCTCTCATGTCAAAGCCATGCTCCCGCGCAACATCATGTTGCAGCCTTCTGACCAGTTCATGTTGCTTAACCGGAGTGTCCAGCCATTCCCTGATGTCATGCCCGACCGTTCGCGCCTGTTCAAGATGGCGGGAATAGTCCGGTTCAGACCGTTTTTGCATGATGTCATGACGCTGGGCATCATCAAGCCGTCCGGCAGCTTCAAAACCCAGATGCACTTCGGGACGTCGTTCAATGCCCTGTTCTTTCAGCGTCCGGCAGTCAATGAAGCCCCTTTCAAAGCCATGCTTTCTCATATGTTCGTTGTGCTTCACCTCCCAGCGTTTTCGCAATTCCCGCAACTGCTCTTTTTGCTGAGTGAGAGTCAGGCTTCCGGAATCCTTTTTCGCACCTCCCCGCTCGGGATACCTGGCGTTATAGCGCCGGAAATACTGTTCCGGTGTACGTTCAATGCCATCATTCACACGCTGACTCATCATGATATGCGCATGAGGCTGTTCGCCGCCGTCAATGCTCGCTTTCGGATTGTGAATGGCAAAACTCCAGGCGTGCCGTTCGCCAGCTTCCTGACGTACAAAATCCTGCACCAGTTCAAGGCGCTGTTCCGGTGTCAGTTCACGGGGTAATGCAATTTCAAGTTCCCTATAGGTCGAACCGTTCGCACGTTCAAACTGGTCAGCCGCCTGCCAGAAATGGGAAGGATTATCCCTGGCCCATTCCGGCATGTTTCCGTGTGCGGAATATTCCAAATCCTGACGGTCGCGGTATTTCTCTTTGCGCTCGATGTAATCGGCGTGGTTTGCAGCCTGCCCCTTGCCACCAAATTTAACGCTGAGGTGATAGGTTGCCACGGTTTCAGCCCTCTGCAGGAGCGCACTGTTTCTCGACGAAGGAGAGAAACATATAAGTGCGCTTCCTTCTAATTTTACGAATTAGCACGGAAGATACCCCCTGCACCCGCCGACCGCAAGCGATATACTGCACGACCACAACACACCGCAAAAAAACACCAGGGAGCATCACGAACATGCGCATCAGCAACATCGAATGGCTGAAGAAACGGATCGGATTCATCAGGAAGCTCGGAGAACAGACCGCACGACAGAGACAGATTATTGACCTGATCGACAACGAAGCCGGACTCACAGAACAGGAACGCAAACTTCTCCACGTACTGGCAACAGCGGAAAAAAACGACTTACAGGCACAGGAGAGCGAACGAAAACAGGCGGTCCAAAAACGAATCGAGGGAAAAAAACAACGACGGGAACGCAATCACCGGCTCTTTCTCGCGGCTGGGCTACTGATCGAAGCAGGACTGGTAGACACAAAAACAGGCGAGCTATGCTATAAAAAAGACAGGATATTACAAGCACTTAAGGAACTTAAGTACGATCTGGAGACATCCCCAAACCCAGACGCGTAAGTGCCTCCATCCGTGTTCCGATTCCCTGGTGCTTCCTCGCTCATTCGCTCGCTACGCTCGGTCATGAGACTGCGGCGAGCACTACCACCACAATCACGCGGAAAGCCGCGCCATTGCAGGGCTGAACGGGGAAAAACGGCAAAAAACCTGCTGCTCAAAAAGACGCCAGAAAGGCGCTGTTATCTGATATAGGCTTATTTGGTCTACTCTACGAGACCTCGTTTTTTCAGTTGGTAATACCAGGCGCGACTGATCCCTAATGCCTCCCACGGTTTCAGCGTGCGTGCAGATGTAGCTACTGTGCTGCGCTTAGACTTAGAACCGCCCTTGCGACCGCGTGCAGCCTGAATTTCTGGCGTGTGCGTATCAGCCACATACTGTGCGAAAGTTTCCGGCGTGAAGTTCCTGTGCGTGTATTTCGCAATGCTCTTGCCAATAGCCCGACATTCAGCCAGTGAAAGCGGAACGGGAAGCGATGCATTGTACATTTCGACACGCTGGATCACCGCTTCAAGCCACTGTGAGAACGCTGGCCAGCCCTGACGAATCGCCCTGTAAGCCCATTTGCGCGTCATTTCGAACAGGTGGCAGTTTCGCCCCATCCCGTAATGTTTATCGATGCTACGACGCTCTGAGGCGCTCAAATCGAGATAATCAGCCAGTTCATCGAGGGTATAGGCTTCCTCGCGCCACTCCATCACCAGCCATTCCAGGTGGAACGGATTTTTGCAAATCAGGCCGCTGTAGTTCACATCCGCACAAAGTTTCTCACACAGCGAACGTTCAACCGCTGCGGCATATTTCAGCGCCTTAACCGAGGCATCAGGCGCGGTTCTC